>NZ_JBDTEM010000189.1:0-5191 GCF_039922535.1 Rhodoferax sp. | reverse complement strand
GCCCGATGTGGTGGCGGTTGAGTTCTACGTGGCGGGCTATCACCTTGAGCTGCTTGCTCAGGGCATCGTACTCACCGGTGATGCGCTTGATGAGCTGGTCCACGCTGGGGGCGTTGGGGACCTTGGGTGGAGGGGCATTGTCAGCGGACATCGTGGTTTCGCGTGTGTAAAGCGGCCATCTTAATCTCGGTGCATGGCCATATTTTCACATTCAGCATAAATAGAAACTTATTATTATTTTGAGCAACAATTCTCAACCATTAAAGCCCACTTCCCTCAAACGCCCCGCCCCTGCCCCCGGTGGTACCTATAGCCCGGAAATGCGCATCGTCAGCGCGGCGCTGGCAGGTGCTGGTGTCCATAGTGGCGGACTAAGCGAACTTAATTTTTGGTCTTTTGTGGGGCGCCGTGCAGGCCCTCCTTTGCGTCGTTGAAAGCCGAAATGTTCGCAACCATAAAAACGGCGGACATCGACTTCAATTCGGACTTGTGAAGTTCCGCCGCCCGCCTGACACGCTGGTCACCCTCGGCGGTCAAACGGACCAGCACTTGTCGGCGGTCGGTTTCGCCCGGTGATCGCGACACCCAGCCCGCCTCTTCGCAGCGCGACACCAGCGCCACCACACCGTGCTGTTGGGTTTGCAGCCTTTCGGCCAGTTCGCCGATGGTGGCATGTTCACGGCCCGGGAATCCTTTGACGTGCAACAGCAACTGGTATTGCTGCGGTGTCAGGCCCTCGGAGTGCGCCGCCTCCTCGCTAAAGCGCAGGAAGCGTCGTAACTGGTACCGAAATTCGGACAGCGATTCAAAGTCACTTTTCGTGAGTTCAGGGTTGTTTCGGCGCATGGTCGTTGGGCTTGCTTTGGAAATTTATATCACACTGTGATGTAATTAGGTCTTTTACCATTGTTGCCCAAGTTCATGTATTTCCTCCAGCATCCGTGGCTGAGAAGCCTCCTGCCCTCGGTGGCTTTGGTCGGTCAACGAGAGCGATTACGTTCTGGCGCCGGGGCTTTGCTTGGCATTCTTCTGACCGGCCTTCTCAGTGCTGCCTTGTTAGGCCCCACGGCTACGGCGGCGGCGCTGATAGCCCCGATGGGTGCCTCTGCCGTGCTGTTGTTCGGCGTTCCCGCCAGCCCTTTGGCCCAACCCTGGTCCATCACTGGTGGCAATCTCGTGTCGGCCCTCATCGGCGTCACGTGCGCGAAATTCATTGGCAGCCCCTTCCAGGCGGCCGCAGCGGCCATCTTCTTTGCCATCGGGGCGATGTTCGCATTGCGCTGCCTGCATCCACCCAGCGGTGCGGTCGCGCTCACGGCGGTTCTGGGCGGGCCAGCAGTGCATGCCAGCGGATACGACTTTGTGTTGGCTCCGGTGGGACTGAACACGCTTGTGCTGCTGTTAGTGGCCTTGGTCTACAACAATGCCACGGGTCGGCGCTACCCGCACAGCCAACAGTTGGAGACAGCGCACCCCCACCTGACCAACGATGTGGTGCCCATGGCCCGATTGGGCTTCACACCCAGCGATTTACAGGCGGTATTGAAGGAGTACAACCAGGTGCTCGACGTCAGTGCCGATGACCTGGCAGACCTGTTCAGCAAGACGGAAATGCACGCATTGCGCCGCGTCATAGGCGACACCAAATGCGTGGACGTGATGTCCAAAGACATCGTCAGCGTCGAGTTCGCCACCGAGTTACAGGAGGCCTGGGCACTCATGCACCGCCATCGGCTGCAGGCACTGCCAGTGCTCAATCGGGCACGCCATGTGGTGGGTATCGTCACCCGCACGGACTTTCTGCGCCACGCCAACCTGACCGATGCCGCCAGCATCACAAGCCGGATGCGTACCTTGCTGCGCCGAACGCCACACACCCATTCGGACAAGCCGGAGGTGGTCGGGCAAATCATGGGCTCACCGGCGAAAACGGTACTCGACAGCACGCCGATTGTGGAGCTGGTGCCGCTTATGTCCAACAGCGGCCTTCACCATGTGCCGGTAGTCGATGCGCAGCGCAAACTGGTGGGCATGGTGACGCAGACCGACCTGATCGCCGCACTCTACGAAACGAATCTGGCAAAACTCAGCGAAGCACGGGCGCGCCCGTCCGAAATGTAATGGCAACTTTTTCACACCATGCGCGCGATTACGCGCGTGACCCGCGCTTACTCCGGCTGGTCGGCCTAGCGGTTCCCATCGGAGCCCTCAGCACCATCGCGGCCTATGTGTTGTTGACGCTGATTCACTTCTTCACCAACCTCTTTTTCTTCCAATCGTTTTCGGTGGTGGACCGTTCGCCTGCGACCCACGGGCTGGGTGCCTGGGTGATAGCGGTCCCGGTCCTCGGCGGTCTGCTGGTCGGGCTGATGGCCCGGTTTGGCTCCGAGAAGATCCGTGGACACGGTATTCCCGAAGCCATTGAGGCCATCTTGTTCGGCAAAAGCAAACTGTCCGCCAAGGTGGCCTTGCTGAAGCCGCTGTCTTCGGGCATCGTGATTGGTTCAGGTGGGCCTTTCGGTGCCGAAGGGCCCATCATCATGACCGGCGGTGCCATCGGTTCCTTGCTGGCCCAGCATTTCCACCTATCGGCTGCCGAAAGAAAAGCCCTCCTGGTGGCAGGTGCCACGGCTGGCATGACGGCGGTTTTTGGTACCCCCTTGGCGGCGGTCCTGCTGGGCGTCGAGTTGTTGTTGTTCGAGCTGCGGCCGCGCAGCTTGCTGCCGGTCGCGGTGGCATGCGCCGTCGCCGGGTTTACGCGCCCACTGCTTTTGGAGGCGGGGCCGCTGTTTCCCTTGCACACCGCGCCGGTCGGCTACCTGGCCATGGTTTCATGCGTCGCCGTCGGGCTGCTTGCCGGTCTGCTGTCTGCCGGAATGTCCCGTGCGCTGTATACGGTAGAAGACCTGTTTCACCGGCTGCCGGTGCATTGGATGTGGTGGCCAGCGCTGGGCGGCATCGCCGTGGGCATCGGTGGGTGGTTGCAACCCCGGGCCTTGGGCGTGGGCTACGACGTTATTGCGGACCTGCTGAACCACCGCATCTTGGTGGGCGTCGCCCTGTCGCTGCTGGCGGTCAAAGCCGTCATCTGGGTGATCGCTTTGGGGTCTGGCACCTCTGGCGGGGTACTTGCGCCATTGCTCATGGTCGGTGCGGGACTGGGCACGGTGTTGGCGGCTTGGCTGCCGGGTGGCGAGCCATCACTGTGGCCTTTGGTGTCCATGGCGGCGATGTTGGGCGGGGTGCTCGGTGCGCCGTTGACCGCCATCGTGTTTGCGTTCGGACTCACGGGGGATGCCAATGCACTGCTACCGCTGTTGCTGGCGTGCTGCGTAGCGCACGGCCTCAGCGTGCTGCTGATGCCACGCTCCATCATGACGGAACGCATTGCGCGCCGCGGTCGCCATGTCTTTCGCGAATATGGGGTGGACCCGCTGGAGCGGGTGCATGTGGGGGATGTCATGACCACCAAGGTCATCAGCATCCCGGCAGATACCTCATTGGCGCAGGTTGCATCTGAATGGTTTAGCGACAGCCAACAGCACCGGGCCTATCCCGTAGTGGAGAGCGATGGCGCTTTCTTGGGAATGCTCGACCGAAACCACTTGCTCCACCATTCACACCCTGCAAGCACAGCACGCGACGTGGCGGAGCGCAACCCGGAAGCCATGACCGTGCCGACGGAGACCGGAAGCGCCGCTGCGCAACGCATGGCGGTCACCAAGCTGGAACGTCTGCCCGTGCTGGCCGACCTGCAGACCCGTAAGCTGGTGGGGATTCTCAGCCGTAGCGACCTGGTGAAGCCCGCCGAAGCCACCCACGAAGAGGAGTCGGTGCGTGAGACCGTGGCGCGGCCTTCTGCACGGGCCCTGGGTTAGCTGCGCGTCCAGGCCCTTCCAAAGCCCGCCTTCTCTACCTTCAGCAAGGAATGGGTGAAACTTTAAGCGAAATAGGCCTCCAGCGCTGGTAGCACCTGCGCTAGAAGCTATTCTTTAAATAGCAACTAGCCCAGCATCCGCCTAGGCGCTCAGGGAGTTCTCTCCTGGTATTTGGGGGTACCCGCCATAGATCAACCAGCCCCGCTGGCCTGGCCCATGCGCATGGGTCGGCTGCCGAGCTTGGCACCCGTTACCGCGTCGATACCGATCGGCTCGACCTCTAGGCCCGTCTCTTCGTCGATGTAGCGCGCAAGGTTCTCGCCACAGTTTCGCTGCGCCCAGGCGCCGATCATCATCAGCACCGGCAAGAAGTCCTGGCCAGCCGCTGTCAGCAGGTATTCCTCGCGCGTGGGCCGCTCGGAGTAGACGCGCTTCTCCAGCAAGCCTGCGTCGGTCAACGCGCCGAGCCGCTTGGTCAGCATCGTGGGCGCAATCCCCAGATTTTTCCGAAATTGGTCGAACCGGGTGACGCCTGAGTGCGCGTCTCGCAGGATCAGGATGCTCCAGGCATCGCCGACGGACTCCAGGCCGCGAGCGACCGGGCAACCCATAAAAAGATTATTTTTTTCGTTCATATCAAATTAGTAGTGACTTAGTACTTTTTTGATAGTAACATTCTCTTCATCGGCAATCCAGCCTTATTTCAACGAACTGCAAAGGAAATCAAATGAGCAACACATATAAGGGTATCGCCCTCGTCACCGGCGCTTCGTCGGGCATCGGACTGGTGACCGCCCAGTCCTTGGCCCAAGCCGGCTATCGCGTCTTCGGCACCAGCCGCAAGGCCGTTGCCAGCCGTTCAGGCATCACGATGCTGGTCTGCGACGTGACGGACGAGGTGTCGGTGAAGACGCTGGTCGATGAAGTGGTCAAGCAAGCCGGGCGCATCGACCTGGTGGTCAACAATGCCGGTGTGGGCCTGCTCGGCGGTGCCGAGGAGTCGTCCATCGGCCAGGCGCAGCGCCTGTTCGACGTGAACGTGTTCGGCGTGGCGCGTGTCATCAACGCGGTGCTGCCCATCATGCGGGCCCAAAAGGGCGGCCGCATCATCAATATGAGTTCGATCCTGGGCCTGATTCCTTCGCCTTTTAACGCCTTCTATGCGTCCACCAAGCATGCGATTGAGGGCTACACCGAATCGCTGGACCACGAAGTGCGCCGTTTTGGTATCCGTGTGGTGTTGGTGCAACCCGGCGTGACGCGCACCGCCTTCGAAGAGAACCTGACCCGCGCCGACCACCCCATGGCAATTT
>NZ_JBDTEM010000188.1:0-34220 GCF_039922535.1 Rhodoferax sp. | reverse complement strand
ACCTCAAACCCGCCCGTGAAGCGGCTAAAAAGCTGTGCAAACAGCGCTTTTTAGAGTTCGGCTGCGAAGGCCAGGCCGCTGGTGTCAAGGGCCACAGCCTGCAGGTGGTAGCGGGCCACTATGCCGATGGCCTGCTGGCCCAAGTGATTCACTAAATTGACCACCCTCTCTGGCTTTGTCCACTGTGTGGCAAAGCCAGCTCCCTATCGCATGTGACTTTTGGGTGGTAGACAATGTGCGGTCAACCTGCAGGTTGTAAGCAGCGTTGCTGGTGGCTGCAGCGTATATTTTCTCTACTTACCAAGGAAACACCATGGGCTTACTTGACTCGGTTCTCGGCGCGGTTTTGAACAACGGCCAACAACAGGCGCAACCCCAGGCTGGCCTCGGTGGCTTGGGCGGCATCATCGGCATGCTGGCCAGCAACCCCCAGCTCATCCAGGTGGTGACGGGCATGCTGAGCAACAACGGCGACCACGGTGGTCTGGGCGGCTTGGTCGGAAAATTTGAACAAGCGGGCTTGGGCAATGTGGTGGGTTCGTGGATCGGCGGCGGTCAGAACCAGCCGATTTCTGCAGACCAGCTCAGCAATGTGCTGGGTTCGGACGCGCTGTCCGGCATTGCCGCCAAACTGGGCGTGGACCCCAGTGAAGCCGCAGGCCAGCTGGCCCAGGTACTGCCCGGTCTGGTAGACCACCTCACCCCCGCAGGCCAAGCGCCCCAAGCCGGTTTGGGCGACAGCAGCGACCTGTTTGGCATGCTGGGTGGCTTGCTACAGAAGTCATAGCTTCTAGCGCAGGTACTACCTGCATGAAAGCCACTTTTCTTATATGAAAAGTGGCTTTTTTATTGGGCGGCTTAATCTGCGTCGGCGTGCACTGCGAAGCTGGCAATCACCTGCGCCACGGCGGCGGTGAGCTTCTTGGCGTAAGGCACGTGCAAAAACTCGTTCGGGCCGTGGGCGTTGCTCTTGGGGCCGAGTACGCCGCAGACCATCATCTGCGCCTTGGGGAAACCCTGGGACAGCATGTTCATCAGCGGAATCGTGCCGCCCTGGCCGATGTAGCCACAGGGCGCGCCAAACTGGGCTTGCGACGCGGCGTGCAGCGCGGCTTCAAACCACGGCGCGGTGCTGGGCGCGTTCCAGCCGGTGGCGGAACCATCGGGCTGGAAGGTCACGCGGGCCTGGTAGGGGGCGTTGTCTTCCAGCAGGGTTTTGAGCTCTTGCACAGCGACCGACGCGTCCACCAGCGGCGGCAGGCGCAGCGACAGCTTGAAGGCGGTGTACGGGCGCAGCACGGCCCCGGCGTTTTTCAGCTCCGGCAGGCCCTCGGCCCCGGTCACGCTCAGCGTGGGGGCCCAGGTCCGGTTCAGCAGGGCCTGCACCGGCTCGGTGGTGGTGGGTAGGCACAAGGTGCTGGCCCCGCCGCAGTCGTAGTGCGCCCAAGGGAAACGCTTGTAGATTTCGTCGCCCAAAATGGCCGCCGTGGCGCGGGCCTGCAGCAAGCGGTCTGCCGGTACTTCGCAGTGGAAGCTGGCGGGCAACAGGCGGCCGGTGGCGCTGTCTTCCAGCCGGTCCAGCACCTGGCGCATGATGCGAAAGCTCGACGGCACCAGGCCGCTGGCATCGCCGGAGTGCACGCCTTCGGTCAGCACCTCCACCTTCAACACGCCATTGGCCATGCCGCGCAAGCTGTTGGTCAGCCACAGCTGGTCGTAGTTGCCCGCGCCGGAATCCATGCAGACCACCAGCGCCACGTCGCCGAGCTTGTCGCGCATGGCATCCACGTAGGGCAGCAGGTCGTAGGAGCCGCTTTCTTCGCAAGTTTCGACCAGTCCGACGATGCGCGGGTGCGGTACTTTCTGGGCTTTCAGCGCCTGCACGGCGGTGATGCTGGCGTAAACGGCGTAACCGTCGTCGGCCCCGCCCCGGCCATACAGCTTGCCGTCTTCGTACTTGGGGGTCCAGGGGCCCAGGTCGTTGCGCCAACCGGTGAATTCGGGCTGTTTGTCCAGGTGGCCGTACATCAGCACGGTCTGGCGGCAGTCGGTCTGGCTGGCCGCCACTTCAAAGAACAGCACCGGCGTGCGGCCTTCCAGGCGGATGACTTCCAACGTCAGCCCTTCGACCTTTTGCGCCTCGACCCAGGCGGCCGCGTTGCGCATCACCGTGTCGATGTAGCCGTGCTCGGACCAAGACGCGTCGTAGGCGGGCGACTTGGCGGGGATGGCGATGTAGTCGCTGAGCTGGCGCACGATGTCGCCATCCCAGGCCTGGGTGGCATGGGCCAGCACTTGTTGCGGATCGAGTACGGCGGCAGGGACGCGGGCGTTCATGGCGGTTTCCTGAAAAGTGGGGGCGTGGTGCGGGGCAGATACCCCACCAAAGTTCCCACAGCTTACGCTGTTCGAATACCTGCACGGCGTGGGCGACTTTACCCACCAATAACCGATGCGGCAGGCGACCCCGCATGCCAGAGGCCAATTTAAAGAGAGCTTTACCAGGGACAGCCCTCTTGACGTGGCTTTCATGCGTGTTTAATCTAACTAACATGTCAGTGGTAAAAAATTAACGCCCGCTTTTCAAGATGCTCAAAAATATTTCGCCCCTGCTGTCGCCCGATCTGCTCCACGTGCTGGCCTCTATGGGGCATGGGGATGAAATCGTCCTGGCCGATGCCAACTTTCCCGCCGCCACCCATGCCAAACGGCTGGTCCATCTGCCCGGCCTGGACATGAACCGCGTGCTGGATGCCGTGCTCTCGCTGCTGCCGCTGGACGAATATGTGCCCGATGCGGCCTTCACCATGCAGGTGGTAGGCGATGCCAGCGCGGTACCCGAGGCGGTGCAGGATTTCACCCAGATCTTGCAGCGCCACAGCGAGCGCGCCCCGGCTTCGCTGGAGCGGCATGCGTTCTATGCGCGTGCGGCCCAGGCCTTTGCCATCGTGGCCACGGGTGAAACCCGGTTGTACGGCAACATCGTGCTGAAAAAGGGTGTGGTGCGGTCGTGAGCACCACGGCCAAGCGCCCTACCAGGGCAGCCACCCCGCACGCACTGGCCCCAACCCGCCAGGAGCCCACCAGCCAGCGCGCCCGCGCCTACCAGGGCTTTACCCAGCAACTCCTCAGCGGCAATATCCGCCCTGGCCAGTTTGTGTCGCAGCGCGAGCTGATGACCCTCCTGGATATGCCGCTGGGCGCAGTACGCGAGATGATTCCGCGCCTGGAAGCCGGGGGATTGGTCAAAACCGTGCCCCAGCGCGGCCTGCAGATCGCCCATGTGGATTTAAAGTTGATCCGCAATGCCTTCCAGCTACGCGCCATGATCGAGCGCGAGGCGGTGCGGCTGTTTGTGCGCAGCGTGGGCACCGCCGAGCTGGACGAAATTGAAGCCGCCCACCACGACATTCTGCGCCGTGCCCGCGCCGCCCAGCCGGATACGCCCGATGCGGTTTTGCTGGATGACGCGCAGTCGATCGACTGGGGTTTGCACGACCGCATGGTCGATGCCATGGGCAATGAGATCCTCTCCGAAATCTACCGCGTCAACAGCCTGCGCGTGCGCCTGATCACGCTGGAGCAAACCGTCATCACCCCTGCCCGCTTGATCCCCGCCATGGAAGAACACTTGCGCTTTATCTCGGCGCTGCAGCAGCGCGATGCAGCCGCCGCCATGGCCGGGCTTGACGACCATATTCTTAGCGCCCAGGCCCGTGTGATGGCGGCGCCGCAGACCTTGTCTGCGCCGGGCTGACCCGTTCCTATTTCCCCATAACCCACACTTTGAAGGAGTCCCTCTTGAACCCAGATATCAACGGCCTTTGGCCCGCCCTGTTGCTGCCGGTCAGCGCCAGCGGAGAGCTCGACATGGCCCGCAGCATCGGCCACGCCAAAACCATGTTGGCGGCCGGTTGTGATGGCATCACCTTGTTTGGCACCACCGGCGAAGGGCCCGCGTTTTCCATGGAGGAGCGCAAAAGCCTGCTGGAATCCATGCTCGGCAGCGGCATCCGTGCCAATCAGATCATCGTCACCACGACCGCCTTGTCACTGGCGGAAGCCATCGAGCTGGGTCGCCATGCCGCACGGCTCGGCGTGCACCGCCATCTGTACATGCCGCCGTTTTTCTTCAACCAGCCACGGGACGCGGGCATCGTAGAAGCCGTGTCGCAAGTGGTGCGCGGCATTGGTGACGACGGCCTCAAAATGTTGCTCTACCATTTCCCGGCCATGAGCACCTTTGGTTTCTCGCACGAAGCCATCGCCGAGCTGGTACGCCGCCATCCAGGCCAGGTGGTCGGTGTGAAAGACAGCAGCGGTGACAGGGCCCATGCACTGGCCTTGGCCAAAGCCTTTCCCCAACTGGCCATTCTGGTGGGTGCGGAGCTCGATATTGCGCCGGTCATGGTCGAAGGCGGCTCGGGCTCGGTCAACGGCTTGGCCAATCTGGCACCAGGCCTGCTGCGCCGGGTGATGGATGCCCCCAGCAAGGTGTCTGAGGCCGACGTCAAACTCATGACTGCGCTCTTAGGGCTGCTGAGCATCCGCCCCAATATGCCGTTTGTCGGCGCTTACAAGGCGGTGCTGGCCGAGCAGACCGGCGACGATTTCTGGCTGAACATGCGGGCCCCGCTGTCGCCACTGGATAGCAGTGAATTGAAGGCGGTGCGTGAAGGCTACCGTGCCATTGGTGCTGCATTGGCCCATATCTGATTTCCATAACTAGAACCAGGAGACAAAACCATGAACCAGATAGCCCCATCTTTACGCCGCCGCACATTGCTGGGCGCCGGCCTGGCGCTGGGCAGTGCCACGCTGCCCAGCTTCGCACAGACCAAACAGGCGCTGCGAATTTCCACACCGGCCGTACCTGACGACTGGCATGCCAAGATGTGGACGGTGATGAAAGACGAGTTGGAGAAAACCGCGCCAGGCCAATTTGATGTGCAGATCAACCTGAACGCATCCTTGTTCAAACAAGGCACAGAGCCGGCTGCCATGGCCCGAGGCAATCTGGAAATGGCGTCCATTTCGGCGTTTGACATTGCCAAGCTGGTGCCCGAGTTCTCTATCTTCACCGCTGGTTATGTGGTCCGCGACCCAGACCACATGAACAAAGTGTTCAACGGCCCGATTGGTGACGAGCTATTCAAACTGGTCAGCGAAAAGATGGACATCACCATCCTGTCTCCCATCTACCTGGGCACCCGTCAGCTTAATCTGCGCGAGTTACGCAACGTCAGAACGCCGGCCGACCTCAAAGGCGTCAAGCTTCGCATGCCGAGCAGCAAGGAGTGGTTGTTCCTGGGTGAGGCATTGGGTGCCACACCCACGCCGCTGGCCTTTGGCGAGGTCTACCTCGGCCTGAAAACCGGCACTATCGACGGCCAGGACAACCCTCTGCCCACGGTGCGCAGCGCCAAGTTCTATGAAGTCACCAAGCAGCTCACGCTGACCAACCATCTGGTGGACGGCATCTTCATCAGCATCTCCAACAAAGTGTGGAACAGTCTGAGTGCCGACCAAAAAACCAAGCTGAAGGCAGCCGCCCAAGCCGCAGCCAAATACAACAACCAAAACCGCATCACCGATGAAGCGCAACTGGTTGGTTTCCTGAAGGAGCAGGGTCTGACCGTGACCACACCAGATCTGGACGCTTTCCGCAAGTCGGTGCAATCGGCTTACTTGAACTCCGACTACGCCAAGGTATGGCCCAAGGGCTTGCTGGAGCGCATCAACCAAGTCAAGTAGGAGTACTGCATGTTGAAGCGCACTCGGCAATTTGCCGAAGGAACCTCCGCTGCCATTTTCGCGCTGCTGTTCCTAGTATTCGTGATCCAGGTGACCATGCGCTTCGTTTTCAACAAGCCGCTGGCCTGGTCTGACGAACTGATCGTGGTCTTGTACATCCTCATGGTGTTCTGGAGCGCGGCCACGCTGCTCAAGGAAAAAGAACACGTGATGCTCGATCTGGTGTACGAGGCCTTGCCGCCAGGAGGGCGGAGGGTGTTTGGCCTGATCGGAGCCGCGCTGACTGCGGGGCTGATGTTGGTGTTATTGCCGCAGGCTTTTGACTACGTGAAGTTTATGCACCGGGAGAAAACCCCGGTGCTGGACATCCCGTTCTCTTACGTTTTCGCCCCCTTCATCATTTTCGTGACCATCGTCGCCGTGCAGTATCTTGTCAAGTTCTGCCGCTTGCTGGGCCGCAACTGGCGTCAATACATCTAAGCGTATGAGCTCTTCACTTACTCTCTTGTTATGCATGCTGGTGCTGACGCTGATCTTGCGTCTGCCCATCGCCTTCGGGATGATGGTCAGCGGCGTGTCGTATCTGCTGATGAAACACCAGGACCTCGGGCTGGTGGCCGAGCAAGTGCTCAACGGCTTGTACAACAGCTACGTTCTATTGGCCGTGCCTTTGTTCATTTTTGCTGCGGCGGTAATGAACTCGGGCACCGTCAGCGAACGCTTGTTTGATTTCGCGCTGGCTATTGTGGGTCGCCTGCGCGGCGGGTTGGCCCACGTCAACATCATCGTGAGCGTGATCTTCTCGGGCATGAGCGGTAGCGCCATCGCCGATGCTGCGGGCCCTGGCGTGGTGAGCATCCGCATGATGGAGAAGAATGGCTACACCGCTGAATTCGCCGGCGCGCTGACGGCGGCTTCGTCCACCATTGGCCCCATCATTCCGCCGTCGATCCCGCTGGTGATCTATGCACTGGTGTCGAGTGCCTCGGTGGGAGCGCTCTTTTTGGGCGGTGTGTTGCCGGGTTTGATGATGGCCGTGTCGCTGATGATCGCGGTGCATTTCATCGCCAAGAAGCGCCAGTTTCCACGCGGCGACAAGATCCCATGGGCGGCATATCCGCGCATCATCGCACGCGGATTTCTACCCCTGACCTTGCCCGTGGTGTTGCTCGGCGGCATCTACAGCGGCGTCTTCACGCCCACAGAAGCCGCTTCGGTGGCGGCGCTGTACGCGCTGATTCTGGCGAGCCTGGTGTACCGCGCGTTGACGTGGGGTCGCCTGTATGAAATTTTGGTGGAATCGGCCAAGACCAGCGCCTCGGTCACCTTGATCATCGCTTCGGCTTTCATCATCAATTACGCTTTCACGGCGGAAAACGTGCCCGGCCTGGTGGCTGCCTGGCTGACCGGCATGCAGCTCACGCCCACGGGTTTCTTGCTGCTGACGAATGTCTTGTTTCTCGTGCTGGGCTGCTTGCTCGATACCTCCATCATGTTGCTGGTGCTGGTACCCATTCTGTTGCCTACCGCCAAGTTGTTGGGCGTCGACCTGGTCCATCTCGGCGTGGTCCTGGCGGTGAACATGATGATTGGCTTGGTCACTCCACCCTTTGGCATGCTGCTGTTTGTGATCAACGCGCTGGCCGGCGTGCCGCTCAAAGGCATGATCCGCGAAGCCTGGGTGTTCATTTTTGTGCTTATCGCGGCCCTGCTCATCATGAGTGTGTTTCCACAAACGGTGTTGTGGTTGCCGCAGATGATGGGTTACAAGACCAGCTAATGCCGCCGCAAGTCGCGGCAAGTTGCGCCCATGGAGGCGAGCAGCCCGACATCGCAACGCTTTCACCACGGCATCCATCGCTTGGCTTGCTATACATAAAATAGCTGCTAGCGCATAGTTTGTTTGCGCTAGCAGCCTAATTGCATGCATAAAGATGGCCAAGCTTTCGGTCCGACCCTCTTAGAACGTGTTTACGATCTATTCGGGGCCGCGTTGGAGAGCAATCGGGATGAGTTGGCTGTCAGCGCCCGCAGCATGGGCTCTCTGCCCATGCAAGGGTGATGGCGGGCAAATCGCCCGATTTCTCCCCAACCCGAAGGGCAGTTGCCTTCTCGGGCAGTCTGGGGCGTTGCGGCTCTTGCCAATAGCCAGCTATTGGCGGCGAACCGCGCCTACCAGCCCCTCCCGAGAAGGCAGCTGCGCGGCCTCGAATAGATCGTAAACACGTTCTAAGGCTTAGGGGTGTGCCAGCACTTGGCGCGCCCTGCCGTCAGCGCACGCAGGCTGCCGGTGGTTAGCCGATGCCCGATGTGCCACCGTGACCAGCATCGTGTTACCTGAAATTGGCATGCGGCGCTCCGGTATCAAATGAACATGCCGCCCGAGGCCTCAATCCGCTGCGCCGTGACCCAGCCGTTGCCGGGTGACAGCAACGTCGCAATCGCGCCGCCAATGTCGTCCGGCAGGCCGACCCGGCCCAGGGCGGTTTGCGCGGCGATGAAGCCGTTGACCTCCGGGTTGTCGCGCACCGTGCCGCCGCCAAAGTCGGTTTCAATGGCCCCTGGGGCCAGCGTGTTCACGGCGATGCCGCGCGCACCCAGCTCCTTGGCCATGTAGCGCGTCATGACCTCGACGGCACCCTTCATCGCGGCGTAAGCGGCGTAGCCGGGCAGCGCAAAGCGGGTCAGGCCGCTAGAGATATTGACGATGCGGCCGCCATCGGCCATCAGCGGCAACAGCTTTTGCGTCAAAAAGAACACGCCCTTCAGATGGACGTTGAACAGCGCGTCAAACTGCGCTTCGGTGGTGTCCATCAGGCTGGCATACGCACCGTGGCCCGCGTTGTTGACCAGGAAGTTGAAGCGGTCGCGCTGCCACGTCGTTGCCAACGCCGCTTTGACCTGGGCGGCAAAATCCGCAAAACGGGCACTCACCGCCACGTCCAGCGGCAAGGCCACAGCGCGGCGGCCCAGCGCCTCAATTTGCGCCACCACGGCCTGTGCCTCGGCGGCTTGGCTGCGGTAAGTCAAGATGATGTCGGTGCCCTGGGCGGCCAGGTGCAAGGCCGTGCTTTTACCCAGGCCGCGGCTGCCGCCGGTGACGATAGCGATGGGGGTTATGGTGGTAGTCATGGGTGCTTCCTTGTTGCAATGGGTGGTGAATGCAGGCAAGTCTATTGACCACGGCGTATTGGATAAATAGCCACTCATTGGTTTAGTTGTTCGCCATAATTGAACAATGATTCCTTTAGAGCGCATGCACATCTTCACCCGGGTGGCCGAGCTGGCCAGCTTCACGCAGGCGGCCGAGGCGCTGGGCCTGCCCAAGGCCAGCGTGTCCCACGCTGTGCAGCAACTGGAGGCGGCGCTAGGCACGCGCTTGCTGCACCGCACCACACGCCGGGTCGCACCCACCCAGGACGGCCAGGTGTTTTACGAGCGCTGCAAAGACCTGCTGGCCGATGCGGACGAGCTGCACACCCTATTCCAGCAGCCCGGCACCACCGGTAGCCAGGCCCTGCGCGGACGCGTGCGGATCGATATGTCCACCAGCATGGCGCGCCAAGCCGTCATCCCCCGGCTGCCCGAACTGCTGGCCCTGCACCCGCTGCTGGAGCTGGAGATCAGCAGCACCGAACGCCGGGTGGACCTGGTGCGCGAAGGTTTTGACTGCGTGCTGCGCGCAGGCCCGGTGCAAGACACCAGCCTGGTCGCCCGCCCCCTGGCCCCTATGCGCATGGCCAACTGTGCCAGCCCCGCCTACCTGCAGGCGCACGGCACGCCCCACGCGCTGGCCGACCTGGCCCACCACCAACTGGTGCACTACGCCAGCACGCTGGGGGCCAAGCCCGATGGGTTTGAGGTTTTGGCCCCGGACGGCAAAACTACCAGCGCAGTGCCCATGTCGGGCCCCATCACGGTTAACAACGCCGAGGCCTACATGGCCGCCTGCCTGGCCGGGCTGGGCATCATCCAGGTGCCTGCCGTGGCGGTACAAGAGCACATCCGAGGCGGCCTGCTGGTCGCGCTATTGCCCGATTTGGCGGCACCGCCCATGCCACTGAACCTGCTGTACGCCCACCGCCGCAACCTGTCCAAACGCGTGCGGGTGGTGATGGACTGGCTAGCGGAGGTGGTGGAGGCGCATGTGCTGGCGTTGTAAATTGTTATCATTTAAATAGCATACAGCGCAGGTGCAACAAGCGCGAGAGGCTTAAAACATGCCTAAAACTACGCCCTCCTCGCTCAAGGCGTAATCTTTTCCAGGCAGTAACCCAGCCCACGCACGGTGGCGATGCGGATCGGGCCCTTCTCGATCTTCTTGCGCAGGCGGTAGATGTAGACCTCGATGGCGTTGACGCTGACCTCTTCGCCCCATTCGCACAGGCGCTCGATCAGCTGCTCTTTGCTCACCAACCGCCCCACGCGCTGCAGCAGCACCTCCAGTAGGCCCAGCTCGCGGGCCGACAGCTCTAGGGTCTTGCCGTCGATGCTGGCCATGCGCCCGGCGTGGTCGTACAGCAAGGGGCCATGCTGGATGCTGCTGCTGGCCCCGCCCGCGCTGCGCCGCGCCAGGGCACGCACCCGGGCTTCCAATTCTTGTAGCGAAAACGGTTTGGCCATGTAATCGTCGGCCCCGTAATCCAGGCCTTTGACGCGCTCTTCCACGCTGTCGGCCGCCGTCAAAATCAGCACCGGCAGCGACGAGCCGCGGGCGCGCAGGCGCTTCAACACCTCCAGGCCGTGCATCTTGGGCAGGCCCAGGTCGAGGATCAGCAGGTCGAATTCTTTATTGGTCAGCAGCGCGGCATCGGCCTCGGTGCCGCTAGCCACGTGGTCCACCGCCGCCCCCGAAGCGCGCAGCCCACGCAGCAGCCCGTCGGCTAAAACCTGGTCGTCTTCCGCAATAAGAATTCGCATCGTGTCTCCTACTTTTTTCGCGATTATGTAGCGTAGGCCTCTAGCCCCAGCGCCACCACGGTGGCCACCTCGGGGCCGACGGCCTGGTGGAACTCTTCCTCGGCCTGTGCGACCGCGTCCTGGAAGGCCTTGAGCCAGGCCAAACCGGTGGCGGTAAACACCACCCGCCGCGCGCGCGCGTCCAGCGGGTCGGGTTCGCGCGCCACCATGCCCCAAGCGGCGCACTGGTCCACCAGGTCGCCCATGGCCTGTTTGCTCATGCCCGCCTGCGTGGCCAGCTCGGTGAGCCGCGCGCCCTGCAGCGGCAGGTGCCGGGTGATGTGGATGTGCGCTGCGCCCACCTGCGCCCGCGCAGCCAGGTTGCCCAGGGCCAGCGGCACGTCCACGTTGCGGGCCATCAGTTCCAGCACGCGGGCATCGAATCGGCGCAGCGCAGCGGCCATCCGGCGGCCCAAATGCGTCTCGCGCCAACCTTGTTCAGCAGTGATATCCAGCATTTTTTAATAGTAAGTCAAACTGACTAAAAAATCTATTTGAAGAAACCAAAGGTCGCCGTAAACTACTGTTCAAGCATCCAGCCTGTAGTTAACCGCAGGCCATGCACCCGCTCAATTCCTTCTGATTTTTGAAAGACCCGCAGCATGAACGCCGTCACCAAAGCCCCTCCCGTCGCCCCCACCCCCGCCGCACTGGCTGAAAAAGCCAAGGCCCTACAAGCCGCGCTGGCGCAGATCGAAAAGCAGTTTGGTAAGGGCACCATCATGCGCCTGGGCGAGGGCGAGGTGATAGAGGACATCCAGGTGGTCTCCACCGGCTCGCTGGGCCTGGATATTGCGCTGGGCGTCGGCGGCCTGCCGCGTGGCCGGGTGATTGAAATCTACGGCCCTGAGTCCAGCGGCAAGACCACGCTGACCCTGCAAGTGATTGCCGAAATGCAAAAGCTCGGCGGCACCTGCGCCTTTGTGGATGCCGAGCACGCACTCGACACCCAGTACGCCCAAAACCTGGGTGTGAATCTGCAGGAAATGCTGATCAGCCAGCCCGACACCGGCGAGCAAGCGCTGGAAATCGTCGATTCCCTGGTGCGTTCCGGCGCGGTCGATTTGATCGTGGTCGATTCGGTGGCCGCATTGACCCCCAAGGCCGAGCTGGAAGGCGAAATGGGCGATAGCCTGCCCGGCCTGCAGGCCCGCTTGATGAGCCAGGCGCTGCGCAAGCTCACCGCCCACATCAAGAAGGCCAATTGCATGGTCATCTTCATCAACCAGATCCGCATGAAGATCGGCGTGATGTTCGGCTCGCCTGAGACCACCACCGGCGGCAACGCGCTGAAGTTCTACGCCTCGGTGCGCCTGGACATCCGCCGCACCGGCACCATCAAAAAGGGCGACGACGCGATCGGCAACGAGACCAAGGTCAAAGTGGTGAAGAACAAGGTAGCTCCGCCTTTCAAAACCGCCGAATTCGACATTCTGTTCGGCGAGGGCATCAGCCGCCACGGCGAAATCATCGACATGGGCGTGGAAGCCAAGGTGATCGAAAAGTCCGGTGCCTGGTACGCCTACCAGGGTGAAAAAATCGGCCAAGGCCGCGACAACGCCCGTGAGTTTCTACGCGAAAACCCCGGCCTGTCCACCGAGATCGAAAACAAGGTGCGCGAGTCGCTGGGCATCCCGCTGGTGCTAGCTGCCGCCGAACCGGCCAAAGAAGGCAAAAAAGCCAAAGTTGAGGCTTAAATAAGGCTCCAGCGCAGGGTACACCTGCGCTGGCAGCTATACATACCGTAGCAAATGGCTTTCTCACCGTCCAAGGGCCCGCACAAGAGCCTGTCGCCCATCAGCCTCAAGGGCCGGGCTTTGCGCCTGCTCAGCGGCCGTGAGCATTCGCGGGCCGAGCTAGAGCGCAAGCTCATCACGTTTGAAGAAGTGCCCGGCACGCTGGCCCAGGCGCTGGACGAACTCCAAGCCAAGGGCTTCATCAACGAGCAGCGGGTGGTGGACTCCGTGCTGTACCGCCGTGCGGGCAAGCTGGGCACCGCGCGCATCCGCCAAGAGCTGCAAAGCAAGGGGCTGGACCCCGCCGCCGTGCTGGACGCGGTGGCCAGCCTGCAAAGCACCGAGCTGGCCCGGGCCCGCGAGGTCTGGCGTAAAAAGTTTGGCACCCCGCCGCTGGATGCCGCCGCCCGGGGCAAACAGCAGCGGTTTTTGCTGGCACGCGGCTTCTCGGGCGATGCCGTGCGCAAGGTGGTGGCGGGTGGCGACGACGAAAGCTGGGATAGCGCAGACAGTTGAATGGCCGTGTCGCCGCCTTTCAGCGATCGATGCATCGCGCTCAGCCTGCACTTGCCATCGCCTGCAACACTATCCGCCGAAAAATATCTCAAGCTTTTTAGGCTTCCAGCGCATATATTGCCTGCACAAGCAGCTATTGAAACAATAGCAAACCACACAACCTAGGGTTTCACCCTAGATTGCAGTTGCAACACAGCCTGCGTGTTGCCGACACACAAAAGCCGCCGCCGCTTGGGAAGATCACCCCACTCCAAAACACTGCACCGATCTTGGTGCTCTACCCCAAGGATTCCACCATGACCCGCTCTATCCACCGTATCGCTGCTTCCGCCCTGTTCGCTCTGGCTGCTGGCGCATTCCTCCCCGCCCACGCTGCTGGCAACGACGCTGACCTGGCCACTTCGGTGCAATCCGCCATCAGCACCTCGCTGGGCGACGAAGCCAAGAACGTGACCGTAACTGCCAACAACGGCAACGTCACCCTGCACGGCTGGGCACAAGGCCCTGTGGAAGAAGCCAAGGCGCGTTATGTTGCCAGCACCGTGCCCGGTGTGGCCAACGCCTACAGCGCCGTGCGCACCTTCTCGACCGACAGCAACGACTAAGCTGCTGCACGGCTGAGCCGTAGTGCAAAAAGCCCGAGGGTGGCCGGAATAACTTCCGGCCACCCTCGGGCTTTTTACGTTGGGCGGCCTCAATCCCAGGCGGGTGCCAGGCCTTCGGGGTTGGTGAGGCGGCCGCCCCGGTCCAGCGCGGCGATCTGGGCCATGTCGGACGCGCCCAGCACCAGTTGCTGCGCCAGCAGATTGGTCTGCAGGTTGGCCCGCTGGGTGGACGACGGAATCACCGCGTAGCCCAGCTGCATCGCCCAGGCCAGCACCACCTGCGCCGGGGTGGCCGCGTGAACCTGGGCGATCGCCTGGATGACCGGGTCGTGCAGCACCTTGCCGTAGGCCAGCGTCATGTACGAGGTGATGGCAATGCCCTGGCTTTTCGCAAAGTCGGCCACCTTGCGGTTTTGCAGGTAGGGGTGCAGCTCGATCTGGTTGGTGGCGATTTCAGAAGCCCCCACGGCGGCTATCGCCTGCTGCATCAGACCAATGGTGAAGTTGGACACGCCAATCTGCGTGGCCAGGCCCTGGCGCTTGGCATCTCGCAGCGCCGCCATGAACTCGGCCACCGGCACGGCGTTGCCGGGCGACGGCCAATGGATCAGTGCCAGGTCCACGTGGTCGGTGCGCAGCTTGGCCAGGCTGTCGCGCAGGCTGGGGATCAGCTTGTCCTGGGCGTAGTGGTCGATCCAGATTTTGGTGGTGATGAACAGGTCTTGGCGGGTCACGCCGCTGTCGGCAATGGCCTGGCCGACCTCGGCCTCGTTGCCATAAATCTGCGCCGTGTCGATGACGCGGTAGCCGAGCTCCAGGCCGTTTGTGACCGAGTCGATGGCGGCCTGGCCTTGCAGGCGAAAAGTACCCAGGCCGAAGGCGGGAATGCGGTATGTCATAGGTGAATCTTTCAAAGTGGCCCCAGTGTCGCGCCCCTGCCTTTGCAGAAAAACCCCTGAATCTCCAAAAGACTGTTGCGTTCATTTCCACAATGCCGCTACCCACTCGGTAGCCGTATATGACAAATGCAACACAAGCCCTCCGTTCCGACACACAAGCAAGCCCGCGCCTTGGGAACATCCTGCATGAACGGTGAGTCACCGTTTTCCCAGGAATTGCGCAGCGCCCAGCTGGCAGGTTTGCGGCCCTCTGGCCGGACGCTGCGTAATTCCATGTCCTGTGTCCCGGACACACGGTCCAGTTCCCCAAGGGCTGGCCCCACCGTTACGGGTTAAGGCCTCTGCCGTATATGCGGCAGAGGCTTTTTTTATGGGCGGCTTGGCAGATCTCGGTCTGCACCGTTCGATGACTCTGTGTTTCACAAAGATGTCATACCCCGTGTGTAACCTGCAACTTTACAAATCCTATACGTTGCAGACACACGATGAACACACACAACCAAACCCTCACCACCGCATTTACCGACCCGGACGACCTCGACAACAATTCCAGCCCCAACGGCCATTTGCAAGACGTGATGGCCGCCCACATGGGCCGCCGCCAAGTGCTGCGCTCTGGCGTGGGCGCACTGGCCACCGCCAGCCTGGGCGGCCTGGGTCTGACGGCCTGCGGCGGTGGTGACGACGATGTGGCAGAAGCCGCACCGTTGCTGCCGCCCGTGCTGGGATTTACCGCCGTGGCCAAAGACCTGGTGGACCGTGTCACCGTGCCCGCGGGCTACACCGCCACCGTGATCTACGCCACCGGCGACTCGATTGACCCGACCGTGACCGATTACCAGAACAACGGCACGGACAGCAACTTCGCCCGCCGCAGCGGCGACCACCACGACGGCATGCACTACTTTGGCCTGGGCACCGACGGCAAGCCTTCGCTGACCAGCAACACCCGCGCGCTGATGGCCATCAACCACGAAGCCATCAACGGCACCGTGCAGTTCATGCACCCCAATGGCCAGACCAATATCAGCGCCAGCGCAGGCCCGCGCCCCGAAGCCGAAGCGCTGAAAGAAGTCGAAGCGCACGGCGCGTCGGTCATCGAAATCAGCAAGACCGCCGGTGTTTTTGGCGTGGTCAAGGCCTCCACCTTCAACCGCCGCATCACACCGCGCACGCCCATGGTGTTCGGCGGCCCGGCCAAGGGTTCGGCCCTGCTGAAAACCAAGTACTCCGCCGACGGCACCGCCACCCGCGGCATGATCGGTAACTGCGCCAGCGGCTACACGCCCTGGGGCACCTACCTGACCTGCGAAGAAAACTTTGCCGGTTTCTTTCGCCGCGGCAGCGCCGACGACACCCTGCGCAGCGCCAAAGAACGCACCGCCTTCAAGCGCATCGGCCTGGCCCAGGGCGCAGGCGGCGGCCAACGTTGGGCCACCGTGGTGCCCGCCGACAGCACCAGCACCGAATACGCCCGCTGGGATGCCAGCAAACTGGGTGCCTCTACCGACGGTACCGACGACTTCCGCAACACCCACAACACCTTTGGCTGGGTGGTAGAAATCGACCCTTACAACCCTGCCTCCACCCCGGTGAAGCACACCGCCCTGGGCCGCTTTGCCCACGAAGGTGCCTGGCCCAGCAACCCGGTGGTCGGCCAGCCGCTGGCGTTCTACATGGGTGACGACTCGCGCAGCGAATATGTCTACAAATATGTCTCTACCGCCGTCTGGGCGGCGGCCGATGCCAACCCCACAGACCGCCTGGCCACCGGTGCCAAGTACCTGGACAACGGCACGCTGTTTGCAGCCAAGTTCAACGCCGACGGCACCGGCACCTGGCTCAAGCTGGATCTGAGCAACACCGCCATCAGCGGCAACAGCGCCTACAGCTTTGCCGACCTGGCCGATGTGCTGGTCAACGCCCGCCTGGCGGCCGATGCCGCCGGTGCCACCAAGTGCGACCGCCCCGAGTGGACCGCCGTGAACCCGCGCAATGGCGAGATCTACATCACCATGACCGAAAACCCCGACCGCGGCAGCGTCGGCACCACCAGCAGCAACAACAACTCCAACCCCGATGTAGATGCCGCTTTCCCGCGCTACTGGCTGGACAACAAGGGCGTATCGACCCAGAACGCCACCGCCTCGGTCAGCAAGGGCAATGTGAATGGCCAGGTGATGCGCATGCGCGAGACCGGCAGCCTGGCATCGGCCACTACCTTCAACTGGGACATCTACCTGTTCGCCAGCCAGGCCACGGCCGACATCGGGCTGGACAACGTGAACTACCAGGCCAACGTCAACTTGTCTGGCCTGACTTCGGTGAACGACCTGTCCAAGCCCGACGGCTGCTGGTTCTCCAAGGCCAGCGGCATCCTGTGGATCGAAACCGACGACAACGCCTACACCGACGTGACCAACTGCATGCTGCTGGCCGCCGTACCCGGCAGCTACGGCGACGGCGGCAAGATCACCGTGACCAACCAGGCCAACGGCAAACCCGGCACCGCTGGCACGGGCCCCGTGGTGGTGGACACTTTTGCGGGCAAGAAGATGAACGACACCATCTTCCGCCGCTTCCTGACCGCGCCGCTGGGCTCCGAAGTGACCGGCGTGGCCGAGTCCCCCGACGGCAAAGCGCTGTTCATCAACATCCAGCACCCGGGTGAAAACACCGCCCCCGCCAACATTGGCGACCCCACCAAGTACGAGAGCCACTGGCCTGGCAACGGTGCCGGTGTAGCCGCCTACGGCCCGGGCAGCAGCAGCGCCCGCCCCCGCTCGGCCACGGTGATGGTCACCAAAAACGACGGCGGCGTAATCGGGCTGTAATCCCGGTACTGAAAAAACGGTATCGTTTTAATAGCTGCCAGCGCAGATTAAGTCTGCGCTGGCAGCTTTTTTCATGCCTGAAAAAATTCTCTAAAACGATAGCACCAAAACTACCAGCTCGGGCCGCGGCGGATGCCGTCGATCTTGGCTTCCAGCTTCTTCACGCTGTCGGCACCGGTAGCTTTGCCGGACAGCACTTCGTGGGTGGCGTTCCAGAAGGCGGCGGACACCTCGTTGTACTTGACGCCGGTGACGGTGGCCGGGCGGGGAATGGCCACTTTCAGGGTCTCGAACAGGTCGCCATAGAACGGGTTAGCGGCCAGGATGTCCTTGTCCTGGTACAGCGCCGGAATGGTGGGGTTGGAGGCCAGGCTGATAGAGCGCTCTTTTTGCACCGCCTGGCTGGTCATGTACAGCACCAGATCGGCGGCTTCTTTGGGGTGCTTGGTGTATTTGCTGACCGCCATTTGCCAGCCGCCCAGCGCGGCAGCCCCGGTGCTCTGGGGACCATCGCCCTTGGGCATGCCCACCATCACGCCCACCTTGCCCTTGATGCCGCTGTCGGCCCCGTTGACCAGCGCCCAGGCGTAGGGCCAGTTGCGCATGAATACGGCGTTGCCGTTCTGGAACACGCCCCGGGCTTCTTCCTCGGCGTAGTTGAGCACGCCGGTGGGGGCGATGGTGCCGATCCAACCGGCAGCCATGTCCAGCGCCTTGGCAGCCTGGGGGTTGTTGATGGTGGTTTTGCCATTCGCATCGATGATGGTGCCGCCGCCATAGCTGGCCACCCATTCCAGCCCGGTACAGGTCAGGCCCTCGTAGGCCCTTGCCTGGAACACAAAGCCCTGCATGGCGGCGTTGCCCGCTTTGCGCTCGCCGTCCATCACCCTTTTAGCGGTGGCGGTGAGCTCGGCCCAGGTGGTGGGCGGCTTTTCGCCGTACTTGGCCAGCAGATCTTTGCGGTAGAACATCACGCCCGCGTCGGTCAACCACGGCATGGCCAGCAGCTTGCCGTTGACCGTGTTGTTGGCCACCATGGCGGGGAAGTGGTTCTTTTCGATGCCGTTGGTGTAGGGCTTGAGGTCGAGCAACTGGTCTTTCAAGATGCCAGGCCACACCACGTCGATCTGCACCACATCGAGCTTGTCGGATTTGGCGGCAAACATTTGGCGAAACAGGCCCAGGATGTCGCTGGACGACTGCGGCAGGGTCAACATTTCCAGCGTGTTGCCGGTTTTGGCGCCCCACTCGGTGGCGATTTTTTTGCAGTACTGCGCATCTTGCTCACTGGCGCCGCACGACATGGTGAGCGTCACGCCCGCCGCCTGTGCGCTGGCCGCGCCAAAGGCCAAGGCGCCCATCCAAACCATTTTTTGCATCTTCATTTTTGTCTCCTCAAAGTTATAAAACACTCACGCCAACTGAAAAATCGCTGCCTCAAAGGGCCGCAAGACCAAGTTCTGTAGATCGCCACCCGCCTCGGGGTAGTTGCCAATCACCCTCTGCGTCGCCTGGTATGGAAGGGCCAGCACCGGCGTGCCGCCGTAAAAGTTGCACACCACCAACCAGCGCACGCCATCCAAGATGCGCAGGTAGGCGTAGATCTCGGGGTGCTCGGCCAGCAGCAGTTCGTAGCGGCCCTCCACCAGCACCGGGTGTGCCTTGCGCAGCGCGATCAGGGCGCGGTAGTAGTGGAAGACCGAGTCCGCATCGGCCAGCGCCGCCTCGCTGTGGATCTGCGGGTAGTTGGGGTTCACCGGCTGCCAGGGCCTGCCGGTGGTGAAGCCGGCGTGGGCGGCGGCGTTCCACTGCATGGGCGTACGGGCGTTGTCGCGGCCCTTGGTGCGGATGGCTTGCAGGGCCGCCTCGGGGGCAATGCCGCGCTCTTGCGTGGCGGTGCGGAACATGTTGCGCGACTCCAGGTCGTAGCAATCGTCCACCGAGGCGTAGGGCTTGTTGGTCATGCCCAGCTCTTCGCCCTGGTACACGTAGGGCGTGCCCTGCATGCCGTGCAGCAGCGTGGCCAGCATCTTGGCGGATGCCACACGGTGCACGCCGTCGTCGCCAAAGCGCGACACGGGCCGGGGCTGGTCGTGGTTGCTGAGGTACAGGCTGTTCCAGCCCAGGCCCGCCAGGCCCTCTTGCCAACGCGACAAAGAGGTTTTGAGGTCACCCAAAGCCAGCTTTTGCAGCGCCCACTTGCCCTCGCCATGGCCGGGGACCGAGTCCAGATCCATGTGCTCAAACTGGAACAGCATGCTTAAAGCGCCGGTGTCGGGATGGGTGATCTCCACGCCCTGGCGCAGCGTGGCGCAGGGCGCTTCGCCCACGGTGATGGTCTCAAAATGGTCCAGCACCTCGCGGCGCATCTCCTGCAGGTATTCGACCAGGCGCGGGCCGTTGGTGACCAGGGTGAACGCGGGCTGCAAGAAGCCGGGCCGCACCACCGGGGCGTTGTGCAGGCTGCCATCCGCCGCGTAGGTTTTGGACACCATGTTGATCACGTCCATGCGGAAGCCGTCCACACCCTTGTCCAGCCAAAAGCGCATCACCCCGTGCACCTCGGCGCGCACCTGCGGGTTCTCCCAGTTCAGATCGGGCTGCTTTTTGGAGAACATGTGCAGGTAGTACTCGCCGGTGGGCGCATGGAACGCCCAGGCCGAGCCGGAGAAAGCCGCTTCCCAGTTGTTGGGCGGGCCACCATCCACCGCTGGAGCGCGCCAGATGTAGTAGTCGCGGTACGGGTTGTCTTTGGATTGGCAGGCTTCGGTAAACCAATAGTGCTCGTCCGAGGTGTGGTTCACCACCAGGTCCATCATCAGCCGGATGCCGCGCTGGTGCATCTGGGCCAGCATCTGGTCGAAGTCGGCCATGCTGCCGTACTCGGGGGCGATGGCGCGGTAGTCGCTGATGTCGTAGCCGCCATCGTCGTTGGGCGACTGGTACACGGGCGACAACCACACCACGTCCACACCCAGGGTCTGCAGGTAGTCCAGTTTGGACGTGATGCCCGGCAGGTCACCCACGCCGTCGCCATTGCTGTCGCAAAAACTACGCGGATAGATCTGGTACGCGACGCTGCTTTTCCACCACGGCTGGGCCATTGAAACTCCTGGTTGTGTGGGGGAAAGTTTAGGAGCCAGGATCGCTCACTGCCAGCGAATCCACTGCCAGAAAACTGCAAGCAATGCCACAAAACTGGGATGCACAACACGCCGCACTCAAGGGTAAATACGGATGAATAGCTATGACAAAGCACAATCACACCGGTTTTAATTACCCACCTATGCAACAAAAACCAGAGCGCCGGGGACTGCAAGCGCTAGAGGCCGAAGTCGCCCGCAACAGTGCCTACAAAGCCGTGCAGATGCGCCAGCAACTGCGCCAAGCCATGGAACGCCTGCTGGACGAAACGCTACCGGTGCGCCCCTGCGGTGGGCCGCGGCTGGCCGACTTGCGTGGCGAAGGCCATTTCCACCTGGTGCCCGAATTGTTTTTGCAGACCAGCGGCAGCACCCGCTTCACGCTGCCGCACGGCCCGCTGGCGCTGCACGCAGGCGAAGCCCTGCTGATGCCGCCGCGCATGCTGCATGCCGAAACTGCCGACGGCGCGGACTTTAGCAACATCGTGGTCTACGCCGACGGCACCGCCCTGACCTGCCACCTGGCCACCGAGACCACGCCGGGCCGCCCCGGCATCGACCACCTGGAGTCGCGCCAGCACCCGCATGCCGCCCGTATCCACGACTGGCTGACCGATGCCGCCGCGCTGTGCAACCACACGGACGATGCCTGTGCCCGCCTGCAAGTGCGCGCCCTGTTAGCCACCGCCTGCGCGGGCGTGCTACGGGTGCTGGACGACGCGGCCCCGCGCACCCAGCCGGAGCCCCCGCTGGTGGCCCGGGTGCGCGTGTGGGTCAACAACCAGCTGGGCGACCACGCGCTCAACGTCACCGCCCTGGCCGCGCAGGCCGGGTGCACGCCCGAATACCTGTCCCACGTGTTCAGCCAGACCACCGGCGGCCATTTGATCGCCCACATCAACCGCCAGCGCATGGACCGCGCCGCCCACCTGCTGGCCGAGACCGACCTGGCAGGCAAAGAAGTGGCCTGGGCCTGCGGCTTTACCACCCCCAGCTATTTCATCCAGACCTTCCGCCAGCAGTTCGGGGCCACCCCACAGCAATGGCGGGCCAAGCGCCGGGGCGAAATAGGAGGGATAGGCGACACTGGGCCTACTTTGGAATAAATATGCCCACCCACGCCAGCACCGCAGAATTTTTGCTCGACCAATTGGCCGCCACCCACAGCGCGTCGGTGCGCCGTATGTTTGGCGAATACTGCCTCTACCTGGCGGGCAAGCCGGTGGGCTTGGTGTGCGACAACCAGCTCTTCCTCAAGCCCACCGACGCAGGCCGGGCCCTGCTACCCCAACCCGTGGAGGGCTTGCCCTTCCCTGGGGCCCGGCCCCACTGGTGCATCACCGCCGACCAATGGGAAGATGCCGCCTGGCTGTGCCAGCTGGTGCAGGCCACAGCGGGGGCACTTCCGGAGCCCAAACCCAAAGTACCGAAAAAACCCAAGGCTCAGCCGAGAACTCAGCCCAAGGCATAGCTGCCCGCCACGCCCACAAACACCGCGCAGCCCACCCAGTGGTTCAGCCGGAAGGCTTTGAAGCAGCCGTCGCGGCCCCGGTGCCGGATCAGGGTCCAGTGCCACAGGGCTTGCAGGGCGGCCACGCCAACCGCTATGTAAAAAATAGCACCCAGCGCATAGGGAATGAGCGCCAGCACCCAAATCAGCATAAATATCGCGTAGAAGGCCATGACCCCGGCCACGTCAAAGCGGCCCAGGGTGATGGCGGAGGTTTTCATGCCGATCTTCAGGTCATCGTCGCGGTCCACCATGGCGTATTCGGTGTCGTAGGCCAGCACCCAAAACAGGTTGCCCAGCAGCAGCACCCAGGCCACCGGCGGCACGCTGGCCCCCAGCTTGCCCAGCGAAAAATCGGCCCAACCGGCGGCCGACAGCACCTGCCACGGCGGTCCGCCCAGCACGGCGGCAAAGGCCATGGGGATGCCGAAGCTGAAGGCCACGCCCAGCACGGCCTGCGGCATGGAGACAACGCGCTTGGCGTACGGGTACACCACGGCCACGGCCAGCGCGGCGAAAGACCAGACCACGGTGACCGCGTTGGTCGTCAGCACCAGCGCAAACGCGGCCAGGGCCAGCAGCGCGCCGAAGCGCAACGCAGCCCCCACCGACAGCGCGCCGCTGGTCACCGGGCGCTGCGCCGTGCGCTTGACGTGCTTGTCGAATTCGCGGTCGGCCACGTCGTTCAGGCAGCAGCCCGCGCTGCGCATCAGGATGGTGCCCAGGGTGAACACCAGCAGCAGGTGCCAGCCAGGGAAGCCGCCGGAGGCGATCCACAGCGCGCTAAGGGTGGGCCAGAGCAGCAGCAGCCAGCCCGCAGGGCGGTCCCAGCGGATCAGCTGCAAGTACAAACGGGGAGATTTCATAGTCAAATAGGCCTCCAGCCCAGGTAGCACCTGCGCTGGCAGCTACGATTAATAGAGCAAAGGATTACAGGCCCGTTATAGACCCAATTGGCGCAGATCCAGCCGACCCTCGCGCACCGGTGGGCACCACAGGTAGGCCCCGGTGACGGGTTTGGAGTAGGTGAACGTGGCATCGACAATGCCGTCCTCTTGCCCGGCCATGCGGCGCATTTGGGCCTCGAAAGCGTTCAAGGTGGCGCCAAAAGCCACAAAGAACAGGCCGCACTGGTGGCCCACGGCCCAGGGCATGGAGCGGCGCAGCACAAAGGCTTCGGGGCTGAAGCTTTCTTGCGCGGTGCGTTTCACGTGGGCGGACGCGGGCGCGTCTTCGAGCTCTTCGTTGTCGCTCATGCGGCGGCCCATGGCGTTGTTTTGGCCCTCGGTGCCCAGCGCGTCAAACGCATCCAGGTTGTGCACCCACTGCTGGATGGCGACAAAGCTGGAGCCGGTCATGCCCTCGGCCGCGCCGTGGACCAGGGCGGCGGTTTCGGCCTCGTCGCCCTCGGGGTTTTCGGTGCCGTCTTCAAAGCCGGTCAGGTCGCGGTCGTGCGCGGCGCTGGGGTCGCCGTGGCGAAAGCCGTCCAGCACGCGGTCGAGGTGGAAGGCCGGGGCCAGGGCTTTCTCGATGCTGCGGGCGTGCAGCACCACCTCGCCTTGCGCCGTGCCGCGCACCCAGCACCACAGGGCGACCGGGGTACTGGGCACGTGCACGCCGTGGCCAGAGAAGTCGGGCATGGCGCGCAGGCCAGGCACCTCCACCTCCATGGCCTGCACCAGCGTGGCACCCAGGCCGACCACCACCGACTGGCCGTCGACCAGCGCCGCCAGCCGTTGCAGCGTAAAGCCCAGCACGGCGGGCGTGGCCTGGGCGGTGACCGAGAAAAACAAATAGCGCCCATGGGCGGGTCCGGGTTCCAGAATGCCAGCTTGCGCAAAATCCACAGGGTTCTCCATCGGGTTCAAGATAAACGTTTCACACCCGGCAGCTCGCAGGCGTAGATGGCGTTGCGCAGGGCGGCAATCGCCTCGTAGCGGGTAAAGCTGCGCCGCCAGGCCAGCACCACGCGGCGCATGGGCGGGTCGCCGTCAAACGGCAGATAGCGCACGTAGGGGTCATCCTCCCGGGCACGCTTGGGCTTGGCCGACAAGGCCGATTTGGGCACGCTGAGCTGCGGCACCAGGGTGATGCCCATGCCCGCGGCCACCATGTGTTTGATGGTTTCCAGCGACGAGCCTTCAAAACTCTTGCGGATGCCCTCGGCCCCGCTGGAGAAGCGGGCGAATTCGGGGCAGACCTCCAGCACGTGGTCGCGGAAGCAATGGCCGTTGCCGAGCAACAGCAGGGTCTCGGCCTTGAGCTGCTCGGACGTGACGCTGGTCTGCGCGGCCAGCGGGTGGTTGGTGGGCACGGCGACCATGAAGGGCTCGTCGTACAGCGCGGCCACGGCCAGGCCGGTGTCGGGGAAGGGCTCGGCCATGATGGCGCAGTCGATCTCGCCCATGCGCAGCATTTCCAGCAGCTTGACGGTGAAATTCTCTTGCAGCATCAGCGGCATCTGCGGCGTGCGGCTGATGACTTGGCGCACCAGGTCGGGCAGCAGGTAAGGGGCGATGGTGTAGATGATCCCCAGGCGCAGCGCGCCGCCCAGCGGGTCTTTGCCGCGCTGGGCAATTTCCTTGATGGCGGCGGCCTGCTCCAGCACGCTTTGCGCCTGGCGCACGATTTCTTCGCCCAGCGGGGTAATCGACACCTCGTTGGCGCTGCGCTCGAACAGTTTGCAGTCCAGCTCTTCTTCCAGCTTTTTGATGGCCACCGACAGCGTGGGCTGCGACACAAAACAGGCTTCGGCCGCTTTGCCAAAGTGCCGCTCGCGGGCGACGGCCACGATGTATTTGAGTTCGGTGAGGGTCATGGGCGCTATTGTCCACCCGCTACAGCCGCCGGGACAAGCCAGCGCCGCTTTCAGGGCCCCGGGTGCCAAGCACCCGCGGCCCTGCAAGTTGTTGCCCGTTCATCCGGCACCACCGCACCCGTGCTACGCACGGTGGCCGGACAGGCTCAGGACACGATGCGCAGTTGTACCTGGTTGCCCAAATACACCGGCGTGACCGTGTGGCCATCGACCGTGATGCTGCTGAACGTGCCGTGCACACGGCCTGCGCTCAAAACCGTCAGCAGCGTGCCCACGGCGGGCTGGTAGCCGGTGGCAAAGCGGATGTTCAGCGTGCCGCCCAGGGTGGCATCGCTGACCACGGCCAGCGGGATCTGGCTGGCGCTGCCCAGCACCAGTTGCAGCGTGCCACCGGTCTGGGTGTAGCGGGCTGCCAGGTTCAACTGGCTGGCCGGGCGGATGCGCAGAACGCCACCGCTTTGGAATACATCGCCACTGCCAAAGGCGGTAGCCGACGTGCCTTCCAGCGTGCCCGCTTCCAGCACGGTGCCGCCGCTGTAGGTGTTGCTGCCGGTCAGGGTGAGCTGGCCGCTGCCGCGCTTGGTCAACAGGCCTGCGCCCGCGATGTTGTTTTGCCAGCTGTCCACGGCGTTGAAGCCCAGCAGGCTGGCATCCATGGTGACGGCCACGTCGCCATCCAGGCGGGCATAGCCGTCGGCGGCATCAAACAGGTTCAGGCGGCCCCAGCCTTCGGCATCGTCCAGCACCGGGTAGCCGGAGGCGATGGCCGTGGTCTTGAGCACCACGCGGCGCTGGTCGGCGCTGAGGTAGGGCAGGCGGGTTTCCAGCAGCACCTCGGCACCCTTGGGCACGGTGGCGGCCTTGGTGGTGTCGGCAATCTGCGTGAAACCGAAGGTCAGGTAACGGCGGTAGTTGGCCTTGTTGGTGGCGTGGTCGGCAAAGCGGTCGGCGCTGCTGCTCTGCGCATGGGCAAAGGTGTTGAACGCGGCCGGATCGGCGGCGCCCACAGCGGCCATCAGGGTACTGCGCGCCTGGGCGGCCACGGCCACCCGGGTGCTGCTGTTAATACCGGCATACAGGCTGGCCGCGGCCACGGCCTGGCCCTGGATGCGCCCGCCCATCACGTCCATGGGAGAGTGCATGCCGGCCAGGATGCGGTTTTCGCCCAGCTCACCGCCACGGGTCAGCATTTCTTGGAAGCGCTCGGGCACCGCGTACGCCATGGCCAGGACATCCCGCATGGCCTCGGCCGAGTGGCCACTGACAAAGCCGCCGTCGGTGGCGGGGGTGGCGCTTTTGGCCGGGACCAGCGCGGGCACGACCTGCACGCTGCTGCTCCAGCGCCAGGGGCGGGCGTATTTGTAGAAACGCTTGGCGGGCTCGGTGGAGCCGTTTTCGCCAATGTTGGCCACCAGGTCCACCACCGGGCCGAAGTTTTGGGTGTTGGCACTGCCGCCCACGCCCACGTTGTTGCCGGTGTCGTTGTAGAGCACGGTGGTCGCATCCGCCGCGATGGCGGTAATCGAGGTGGTTTGCTGCGCCGCGGTGCGCCAGGCGGTGGTCAGCGGGCCCATGCCGTCACTGACGCTGTAGGCCTTGCCGCGCCGGTCGTCCAGGTAGGCCGCCAGCACCTGTGCCGGGGTGCGGTTGGCGGTAGCCGTAACCACGTACTCGATGTTGGCGGTGTGCACGGCAGTATTCAGCACCGTGCCATCGGTCGAGTCACCCGGAATGCCCGACCAGGTAGAGGCCACCACAGCCGGAAAGCTGCCATTGGCCGCAGCAGTGACACCCGCGTCAACGATCAGGCTGCTGGGCCGCCAAATGTCCAAAAAGCCCGCCACCACCCGCACACCGGCGTTGGTTGCCAGGGTGGCGTAGCGGGCATCGCCGCGCTGGTTGGTGGCCACGTTGTCCACAAACGGGGGAACCGTGGCGGCATCGGCCACGGCGGCGCTGTCGGCACGGCCCAGGCCCGTGGGCGCGGTGGGGGTGACCCACGGCGCGTCGCTGCCGCCGCAACCGGCCAAAACGAATCCGGCGGTAATGGCGGCGCACAGGGTGCGGGGTACATAGGAAAAAGAAGTCTGCATGGGGGGTGTCATCAAAAAACGGGGTGGCGACATGCCAGCCCGCGACCTTAAAGAGCTGCCGTGACAGCGTGATGACGCTTCAGCTTCACCCCAGACAGTCCCCGATGAACGCTTCAAAAAAAGGAGCTATAAATAGAGCACAGACCTGCGCTGACTGCCATTTTTATCACCAATATGAAGGATGGCATGTTGCCTATCCATGCATGCAAAACCGCATCCTGGGCCATACTGGCACCACTCTCATCACACCTCTACCCCACGCCCTCTGCGCACCATGCTCAAACGAATCAGTGTTCACCACCTGACCCTCGGGATGCACATCGACGGTTTTTGCGCGCCGTGGATGGAACATCCGTTCTGGCGCAACCACTTTGTACTGACCGATCCGCAAGACATCGCACGGGTGCGCGCCAGCACCGTGCAAGAGCTGTGGATCGACACCAGCAAGGGCCTGGACGTAGCACCCGATGCAGCGCCGCAAGCCTTGCCCGAGACGGCCCCTGCCGCCGCTCCCACACCACTGCCCGACACCACCCCCACCACCGCGGCGGTGGAGTACACGCGCGCCGCCCAAATTTGCAACAAAGCCAAGCTGGCCGTGGCCGCCATGTTCCAGGAGGCGCGGCTGGGCCACACGGTGCAGACCGCGCTGGCCGAGCAACTGGTGCAGGACATCACGGATTCCGTGATGCGCAGCCCCAGCGCGCTGGTCAGCCTGGCGCGCATCAAGACGGCGGACGACTACACCTATATGCACTCGGTGGCGGTGTGCGCGCTGATGGTGGCGCTGGCGCTACAGCTCAAGCTGGACGCGGCCCAGACGCGCTCGGCCGGTATGGGCGGGCTGCTGCACGACCTGGGCAAGGCGCTGGTGCCGCTGGAGGTACTGAATAAGCCCGGCAAACTGACCGATGCCGAATTCACCCTCATCAAAACCCACCCTGCCCAGGGCCACATGCTGCTGGTCGAATGCCTGACAGACGACCCGGCGGTGCTGGACATCGTGCTGCACCACCACGAAAAAACCGACGGCTCCGGCTACCCCAGCGGGCAAGCAGGCGAGGGCATCAGCCTGCTGGCCAAGATGGGCGCCATCTGCGATGTGTACGACGCGATCTCTTCTGACCGGCCCTACAAGAAAGGCTGGGACCCGGCCGAATCGCTGAAGAAAATGGCCGAATGGACCAACGGCCACCTTGACACCCAGGTGTTCCACGCCTTTGTCAAAAGCATGGGTATCTACCCCACGGGTTCGCTGGTGCGGCTCAGCTCCGGGAAAATAGCGGTGGTTACCGGGCAAAGCGCCAGCGCCCTGCTCAAACCCATCGTCAAAGTGTTCTTTTCCACCAAATCCGACCTGCGCATCCCGCCGGTGGTGGTCGATTTATCCGCACCCGACTGCACCGAAAAGATCACCGGGCGCGAGGACCCGGCGTACTGGCGTTTTCCCGACCTGAACCAACTGTGGTCGGGCTTGGAGCCCGCCCAGTTGCAGCGGGCTTAGCCCCAAACTTTCAGTTCACTTCAGAGACAAAATCTTCCCGCGCGCGGCGCACTTTCTTGAGGTTTACCAGCCAGTCGCCTTCATCGGCGCGGTAACCCAAAGGCATGATGGCCACACTGCGCAGTCCACGGGCTGGCAGGCCCAGAATGTCGTCCAGCGCCTGGGGGTCGAAACCTTCCATGGGCGTGCTGTCCACCTGCTCTTCGGCCGCCGCAATCAGGGCAGTGCCCAGGGCTACATAGGCCTGGCGTGCAGCGTGCTGGTAGTTCACCTCGGCACCCCGCTGGGGATAGGTGTTCAGCAGCATTTGGCGGTAATTTTCCCAGCCTTCGTTTTTAACGCCGCGTTCGGTATTGACATAGTCAAACATGGTGTTGATGCGCTCCACCGTGTAGTCGTCCCACGCGGCGAAGACCAGTAGGTGCGAGCCTTCGGTGATTTGCGCCTGGTTCCAGGCGATCTGCCGGATCTTCTCGCGCACGTCCTGATTGGTCACCACGATGACTTCGTAGGGCTGCAAGCCGCTGGAGGTGGCAGTGAGGCGCACGGCTTCCAAAATGCGGTCTACTTTTTCTTGGGGCACCACTTTGGTGGTGTCCATTTTTTTGGTGGCGTAGCGCCATTGCAGCTTCTGGATCAGGTCGGACATGGAATGCTTTCGGTAAAAAAGGGGTGCCGGGCGCGCATGTAGCACGCACGGGAAGACAGAGGTGGCGGCGGGTCGCCAAAAATCAAGGGTTAATGCGTAGTGCCCGCCGTCGGCGCGACTAGGGCCGGTTCGCCTGCCGCCACAGCAGTGGTGTGGAGCCGGTGATGCGGCGGAATTCACGCTGAAAGTTCGACTTGGTCTGGAAACCGCTGGCCAGCATCGCATCCGACACGGTCTGGTCCGTGTCCCTTAACAAACGGCAGGCCTGCTGGACACGCCATGCGTTGATGTACTGCGAGACGTTCTTGCGCTCCACCTTGTTGATGGCCGCCGATACTTTGCGAGCCGGGATACCGCTTTTGCGCGCCAGGCGCAGCAGGTTCAGGTCGGGCTCCAGGTACAGCGGATGGTCTTGCAGCAGCGTGTGCAACACGGCCATGGTGCGCTGTTCGTCCTCCGTGGACTCTGCGGACTCGGCGGCCAACGGTGCCGGGCTATCGGCCTCGGGCTCCTGGTCCGGCAAGCTTTCTGCCGCTACCGAGGCCGCGTAGCCGCACAGCAAGAGCGCCAGCAATTGGCCCGCACCCACCAGCGCCGCGCTGTGGCTGCCCGCGTGATGGCGCATGTCCCAGGCGATGAACACATCGGCCAGCGCCGACAGCAGGAGCGGCAATGCCGTAGCCCACAGCGCACGGTGCGCCAGCAAGGCTTCGTCCAGCCGGGCCAGACCCAGCGCGTCCGGCCCACGCCGCGCCAGCCACAGCAAGGCCAGACCATAGCCGCCACACGCCAACACCACGGCCGCATCCACCCCCTGGGGCCAGCCCACAAACAGCAGCACAACCAACACGGTGGGCAGGCTGTGCAACCACTGCCAACGGGAGGGCGTGGCAGTCACCAGGCTCTGGTAACAACACCAGGCCCAGGCCGCCAAGGCCACCGCCAGGGTGGCCTGCAGGGGCATCAGCGTCTGCACCCCATAGCCCCAGCGCAGGCCGATCAGCATCGACAGCAAGGCGTAGCCGCCCAGCAGCAAGCGAAAACGCCGGTTTGCCAGCACCACGGCACCCTGGCGCCAGGTCATCTGGGCCAGCAAAAACACCAGCACCAAGGCCACGACAAACGGAAGCGGAACAAAAAACATGGATGGAATGGGTCAATCAGTCAATCGAAAGGCCGGCAACGTCGGTCCCTGGGCGGGTGGGCAGGAGAACGGGGGCAGCAGGGGTTGGCAGCCCTTCAAGCCTTGAGGTATTCGGCCTTGCCGCCCAGCCAGCGCAACACATGCTGCTCGGCCAAATGGGGGTGGCGGTCCAGCATCTGCGGGGCCAGGGCGCGGGCCCATTCCAGCAACGCACCATCGGTTTCCAGATCGGCAAAGCGCAGCAGCGGCGCGCCAGACTGGCGGGCCCCTAAAAACTCGCCGGGGCCGCGGATTTCCAGGTCGCGGCGGGCGATCTCGAAGCCGTCGTTGGTGTCACTCATGGCCTGCAGGCGGGCGCGGGCGATCTGGCCCAGGCGCGGCGCATCGCCGGTGGAATACAGCAGCACGCAGGCCGAGGCCGCAGCCCCCCGCCCCACCCGGCCGCGCAGCTGATGCAGCTGGCTCAGGCCGAAGCGCTCGGCATGTTCGATCACCATCAGCGAGGCGTTGGGCACGTCCACGCCGACTTCGATCACCGTGGTGCTGACCAGCAGGCCCATGCTGCCCTCGGTGAACAGCGCCATGACGGCCTTTTTCTCGGCCACCGGCATGTGCGAATGCAACAGGCCGATCAGCACGCCAGGCAGTGCCTCGCTGAGTGTTGCGTGCGTTTCGGTGGCGTTGCGCAGGTCAAGGGCTTCGCTTTCTTCGATCAGCGGGCAGACCCAGTAGATTTGGCGGCCCTGGGCGATCTGGGCACGGATGCGGTCGATCACCTCGTCGCGCCGCGCGTCGTTGACCACCTTGGTGACGATGGGCGTGCGGCCTGGCGGCAGTTCGTCGATGGTGGACACGTCCAGATCCGCGTAGTAGCTCATGGCCAGGGTGCGCGGGATCGGCGTGGCCGTCATCATCAGCAAATGGGGCTCCAGCGCGCCATCGACCAGCTTGCTGCGCAGGGCCAGGCGCTGGGCCACGCCGAAACGGTGTTGCTCGTCGATCAAGGCCAGGGCCAGGTTCTTGAAGACCACTTTCTCCTGGATCACGGCATGGGTGCCCACCACCAGCGCGGCTTCGCCACTGGCGATTTTTTCCAGCATCTCGCGGCGCTGCTTGGTCTTTTGGCTGCCGGTGAGCCAGGCGACGCATTTGCCCAGCGGGGCCAGCAGCGGCTCCAGCCAGGCGACGAGCTTGCGGAAATGCTGGTCGGCCAAGATCTCGGTGGGGGCCATCAGCGCGCACTGCCAGCCTGCGTCCATGGCGGTGCAGGCGGCCAGCGCAGCGACCACGGTTTTGCCCGAGCCCACGTCGCCCTGCAGCAGGCGGTTCATGGGAACGGCCAAGGCCAGATCGGCGGCAATCTCGGCCCCCACGCGCTGCTGGGCGGCGGTGAGGGCAAAGGGCAGCGCGGCCCGCAAGCCATCCAGCAATCCGCCCTCCCGTGCAGCCAACGGCGGGGCTTGCAGCAGGTCGCGGGCGCGCTTGGCCTGGAGTTGCGAGAGTTGCTGGGCCAGCAGCTCCTCGGCTTTCAGGCGCTGCCAGGCGGGGTGGCTGCGGTCTTCCAGTGCGGCCAAGGACACGTCGGGCGCGGGGTGGTGCAAAAATGAGAGCGCCTCGTGCAGGTGGTAATTGCGCTGGAGGCCTGTTTGGCTTAAATATGCGGGGTTGTAATTGGGGCAGCCCGGCGGCAGGGTTTCGGACAAATTGGCGCGCTTCAGGCCGCCCAGCACGGCGCGGCGCAGATAGGCCTGTGGTAACCCCGCCACGCTAGGGTAGACCGGGGTGAGCGCCGTGGGCAAGTCGCCACCGGCCAGCTTGAACATCGGGTGCAGCATCTGCTTGCCCAGAAAGCCACCCTTGACCTCGCCGCGCACCCGCAGGCGCGCACCCACGGCCAGCGTCTTCTGGTGCGAGGGGTAAAAGCTGAAGAAGCGCAGGGTGCAGGTGTCGCTGCCGTCAATCACCGTCACCACCAGCTGGCGGCGCGACTGCAGGCTGATTTCGCTGTGCGTGACGGTGGCCTCGATCTGCACGGTGTCGCCCTCGCGCGCGTCGGCCAGGCGGCTGATGCGGGTTTCGTCTTCGTAGCGTAGGGGTAGGTGCAGGGCCAGATCGATGTCGCGGCGCAAACCCATTTTGAGCAGGGCTTTTTGCGCGGGGTTCAGCTTGGGTGGGGGGGTGGCCATGGGGGCGGATTTTGCCTTGCTGCGCACGCAGAAGCTTTCGCCCAACGCCCTGGACGGGCAACACCCCCGAACAGGGCGGCAACTAAACCTCGGACGCACCTGTAAAGGGAACGTATCATGTTGTTTCAACTGTAGGTTGGTGTGGGCAATTTGTCCTGGTTACTTTTTTTGCCGGTCTTTGCCCCTATAAGCGTTTTATGCTCAAGAAAATCCACGTCAAACAACTTACGCTGGGAATGCATATTGACGGTTTTTGCGGCCCTTGGATGGAGCACCCGTTCTGGCGCAACCACTTTGTCATCACCGACCCCAAAGATATCCAGCGCGTGCTGGACGGCAGCATCCTGGAGCTGTGGATAGACACCAGCAAGGGCCTGGACTTAGCCCCGGGCGAGACCAGTCTGGTGCAGACGGAATCCGTGGAAGCCATGGTGCAGGAACTTCAGAATGCGAAAGCGCCCGCATGCGACACCCAGCCCACCACCACCGCCGCCGAATACAAGCGTGCCGCGCAGATCTGCGCCAAGTCAAAGCCCGCGTTGATTGCCATGTTCCAGGAAGCGCGCATGGGCAAGACGGTGGATGCAGAGATGGCAACCCAACTGGTGCAGGAGATTTCCGACTCGGTAGAGCGCAACGCGGGTGCCATCATCAGCCTGGCACGGCTCAAAGATGCAGACAACTACACCTATATGCACTCGGTGGCAGTCTGCGCCATGATGGTGGCGCTGTCGCGCCAGCTCAAGCTGGACGAGGACCAAACCCGCGCCATGGGACTGGCCGGCCTGCTGCACGACCTGGGCAAAGCCCTGATGCCCATGGACGTGCTGAACAAACCGGGCAAGTTGACCGATGCCGAATTCAATGTCATCAAGTCACATCCGAGCAAGGGCCACAAACTGCTGGCCGAAAGCCAAGCAGTGGACGCGCTGGTGCTGGATGTTGTACTGCACCACCACGAAAAAACCGATGGTTCAGGCTACCCCGAGCGCCTAAAAGGGGATGCCATCAGCCTGTTTGCCAAAATGGGGGCAGTCTGTGATGTGTATGACGCCATCACTTCCAACCGACCTTACAAAAATGGCTGGGACCCGGCCGAGTCGCTGAAAAAAATGGCCGAATGGACCAATGGTCACCTGGACCCCAAGGTATTCCAAGCGTTTGTCAAATGCCTAGGTATCTACCCCACAGGTTCTTTGGTTCGGCTTAGCTCGGGCCGAGTGGGCGTGGTGATGGAGCAGAGCCCCAGCTCACTGCTGAAGCCGGTCGTGAAGGTGTTCTTTTCAACCAAGTCCGACATGCGGATACCGCCTGAGGTGTTGGACCTATCGGGGCCTGGCTGTAAAGAAAAAATCACCGGCCGGGAAGATCCAAAATTTTGGCGTTTCAAGGACCTGGACGAGTTGTGGTCTGGCATGGCACCGCTTAGTGCCTAAATTTTTGGTCTTTTCTGGGTTCAAATCGGGAATATGTTTAATCCTGACACCCCCTCTGGCACCGCTACCCGCAACTTCACGCTCAGCGACTTCGACTTCGTCCTGCCCCCCGAACTGATCGCCCAGCACCCCGCCGCCGAACGCAGTGGCTCACGCCTGCTGGACGGCACCGGCGAAGCCCCCGCAGACCGCATCTTCCACAGCCTGCCCAGCCTGCTCAAAGCTGGCGACTTGCTGGTGTTTAACGACACCAAGGTACTCAAAGCCCGCTTGTTTGGTGAAAAGCCCAGCGGCGGCAGGGTCGAATTGCTGGTCGAACGGGTACTGACCGGCAACCAGGTAGCCGCCCACATGCGGGTCAGCAAAAAGCCCGAGCCCGGCACCACCATCACCCTGGCCGGTGGCGAAGGGTTCTGCGCAACGATGTTGGGGCG
>NZ_JBDTEM010000187.1:0-12734 GCF_039922535.1 Rhodoferax sp. | reverse complement strand
CCACGGGGCTGCATCCCACATCGCCCGGAGACGCGCTGCTGCAAAAAGCAGAGAAAACAGCGCAAGACCTGGAAGATGAAGCCACGTCAGGCCTGAGTTCTGCTGAACGAAAAACCTTGATACGGCTGCTGATAAAAGTCTATTTGTAGATTTTTCTGGCGGCTGTGGCCGTCAGACTTGCCAAAGCTTCAAGTTCTTTCGCTTGAGCCTGGTGCTGAAGATGGTGCGAGAGACGGGACTTGAACCCGTACGACATCACTGTCCCGGGATTTTAAGTCCCGTGCGGCTACCGATTACGCCACTCTCGCTGAGTGAAATTACCCTGACCCACCGTATTGTCAAATAAAAAAGCCCCTTTCACGGGGCTGATGAGAATAAATGATGGAGGCGCGGCCCGGAGTCGAACCGGGCTAGCCGGATTTGCAATCCGGTACATAACCGCTTTGTTATCGCGCCGCACTCACAACTTTTTTGTTTTACCAAACAAGCTCGAAACTCGTAAAAAAGGGAAGCCTGAAGCTTCCCTTTTTACCAATTTGGAGCGGGAGAAGAGTCTCGAACTCTCGACCTCAACCTTGGCAAGGTTGCGCTCTACCAACTGAGCTACTCCCGCGTTTTCAGCCTGAAATCATAACATGACTTTGGGCCATTTTGACTTGAACCTGGGTTCTTGTCGCTTGCTGCAGCGCCGTTTAAGTGCACAGCAGCAAGCCTCAAATTATAGCCCACTTTTTGAGCCTTTCCACACCCTGCTCCAATCGGTGCAAATCTTTGGATGCAAAACACCAGCGCAGCCAGCCCTGGGATTCGGGGGCGAAGGCATTGCCGGGTGCCAAGCCCAAGCCCGCTTCGGCTACCAAGCGCTTGGCGGTGACCAGGGAATCCGGGTGGCCGGCCAGTTGGAAGAATGCATACATGCCGCCCTGCGCCGGGGCCACGCGCACGCCGGGCACGGCCTGCAGCAGCGGCACCAGGGTGTCGCGGCAGGTTTTGAGGTGCGCCACCACGCGCGGCGTGATGTTGTCGGTGCCCTGCAAGGCGGCGATACCGGCGCGCTGCACGAACACGCTGGCACACGAAGTATTGAACTCGATCAGCTTGCCCATGTGCGGGGTGGCGCTGGCGGGCATCACCAACCAGCCCAGCCGCCAGCCGGTCATCAAAAAGCTTTTGGAAAAGCTGTGTACCACCACCAGCCGGTCTTCGGGCGCGGCCACGTCCAGAAAGCTGGGTGCGCAACCGTTGGCGCTGGGCGCGTAGTACAGGCGCTCGTAGACCTCGTCGGCCAGGATCCAGGTGCCGGTGCGGCGGCAGTGGTCGAGGATGGTTTGCTGTTCGGCACGGGTCAGGGTCCAGCCGGTGGGATTGTTGGGCGCATTGAGCACCAGCAGCTTGGTGGCGGGCGTAACGGCGGCCAGCAACTGGGCCATGTCCAACGCCCAAGCGCCATCGGCCTGCGGTTGCAGCGCAACACAGCGCAGCCGCGCGCCCAGAATGGCGGGCTGGGCGGTGAGGTTGGGCCAGACCGGCGTGACAGCCACCACTTCGTCACCCGCATCCACCAGCATCTGGATGGCGAGCATCAAGGCATTCACACCGCCAGAGGTCATGGCGATGCGATCCGCACCTATAGTTCCGTTAAGGCCATGCAGCCCGCCCATGTAGTCGGCCACCGCCTGGCGCAGCTCGGGCAGGCCGAGGTTGTGGGAATAAAAAGTTTCGCCGTTTTGCAGCGATGCAATGGCCGCCTGGCGGATGAAATCGGGCGTGACTTCGTCGCTTTCGCCGAACCAGAAGGCCAGCACGTCGCTACGCCCCATGCCAGCGTTGGCGACTTCACGGATTTTGGATTCTTCGAGGTTCAGGATGGCTTGGCGCATAGACGGATGGGGAATGTGGAGGCATGATTATGCGGGCCCACCTTGGGCTATTTTGGAGACCCGCACGATGGCACCACAGACACTGCATTGCTGCCTAATGGCCTTGGTTCTGGCCTGCAGCGGCCCCAGCTTTGCCAAGACCAAAAAAGCCAAAGGCGGCTCGCAGGTGCGCCTGCTCAAAGACTCGTCTGAAAGCACCGCCGAGCGCAACCGCCGGCTGCTGCGCGAATGCAAGGGCCGCCCCAACGCCGGGGCCTGCGCTGGTTACACCCGTTAAACTGAAACAACTTTGATGGCTCGGGATGCTCCGCACCCAAGTCCATGAAAATTAACCCGGTCGAACCATCTTGCAGGTGGTGGGCATTTCGGCCTGCGCGGCGCTGGTCTGCTTGATCACCCGAAAACCATAGCCCGAACCTTCCACGTCAAATTTCACACCCGGCGTGCCCTGGCGGTCCATGACGCCCACGGCCAGCGGCTGCTGGAACTGGTGGTCGGCAGCGCGCATGCGGCCGGTTTGGCCATATAAACTGACGCTAGCGCTCTCCAGGCTTGTGACGACAGCTATCAAATCCATAGTACCCGCCTTTTCGATGGCCTGGGCCAGCGCCTCCACCATCAGCTGCATGCGCATGTGCTGGTAGTCGTCGGCCGGCTTAGGGAAGCGCTGGCGAAAGGCCTGCACAAAAGCCTGGCTCTGCGCCGTGGGCGTGTTCGGCAGCCAGTCGGCCACGGCAATCACCTTGCCCACGCCGGCCTCGCCCAGCGCCGCCGGAGCCCCCAGCGCATTGCCGTAAAAAGTGTAGAACTTGCCCTCAAAACCTACTTCGCGGGCGGCCTTGACCAGCAGGGTCAGGTCGTTACCAAAGTTGCCGGTGATAACGGCCTGCGCGCCGCTGGCCTTGATCTTGGCAGCGTAAGGGATGAAATCTTTGATGCGGCCCAGCGGGTGCAGCTCGTCGCCCACCACGCGCACGTCGGGGCGCTGCAGGGCCAATTGGCGCTTGGCCTCACGCGATACGGCCTGGCCGAAGCTGTAGTCCTGGCCCAGGATGTAGACGCTTTTGACCGCGGTGTCGTCCTTGAACACCGCCATCAACGCGGCCATGCGCATGTCGGCGTGCGCGTCGAAGCGAAAGTGCCAAAAGCTGCACTTCTCGTTGGTCAGCGTGGGGTCTACCGCCGCATAGTTGAGCAGCAGCACGCGTTTGGTAGGTTCGCGGTCGTTGTGTTTGTGGATGGCATCGATCAGCACCGCGGCGGTGGCCGACGAGTTGCCTTGCAGGATGTATTGCGCCCCGTCGTCGATGGCTGCGCGCAGGGCCGACAGGGCTTCTTCGTTCTGGCCCTTGCTGTCATAGCGCTCCAGCGCCAGCAGGTGTTTACCGTCGGGCAGCGGCACGCCACCGCGCGCGTTGACACGCTCTACCGCCCACACCAGGTTGCGAAACACCGCCTCGCCACCGTTGCCAAACGGGCCGCTCAAGCCTTCGACCAAGGCCAGCTTGATGGGCGCAGGGGCCGCCTGCGCCGAGAGAAAAACCAGGCCACATAGCGCCACAGCGCACGATTTCAAGAGCCCACGGCGAAACTTAAACATCTAAAAACTTCCTTGAAATAGGGGGGCGGCGCACGCAGATGTGATCCAAGCGGCAATCACGGTGAGCGCCGCGTAATGTAAACGGAGTCCACCATGTTTATTGCAGCTACCCACCCCGCTTTTGCCCGCCCGTCCCTCAACGCCCAGAACCTGCGCGCCCTGCACCACCTGCTCGATGAAAAGCGCTCTGCGGGCTACCGCATCACCCAGGACGAGCATGCCTACAGCCTGCAGTTCGACGTGCCCGGTATTGCCAAAGAGCAGTTGTCCATCGGCATCGAAGGCAGCGTCGTGCGCATTGAAAGCCAGCCCGATGCACCGCGCAGCTACAAGGCCGCCTACGAGTTGCCGCAAGACATCGACGTGTCGGCCAGCGATGCCCGGCTGGAAAACGGTGTGCTGACGCTGAAGCTGGCCAAGAAAGCACCGGTCAGCAACGTCTCCAACCTCACCATCAACTGAAGCCAGTCGCTACAGGGAATCCAAGGGCCAACGCGGCTTGACGTCAAAAGCGTAAGCCCGCGTCGGCTCCTGCAGGCCCGACTGCAATCGCATGGCTCCGGCCATGGCGATCATGGCGCCGTTGTCGGTGCACAAATGCAGCTCGGGGTAGTGCACGCGGATACCGGCTTTGGCGCAGACCGCATTAAGCTGGCTGCGCAGCGACTTGTTGGCCCCCACCCCGCCCGCTACCACCAGCCTGCGCAGGCCGGTGCGTTGCAGGGCCGTCATGGATTTCTTCAAAAGCACTTCGACAATCGCTGCCTGGGTGCTGGCGGCGAGGTCGGCTTTGCGGGCCTCCAAATCGTCCCCCAGCTTCTTGGCCTGCGTCATGACTGCCGTTTTCAAACCGGCGAAGGAGAAATCAAGGTTGCCACTGTGCAGCAAGGGACGCGGTAGCTTAAAGGCCGCCGGATCGCCCTGCTCTGCAAGCCGCGACAAGGCCGGGCCGCCGGGGTAGCCCAGGCCCATCAGCTTGGCGGACTTGTCGAAAGCCTCGCCCGCCGCATCGTCGATGGTTTCGCCCAGCATTTCGTAACGGCCCACACCGTCCACCCGCATCAGTTGGCTATGGCCGCCCGACACCAACAGCGCCACGAATGGAAACTCCGGCGGATCCGCACTGAGGAAGGGCGACAGCAAATGCCCTTCCAGGTGGTGCACGCCCAGCACCGGCTTGCCCAAGGCCGCACCCAGCGCACAGGCCACGCCCGCGCCCACCAGCAGCGCACCGGCCAAACCGGGGCCACGGGTGTAAGCCACCACGTCCACGTCTTGCAGCGTGTGGGCGGCTTCCTCCAGCACCTGGCGCGTCAACGGCAGCACGCGGCGGATGTGGTCGCGGCTGGCCAGCTCGGGCACCACGCCACCGTAGGCCTGGTGCATTTCAATCTGGCTGTGCAGCGCATGCGCCAGCAGCATAGGCAGGGCCGCGCCGTCGGCGCGCACCAAGGCAATTCCAGTTTCGTCACACGATGATTCAATACCCAATACCAGCACAAGGATTCCCTCTGTCAATCAGGCCTGGAGTGTAGGGCCGCACCATCTTGGCGCGAATCTTGCGGGTTTTTGCCCATGAATGAAGCCCTGCACACGCTGCGTGCACACTATTTCTTCCCCTAATTTTTTGAAATAAAATATGGCTCTAGCGCAGAATCTGACTGCACAGGTAGCTACTCATTCCATAGCAAGAATATGCTACCCCTGCGTAGCAATACCGGCTCTTGTTTTCTCCCCCTTTTATGCAGTCTCTGTCGCCTACCTCCCTGGAAATGGAATCCGTCCTCGCCCCCGTTGCCCGCTCACACCACTACAGCCCCTTGCTGGCGCGGTCGGTGAATCTGCACAAAGTGCTCGATACCCTGGTCAACAACCTGGAGGGCATGGCCTACCGCTGCCTGCCGGATGTGCACTGGACCATGCGCTTCGTCAGCCAGGGCTGCCACAAACTCACCGGCTACCAGGCACTGGAACTGATCGACAACCAAGCCGTGTCGTGGGAGCGCATCACCCACCCGAACGACCGCATTCGGGTGCGGGCCGAGATTCTGGCCGCGGCCGCCGCCGGGCAGCGCTTCACCGTGCACTACGCCATCCAGACCCGCAGCGGTGCCATACGCCGGGTCAAAGAGCAAGGCGTGATGGTGGTAGACGAAGGCGGGCAACAGGTGCTGGAAGGCTTTATCGAAGACGTGACCGAGGGCTTTCTGACCCTGGAGGCGCTGGCCCATGCCGAAGCCCGCTACCGGCAAATTTTTGAGCATGCGCGCGAAGGCATCTTCCAGACCTCGCAAGAAGGCCGCTACCTGTCGGCCAACCCGGCGCTGGCCCGGCTCTACGGCTACGCCTCTGCCGACGAGCTGATTGCCGACCTGGCCGACATCGACCGCCGCCTGTACGTGCAGCCGCAGCGGCGCGAGCGCTTTCAAAAGCTGATGGCCACGCACGGCGAAGTGCGCAACTTCGAGTCTGAGGTGTACCGGCGTGACGGCAGCACCATCTGGATATCAGAAAACGCCCGCAGTGTGCGCGATGGGTATGGCGCGTTCATCTGCTTTGAAGGCACGGTACAAGACATTACCGAGCGCCGCAGCCAGCGCGAGCAGCTAGAGCGCCAGGCCAACTACGATGGCCTGACCGGCCTGGCCAACCGCAACCTGCTGCGCGACCGCATCGGCCCGGCGATTGCCCACGCCGAGCGCATGGGCCACTTTTTGGCCGTGGTGTTCATCGACCTGGACCACTTCAAGTTGATCAACGACAGCCTGGGCCACGACGCGGGCGACCAACTGTTGGTGGAAATTGCCCATCGCATGCGCAACTGCGTGCGCGCCAGCGACACCGTGTCGCGCCACAGCGGCGACGAATTTGTACTGCTGCTCAACGAGCACTTTCGCGCCAACAGCGTCATCTCGCACCTGCAGCGCGTGCTCAAGCAGATCAACCAACCGGTGAGCCTGCTGGGGCGCGAATTCCAGGTGGGCGCCAGCATGGGCGTGGCGCTGTACCCGCAAGACGGCGAGGACGCGCAAAGCCTGCTCAAGCACGCCGACGTGGCCATGTACGCCGCCAAGGAGCGTGGCCGCAACAACTTCCAGTTCTTCACCCCCGAGCTCAACAAAGTGGCCGACGAGCGGCTCAACCTGGCCACGGCCATGCGGGTGGGCTTGGAGCAAAACGAGTTCACCGTGGCCTACCAGCCCAAGGTAGACCAGCACCGGCGCATCATTGGCGTCGAGGCGCTGGCCCGCTGGCACAGCAGCAGCATCGGCATGGTCGGGCCTGACCGCTTCATTCCGATTGCCGAAGACACCGGCCTGATTGGCGAGCTAACCGACGTCATACTGCGCCAGGCCTTCGCCGCCGCCGCGCTGTGGGAAGGGCCCCAAGCGGCCAAGCTGGTGATCGCCGTCAACTTGTCGGCCCGGCTGTTCCTGGCCGACGACCTGGTGTTGCGCGTGGCCGCGCTGGTGCGCGCCAGCGGACTACCGCCCGAGCGGGTCGAGCTGGAGATCACCGAAGGCGTGTTTCTGGACGACAGCGCGCGCGCCATCAGCGTGCTCAATGCCTTCAAGGCACAGGGCTTTCGGGTGGCCATGGACGACTTTGGCACCGGCTATTCCAGCCTGTCTTACCTGCGCCATCTGCCACTGGACACGGTGAAGATCGACCGCTCGCTGATCATCGATATCGAGTCCGATGCCGACGTGGCCATGATCGCCCGATCAATGGTGGGCCTATGCCAGAACCTGCGTAAAACGGTGGTCGCCGAGGGCGTAGAAAACCAGGCCCAATTCGACGTACTACGCGGCCAGGGCTGCAACGAATTCCAGGGCTACCTGCTGGCCAAGCCCATGGCCAACACCGCCTTTTGCCAACTGCTGGACCAAGGCGGTGGCTTCATCCGCGCGCCCATCCCGCCCAAGCCCAACCGCTGAAATGGTGCGCCGCACGCGAACAGTGCGAACCACCATTTTTAAATGAAATAGGCCTACAGCGCAGTCTGCACCTGCGCTGACAGCTACTTATTAAATAGCACTTAGTCTATAAACCAACTGGCACGGTGCTTGCGTATTCCCTTGCAAGACCACCACTGGTCCCATGGCAGCTAGCACCCAATGGCGGGTGCCGAGCACTAGGTATTCGGATAAAGGCGTCCCCACCCGTCAGAGGCTGCAGTTTGCAGCGCACTGCGCGGTGAGGACGCTTTTTTTCGTTTTGAAGCCCGATTTCTGCAATCCGACTTTTTGGGAGCCTTTAGATGACCGATCTTTTGAAAACGAAACTCAGCCGCCGCTCGGTGCTGCAAACCGTGGCCGCAGGTGCCGTGGGTGTCAGCCCCGCCCTGCGCGCCCTGGTGTATGCCGCCGGATCCGACAAACCCGAAAAAGAAGAAGTCAAAATTGGCTTCATCCCCCTGACCGATTGCGCCAGCGTGGTCATGGCCTCGGTACTGGGTTTCGACAAGAAGTACGGCGTCAAAATCATCCCCACCAAGGAAGCCAGCTGGGCCGGTGTGCGCGACAAGCTGGTCAACGGAGAGCTGGACTTTGCCCACGTGCTGTACGGCCTGGTGTATGGCGTACACCTGGGCACCGCAGGTCCGAAAAAAGACATGGCAGTGCTGATGTCCATCAACAACAACGGGCAGGCCATCTCGCTGTCGAAAGCGCTGGCCGACAAGGGCGCGGTAGACGGCCCCAGCCTGGCCAAGCTGATGACCAAGGAAAAGCGCGAATACACCTTCGCGGGCACCTTCCCCACCGGCACCCACGCCATGTGGATGCACTACTGGCTGGCCGCCGCCGGTATCAACCCGGTGTCAGAAGCCAAACTGATCACCGTGCCACCGCCGCAAATGGTGGCCAACATGCGCATCGGCAACATGGACGGCTTCTGCGTAGGTGAGCCCTGGAACCACCGGGCCATCATGGACGGCATCGGCATCACCGCCAACACCACGCAAGACATCTGGAAGGACCACCCGGAAAAAGTGCTGGGCACCACCGCGGACTTTCTCAAGAAGAACCCCAATACCTGCCGCGCCGTGATGATGGCTGTGCTGGAAGCCAGCCGCTGGATCGATGCCAGCCTGCAGAACAAGATGAAGATGGCCGAGACCGTGGCTGAAAAAAGCTACATCAACACCAGTGTGGACGTGATCAACCAGCGCATCCTGGGCCGCTACCAAAACGGCCTGGGCAAGACCTGGGACGACCCAAACCACATGAAGTTCTTCAACGACGGTGCAGTCAACTTCCCCTACCTCAGCGACGGCATGTGGTTCCTGACCCAGCACAAACGCTGGGGCCTGCTGAAAGCGCACCCCGACTACCTGGCCGTGGCCAAGCAGATCAACCAGATCGACCTGTACAAGGACGTGGCCTCGGCCATGAAGATCAACGTGCCCAAGGACGTGATGCGCAGCAGCAAGCTGATGGACGGTGTGGTGTGGGACGGCAAAGACCCTAAAAAGTACGCCGACGACTTCAAGATAAAAGCCTAAATGTTCCCTCCCGCCTACCCGGCGGGAGCCCTTTCCCCTTTGAGGAGAAACACCATGGTCAGTGCCGTATTCCACTCCCCCCGCGATGCATCGTTCGATGGCGCCGAAAACCCGGTCGCTCCAAAAATGCTAGCTACCACCGCAAAAGGCACCGGCGCTAGTGCCCTAAAAGACATAAAAACAGCCCCTACCAAAATGCCTTTTGACTGGCGTGCCCTGTGGCTCAAAGTGCTGCCACCCATCCTGGGCCTGGGCCTGCTGATTGGCATTTGGGCCATCGTCTCCATCAGCACCGCCAGCAGCATCCCCTCGCCCTACGAGACATTCCAGCAAGCCGTCGTGTTGTTCAGTGACCCTTTCTACCGCAACGGCCCGAACGACCAAGGTGTGGGCTGGAACGTGCTGGCCTCGCTGCAGCGGGTGGCATTGGGCTTTGGCCTGGCGGCGCTGGTCGGTATTCCGGCCGGTTTTGTGATTGGCCGGTTTGAGTTCATGGGCCGCATGTTCAACCCGCTGATCAGCCTGCTGCGCCCGGTGTCGCCGCTGGCCTGGCTGCCGATTGGCCTGATGGTGTTCAAGGGCGCGAATCCGGCCGCTATCTGGACCATCTTCATCTGCTCGATCTGGCCCATGATCATCAACACCGCCGTCGGCGTGCAGCGTGTGCCGCAGGATTACATGAACGTGGCCCGGGTGCTTGCCTTAAGCGAATGGAAGATCGTCACCAAGATTCTGTTCCCCGCCGTGCTGCCCTACATGCTGACCGGTGTGCGCCTGGCCGTGGGCACCGCCTGGCTGGTGATTGTGGCGGCCGAAATGCTGACCGGCGGCGTGGGCATCGGCTTCTGGGTCTGGGACGAGTGGAACAACCTGAATGTGAAAAACATCATCGTCGCCATCTTCGTCATCGGCATCGTCGGTCTGGCCCTCGAATACGCGTTGATCAAACTGGCTACCGCATTTACTTTTGAAGAGGTGAAGTCATGAACGCGCTGAATACCAAGTACATCGAAATCCAGGGCGTGGAGCAGACCTTCAAAACCGCCAAAGGCATCTTCCCCGCCCTGCGCGACGTGAACCTGACGATTGCCAAGGGCGAGTTTGTGGCACTGATCGGCCACTCGGGCTGCGGCAAGTCCACCCTGCTGAACCTGATTGCCGGCCTGACCGAACCCACCAGCGGCACCCTGCTGTGCGCCAACCGCGAGATCAAGGGGCCAGGACCCGAGCGCGCCGTGGTGTTCCAAAACCACTCCCTGCTGCCCTGGCTGACTTGTTTTGAAAACGTCTACCTGGCGGTGGAGCGCGTCTTCGGCTCGGCCAACAAAAGCACCGGTGCGCCGTCTGAAAACAAGGCCCAGCTGAAAGCCCGCACCGATGCGGTGCTGGCCCTGGTGGGTCTGACCGCCGCCGCGCAAAAACGCCCCGGCGAAATCTCGGGCGGCATGAAGCAGCGCGTAGGCATTGCCCGCGCCCTGAGCATGGAGCCCAAGGTCTTGTTGATGGACGAACCCTTTGGTGCACTGGATGCGCTGACCCGCGCCAAGCTGCAAGACGAGTTGCTGGCCATCGTGCAAAAGACCCAGAGCACCGTGGTGATGGTGACCCACGATGTGGACGAAGCCGTGCTGCTGAGCGACAAGATCGTGATGCTGACCAATGGGCCTGCCGCCACCATCGGCGAGGTGCTGCAGGTAAATCTGCCGCGCCCACGCAACCGTGTGGAGCTGGCCGACAACGCCGACTACCAGGGCTACCGCAAGAACGTGATCGACTTCCTCTACACCCGCCAAGCGCACGTCGAGAAAATCACCGCCTAGGAGTCTGGGCGGCAGAAGGCATCGAAGCGAAAAGCGGCCCCGGCGAGGACAGTTTTTGCCGGATTTGCAGCCCAATAGCTCCGCTATTCGGCAAAAAGACGGTGAAAAATGGACCGCTGCGGTCGCTTTGCAGCCGATGCTCCTTCTGCCGCCCAGACTCCTAGGCTTTGTAACCCGCCAGGCTGCCGTGTTGCGCACGGTTCGCCCCCCTTGCAGAGGGCAACAGCAGTGGCCTGGCGTAGCCAGTTCCGCGCTGTTTCTGGAAGGGGTGCCTCTCTGTGGCTTGAAGCCTTTTATGCCACTAGCGCTTATTGAATCTGCAGTGGCAGCTCTTTATTTTGTAGCTATTCCACCGTTATCCATCGCCACGGATGAACCCGGCCTGGGCCCCCAGGATGGTGCAGAATTGTTTGCATCGGGTCTCCATCCACGGCCCATGCCCACCAAACCGCCCCACCACCCCCCTCTGCGCCCGCACCTGGTTCGCCCCTGGGCATTGATGCGCACGCAGCAGCAGCTGCAGCAGAACGGGTATCCGCGCTTGCAGATGGCGCTGCTGGTGGCCTTGACAGGGTTGTCGGGCTTGCTGGCCTCTTTTGTGATGCTGGGCCAAGGGGTTACGGCCATGGCGCTGCGGTATCCGCTGGCTTTGCTGGTCGCTTACCTGGTGTTTTTGGTGTTGCTGTGGCTGTGGTTGCGCAGCAGGGCAGACGACTATCTGGAGGTGCCCGATCTGTTGCAAGAGATTCCTACGGGCAACGGCACCAGCAGTGGGGTACCTCTGCGCAGCGGCTCGGGGGGCGACTTTGGGGGTGGCGGAGCCAGTGCTTCTTTTGACACCACGGGCAGCATCAACCCACCCAGCGTGGAAACCAACCTGGGCGACGGTCTGGGCGATGCCCTGGGCTCGGTGGCCGATGCGGACGAATGGGCCATTCCCTTGGTGGTTTTGCTGCTGGGCGCGGGCCTGGCACTGTCGATGCTGTACATGGTGTACGCGGCACCGGTGCTGTTCGCCGAGCTGTTGCTGGACGGCGTGCTGTCGGCCTCTCTGTACCGCAATCTGCGCGGCCTGCAAAGACAACACTGGCTGACCTCGGCCTTTCGCCGCACAGCGCTGCCTTTTGTGTTGACAGGGGTGTTTCTGTGTCTCAGCGGGTGGGCCATGCAAGCCTATGCACCCCATGCACACTCCATCGGCGACGTGCTGCAGCAGCTACACCATCGCGCTTAAAGCGGGTTCACCCCCGCATCCGCGCCATCGTTCCCACAAACGCCTCAAACTCGGCAATCGGCAGCGGGCAGCTAAACAGGTAACCCTGGTAGGCGTGGCAGCCCTGGTGGGCCAGAAACAGTCGCTGGGCTTCGGTTTCTACGCCTTCGGCCATCACCGCCAGGCCCAGGCTGTCCCCCAGCGCGATGACCATTTTGGCGATAGCGGCATCATTGGGGTCGGTCAGGATGTCGCGCACAAAGCCCTGGTCGATCTTGAGCTGGTCCAGCGGCAGCAGCTTGAGGTACGACAGCGACGAATAGCCGGTGCCAAAGTCGTCCAGCGAAAAACCCACGCCCACGGCCTTGAGCGCGTCCATCTTGGTGATCACCCCCTCGATGTCGTCCACCAGCATGCTTTCGGTCAGCTCCAGCTTCAGGCGCTGCGGTCGGGCACCGGTGCGGGCCAGCACGGCCAGCACCTGGTCCACAAAGTCGCTTTGCTGGAACTGGCGCGGGCTGACGTTGACCGCCATCGTCAGGTGCGCCAAGGCGCGCTGGCGGGCCCAGAGTGCCAGTTGGGCGCAAGCGGTTTCCAGCACCCACAGACCCAGCGGGAGTATCAGCCCGGTGTCTTCGGCGAGGGGAATGAATTCGGCCGGGGGCACCATGCCGCGCTCGGGGTGCTGCCAGCGCACCAGCGCTTCTACGCCGGT
>NZ_JBDTEM010000186.1:0-13272 GCF_039922535.1 Rhodoferax sp. | reverse complement strand
GTCTTGATTTCCAGAATCAGGCCATAAGACAGGCGCTCGAACGGGCGAAACACCATCAGCAGGCCGTTTTGCTCGTCCGGCAGTTGGATGCGGGTTTTGGTGGCATCAGTGCTATCCACCATATTTGCGCCAGCGGACAGCAGCGATAGCACGTGGCCCCGCTCAATGCCGTCTTTGGTGCCCTTGTTGATGACCACGATCTGGTACTGGGCGGCATTGGCGATGGAGGTGCTGCCGTATACCGAAACGATGCGGGCATCGACGTTTTGCGATGGAGCGCGCGGCACAAAGTTCAGCAGCTCGCGTTCCGGTTCGGGCAGCAGGCGGTCACCCACGCTGATTTCTTCCTTGATCGACTGGATGTCAACGGTGGCGGGCACGATGTCCACCAGCGGCTGGCCATTTTTATCGAGCACGCCCGAGGGCTGGCGGCTTTCGCCCTTGACCAGCACCACCTTGCCAACGTATTGGGTCTCATAGCCCAGCACTTCCTTGGTGACAGGGTCGCGTAGCGGCGTGGCCTGGCGCATCACGCGGAAGTTCCAGGGCTTGTCTTTGCCGTCCAGCAATGGCGCTTCCAGCGGACCGCGCACATAGGCACGGTCACCCCGGCTGAGCAAAATCCGCTCGTCTGCCGTGGCCACAATGCGCGGTGCCAACGCCAGGGTGTTTTCGTCCACGATCAGCGGTTCGGCCAAAAAGGGCTCGATCAGATTGGTCTGCAGCGTGGGCAAGGCGTTGTCGCCCAGATTCTCGATGCGGGTCCGTGGCGAAAGCCGCACGGTGCGCAGTCCATCGTTGGGCTGCGCCTGGCCTGCCAACAGCATGGCCCGACCGTCTTTCTTGAGCAGCAGCAGCTGCTGGCCGGGGTAGATGCGGTGCGGATTGCGAATTTCTTGCTGGTTCATGCCCCACAGCTCGGGCCAACGCCAGGGGGTGGTCAAAAACAGGCCTGAAATAGCCCACAGCGTATCGCCTGATTTGACGGTGTAGCGGCCGGGGGCGTTGGGGGCCAGCGCGCTCAGAGGTACACCGTTTTGGGCCACCTGGCTGGCGGTAGCCTGCTGTGCGGGGGTGATGGGATAGTCTTGCGCCTGCGCCAAAGGGCCCCACAGGCTGGCCGACAAGGCCGTTAGCACCATGGCAGCCGTGACCACAGCCCCACGCGATCCCACTCCCGTTTTTCTGTATTTCATATTTGGTAGACCACAAATGCCCATCGGTGCCGCCATGGCGCTGTCTACAAATAGACACAAATCCGACAGAAAACTCACAACAAATTACGCGCGATTCTGCGCCCAAGCCCTTAGCGGGGCAACGAATATTGGCCCAAGACGGTCTCTCCGGCCTTAAAAGTAGCGAAAATAGCGAAACACGGCTGGTCGCCCCGCGCCCAGTTCTAGCAATTTCGGCGAGATTCCATGGCCTTACTTTCCATTCTTCAATATCCAGACCCCAAGCTACACACCTTAGCACGGCCCGTGCAGGCGGTAGACGCACGCATCCAGGCCTTGATCGCCGATATGGTGGAGACCATGTACGATGCCAACGGCATTGGCCTGGCCGCCACCCAGGTGGACGTGCACGAGCGTCTGGTGGTGATTGACGTATCAGACGAGCGCAACGAGCCGCTGGTGCTGATCAACCCTGAAATCATCTGGGCCAGCGAAGAGCGGGTGCTGAACGAAGAAGGCTGCCTGTCAGTACCCGGCATTTACGACGGCGTGGAGCGCGCCACCCAGGTGCGGGTGCAGGCGCTGGACGGCGCGGGCCAGTCGCGCACCGTCGAGGCCGAAGGCCTGCTGGCGGTGTGCATCCAGCACGAAATGGACCACCTGCTGGGCAAAGTTTTTGTGGAATACCTATCCCCCCTGAAACGCAACCGTATCAAAAGCAAGATGCTCAAGACCCGCCGCGCGCTGGGCCGTCCGGACGCGGGCTGATGCGCGTCATCTTCGCGGGCACGCCTGAATTTGCCCAGGTCGCGCTGGCCCAACTGCAGGCAGCGGGCCACACCATCGTGCTGGTCCTCACCCAGCCCGACCGCCCCGCCGGGCGCGGCATGAAGCTGCAGGCCTCGCCCGTCAAACAACACGCACTCACCCACGGCATTCCGGTGGCCCAGCCGCGTAGCCTGCGGCTGGACGGTAAGTACCCCGAAGACGCGGTTGCCGCCCAGGCACTGCTGCAAGCCGCCCAAGCCGATGTAATGGTGGTCGTGGCCTACGGTCTGATCCTGCCGCAGTGGGTACTGGACGTGCCGCGCCAGGGCTGCCTGAACATCCACGCCAGCCTGCTGCCACGCTGGCGCGGTGCGGCCCCGATCCACCGGGCGATTGAAGCGGGCGATGCCGAAACCGGCGTGGCCATCATGCAAATGGATGCCGGGCTGGACACCGGCGACATGCTGCTGGTCGAGTCGTTGCCGATTGCGCCCGATGACACCACCGGCAGCCTGCACGACAAGCTGGCCGACCTGGGTGGGCGGATGGTGGTGCAGGCCCTGGCGCAGTTAGACACCTTGGTGCCCGTGCACCAACCGGCCGAGGGCATTACCTACGCCCACAAGATTGAAAAGCGCGAGGCGGCCATAGCCTGGACGCAGAGCGCCGACACCATCGTCCGCCGCGTCCGCGCCTTCAACCCCTTCCCCGGCGCGGCCACGCTGCTGGCGGGTGAGAGCCTGAAAATCTGGGCCGCCAGCGTGTCGGACGCAACACCGCCCGCCAGCGCAGTTTATGGGTCTATTGTGGCTGTAGCGCAGAACTACATTGCGGTAGCAGCTATGGATTCGATAGTAAACATTACCCAAGTGCAGCGCCCCGGTGGCAAGCGTTTGGCGGTGGCCGACTTCCTGCGCGGCTGCGACCTGCAGCCCGGCATGGTGTTTGAAAGCGCCCCCGATGTTCCTGCAGCGCGCTAACCGCCAGCACCCCGAATTCCGCATCGGCGCGTCCGAGATGTGGCCGCAAGCCCCTGGCATGGCCGCCTGGGGCCTGATGACCGGCGTGGCCATGGCCAAGTCGGGCATGAGCCTGTTCGAGTCGCTGCTGATGACCCTGACCGTGTTTGCCGGTAGCTCCCAGCTGGCGGCCACGCCCCTGCTGATTGCAGGCGCACCGGCCTGGGTGATCTTGGCCACCGCGTTTTGCGTGAACCTGCGCTTCGTGGTGTTCAGCCTGCACCTGCGGCCTTACCTGATGCATCTGCCCTGGCTGGAGCGCATCAGCCACGGCTACCTGACCACCGATTTGACCTACGTGATGTTCACCCGGCGCTTCGCACACCCGGTGGACACGCCCGAGGCGCACCGCGCCCACGAAGCCTATCTGGCGGGCAGCAACACCGCCTGCTGGCTGAGCTGGATGCCCGCCAGCGTGGCCGGGGTGGTGCTGGCCAACTTCATCCCCACCACCTGGGGCCTGGGCTTTGCGGGCATCCTGTGCCTGATAGGCATTTTGTGCTCGCTGGCCAGCACCCGGCTGCGGCTGATGTCGGCAACCGTGGCGGCCACCGCCGCCATCGTGGCCTACAACCTGCCGTTCAAGCTGAACATCGTGGTGGCGATTGCCGTGGCCGTACTCGCCTGCATGTCGGCCGAAAAACTGCGCCCCAGGGTGGCGGCATGAACGGCCAGACCCAATGGCAGACGGTGGCCATCATCGTCGGGCTGGCGCTGATCACAGTGGTGACGCGCTGCTTCTTTTTTCTGACCCGCAAATCCGCCAGCCTGCCGCACTGGGCCCAGCGCGGCCTGCAGTACGCCCCCATTGCGGCCCTGTCCGCCGTGGTACTGCCCGAGGTGCTGATGACCCAGGGCCTGCTGCTGGCCACCTGGATGGATGCCCGTCTGTTGGGTGCCGCCGCCGGAACGCTGGTGTACTTTTGGCGGCGCGATGTGCTGCTGACCATCGTGGCGGGCATGGCGGTCTACTTGCCGCTGCATCTTGGTTTAGGCTGGTAACTTTTGGCGGGGCGGGGCTCCTAAAATGGCCGGTTGATTCCTCTAACCTACCGAGACACCGCCATGAACGTCATCCGCTTCTCCGATCTGTGCGCCCAGGGCAAAGCCGCAGGCCAACGTGTTTTCATCCGCGCCGACCTGAATGTGCCGCAAGACGACAGCGGTGCCATCACCGAAGACACGCGCATCCGCGCCTCAGTGCCGTGTATCCAGATGGCGTTGGACGCCGGCGCGGCGGTGATGGTCACGTCCCACCTGGGCCGCCCCACGGAAGGCGCGTTCAAACCCGAAGATTCATTGGCCCCGGTGGCCAAGCGCCTGGGCGAGCTGCTGGGCCGCGAGGTGCCGCTGGTGGCCAACTGGGTGGACGGCGTGACCGTCGCGCCGGGCCAACTGGTGCTGCTGGAAAACTGCCGCGTGAACGTGGGCGAAAAGAAGAACAGCCCCGAGTTGGCCAAGAAAATGGCCGCGCTGTGCGACATTTTTGTGAACGACGCGTTTGGCACCGCCCACCGTGCCGAAGGCACCACCTACGGCATCGCCGAATACGCCAAGGTCGCCTGCGCAGGCCCGCTGCTCGCCGCCGAGATCGATGCCATCACCAAGGCCCTGGCCCAGCCCCAGCGCCCGCTGGTGGCCATCGTGGCGGGCTCCAAGGTCTCCACCAAGCTGACCATTTTGAAGAGCCTGGCCGACAAGGTCGACCAGCTGATCGTGGGCGGCGGCATTGCCAACACCTTTATGCTGGCTGCGGGCCTGAAGATCGGCAAATCGCTGGCCGAAGCCGACCTGGTGGACCAGGCCAAGGCCGTGATGGAGGCCATGAAAGCACGTGGCGCGGCCGTGCCCATCCCCACCGATGTGGTCACCGCCAAGACCTTTGCCGCCGACGCCGTGGCCACCGTCAAGGCCGCCACCGACGTGGCCGACGACGACCTGATCCTGGACATCGGCCCGCAAACCGCTGCCGCCCTGGCGCTGCAGCTCAAGTCGGCAGGCACCATCGTCTGGAACGGCCCGGTCGGCGTGTTCGAATTCGATGCTTTCGCCCACGGCACCGAAACGATTGCCCGCGCGATTGCCGACAGTGCTGCGTTTTCGATAGCTGGCGGTGGAGACACACTGGCCGCCATCGCCAAATATGGCATTGAAAAACAGGTGGGCTACATCTCGACCGGCGGCGGCGCATTCCTGGAAATTCTGGAAGGCAAAACCCTGCCCGCGTTCGAAATTCTGCAAAAACGCGCAGCCTGATAGCACGGGGCGCACAGGTGCCCCCACTGGTTCACACGGCAGACACATAGCGGTGTTCCACTCGGCGCCCTGAGCCGCATTACAAGCGGACGTTTTGGCCGGCATGGGGCTGGCCCATGGCACAAGGGAGTGTTTATGTTTGAGCTGCGCAACCCCCAGGCGCGGGGCAGCCGCCTGCTGGGTAAAACCCCCAACCGCTGGGACTTTGCCTTGCTGCCGCTGGTGCTGGCGGTGCTGTTGGCCCTGGCCTTTGCTGCGGCGCAAATGGCCCGGCCGTTTGCCATGGGCGAGACGCTGGATATCTCGCTCTCGCCCGCCTACCTGCCGTACTACCTGCTGCGTACCATCCTGCGCATGTTCATTGCGCTGGCCTGTTCCCTGCTGTTCAGCTTTGTGTTTGCGGCCATCGCCGCCAAATACCGGGCCGCCGAAAAGGCCATGATCCCGATCCTGGATGTGCTGCAGTCGGTGCCGATCCTGGGCTTTCAGGCGATTGCGATTGCGCCGTTCATTGCGCTGTTTCCCGGCAGCCTGCTGGGCGTGGAATGCGCCGCCATCTTTGCCATCTTCACCTCGCAGGCCTGGAACATGGCGTTCAGCCTGTACCAGTCGATCCGCAACGTGCCCGACGAGCTGAACGAGGCGGCGCGGGTGTTTCGCCTGTCCGGCTGGCAGCGCTTTTGGCGGCTGGAGCTGCCGTTTGCCATGCCGGGGCTGCTGTGGAACATGATGATGTCGATGTCGGGCGGCTGGTTCTTTCTGGTGGCGGCGGAGGCGATTTCGGTGGCCAACCAAGACATCAAACTGCCGGGCATAGGCTCTTACATTGCCGTGGCGATTGATGCCAAAGACGGCTGGGCCATCGGCTACGCAATTGCGGCCATGTTGGCGGGCATTTTGTTGTACGACCAGCTTTTCTTCCGGCCCCTGCTGGCCTGGGCCGACAAGTTTCGGTTTGAAGAGTCGCAGGGCGACACGGCACAGCAGTCGTGGCTGCTGGACTGGATGGGCCGCAGCCACTGGATGCGCGGACTGAGCGCGCATTTCTGGACGCTGATGCGCGGGGCGCTGGGCTGGTTCAGCGTGCGCGGCGACGCTGCCGAGCGTGACGCACCGCCCGCGCCCGTCAACCCGCTGTGGGAACCTGTGTGGGACGTAGCCATTGCGTTGGCGGCTTTGGCCGCGCTGGCCTGGCTGGTGCTGTTTGTGCACACCGTAGTGGGCTGGGGCGAGGCCGCGCACGTGGCCTTTCTGGGCCTGATCACGCTGGCACGGGTGCTGCTGCTGATCGCCCTGGCATCGCTGGTCTGGGTGCCGGTGGCGGTGTGGATCGGCCTGCGGCCCGCGTACTCGCAGCGGGTGCAGGCGGTGGCGCAGTTCTTGGCGGCTTTTCCGGTGAACCTGATGTTCCCGCTGGTGGTCTACCTGCTGGTGACCTGGCGGCTGAACCCCAACATCTGGCTCAGCCCGCTGATGGTGTTTGGCACTCAGTGGTACATCCTGTTCAACGTGGTGGCCGGGGCCGCCACCATCCCGAACGAGCTGCGCCTGGCCGCCGACAACCTGGGCGTGAAGGGCTGGCTGAAGTGGAAGCGGGTTTACCTGCCCGCCGTGTTCCCCAGCTACATCACCGGGGCTATCACCGCCAGCGGCGGCTCGTGGAACGCCAGCATCGTGGCCGAGTACGTGACCTGGGGCAAAACCACGCTGGTGGCCGACGGCCTGGGCAGCTACATCAAGCAGATGACCGATGCCGGGGATTTCCACCGCATCGCGCTGGGCATTGGCGTGATGTGCATTTTTGTGATGTTTTTAAACCGTTTCTTCTGGCGCAAGCTGTATTTGCTGGCCGAAGACCGCAGCCGCTAATCTGAAACAACTTTCATGGCTCGGGATGCTCCGCACCCAAGTCCATGAAAGTTAGAGGGTAATTTTTATGAATTTGATCGAACTGCAAGGCGTGGCCAAGTCCTTCCGCGCTGCCGACGGTACCGCCCGCAGCGTGCTGGAGTTGGTGGACTTCCACCTGGCCGATGGTGAAATTGTGGCCCTGCTGGGCAAGTCGGGCTCGGGCAAATCCACCCTGCTGCGCATCATGGCCGGGCTGATTCCGGCCGACCACGGCAAGGTGGAGTACCGCCAGCGGCCGATTTATGGGCCGGTGGCGGGCATCGCCATGGTGTTCCAGTCGTTTGCACTGTTTCCGTGGCTCACGGTGCAGCAAAACGTGGAGCTCGGCCTGGAAGCCCAGGGCGTGCCCGCGGTGGAGCGCGAAACCCGCGCCGACGCGGTGCTGGAGATGATTGGTCTGGCCGGTTTTGGCGGGGCCTTGCCGCGTGAGCTGTCGGGCGGCATGAAACAGCGCGTGGGTATTGCCCGCGCCCTGGTCACCAAGCCCGACATTTTGCTGATGGACGAGGCGTTTTCGGCGCTGGACGTGCTGACCGGCGAAACCCTGCGCAACGACATGCTGGAGCTGTGGGACGGCGACCAGATCCCCACCAAGGGCATTCTGATCGTGTCGCACAACATCGAAGAAGCCGTGATGATGGCCGACCGCATCATCATCCTGGCCAGCGACCCGGGCCGCATCCGCGACGAAATCACCATCGACTTGCCGCGCCCGCGCGATGCCGACTCGGTCGAGGTGCGCGCGCTGATCGACGAAGTCTATGGCCTGATGACCCAGCGCCCCACACAAGAGGCCACCGCCGGTGCCTCGGCCACCGCGCACCTGGGTTACCGCCTGCCCAATACCGACATCAGCCGCATCGAAGCGGTGCTGGAACTGCTGGCCGATCCGCCGTTCGACGGCCATGCCGACCTGCCGCAACTGGCCGAAGAATCGGAGCTGGCCGACGAAGAGCTGTTCCCCACCTACGAGGCGCTGGGCCTGATGGGCCTGGTCCAGGTGGACAAGGGCGATATCCATTTGACCGCCCTGGGCCGCCACTATGCAGATGCCGACCAGGCCCGGCGGCAAGAGATTTTTGGCCAGCAGCTGCTGACCCACGTGCCGCTGGCGGCGCACATCCGGCGCAACCTGGAGTCCGAGTCCACCGGCACCTTGTCCGAGAAGCGCTTCCTGGAGTTGCTGGAAGACTTCATGGACGCAGTGGAAGCCAAGCGCGTGCTGGAAGTAGCCATCGAATGGGGCCGCTACGGCGAAGTCTATGGCTACGATTACCACACCGGTCGGCTTACGCTGCCCGACAAATCGGAAATCTGAATTTGCTATTGAATCAAGAGCTGCTTGCGCAGATAGTACCTGCACCAAGTGCCGATTTAATAGAGAAAATTTAGAACTTCCAGCCCAGGCCGATGCCGAACAGCACCGGGTCTACCTTGAACGTGCCCAGCTTGGCACCACCGGCCGCCACGTCGGTGCGGAGGTAGACCTTTTTCAGATCGAAGTTCAGCACCAGGTTCTGCGCCAGCGGAATATCCACGCCCACCTGCAGCGCCGGGCCGAAGCTGTTGCGGTCTACCGTTACGCCTGCGGGCAGGTTGACAGAGCTGATCCGGGTGTAATTCAGGCCCGCGCCCACGTAAGGGGTGAAACCGGCCTGGGGCGCGTGGTACTGCAGCGTCAAGGTGGGTGGCAGGTGCTTGAAGCTGCCGATGGCGGTGCCACCCGCGCTGAGCGTCTGTTTCTGCGGCACGGTCAGCACCAGCTCGGCGGCGATGTTCGGCGTAAAGAAGTAACTGATGTCCAGCTCCGGCAGCCACTTGTTATTGATGGACAGCGACAGCGGCGTGGTGTCGCCATTGGCACTACCCAGGTGCACGGCACGGGCGCGTACCAGCCAGGGGCCGGAGGGGCTGGACTGGGCCAGGGCGGCGGTGGACACCAGGGCGCAGAGGGCCACGGCGATCATTGGTTTTTGCATGCTCTTCTTTCGATCAGGTTGCGGGAACATCCCACCCCTTGATTACAGAAGACCGTGCCACCAGCGACTTTGCGCCGCATCAAACCCTGCGCACACCGTGTTTGCGGCAGATCAAGAGTCCCCCGGTTCAGGCGTTTTGCGGACGTGGCGCACTGGTGGCCTGGCCGTGGAAGTCGGTCCAGCAATGGCGGGTGAAATCGTAGAGCTTGCAGGCGCGGGCGGTGTCAAAGTACCAGCGCCACGAGAAGCGCTGCACCACGATGCGGCCGGGCAGCAGCTCCTCCAGTTTGGCCTGCGCGGCTTTGAGCTTGTACAGCGGGATGCTCATATCCACGTGGTGCGCGGTGTGCTCCATGATGTGGTGGACCAGCGCGCCAATCTGCAGCGGAAAGGTCAGGTGCACCGTGGTGGACACAAAGGGCTGGGCGCGCAACCACACCGCCCGGTCGTCGTGCCACGACACTTTGACGTGGGTGTGGTGGCCGTAAATCACAAAGCCCATCATGTTGAACCAAAAGAAGATCGGCACGGCAAAGCCCAGCAACAGCAGCAGCGCCACAGATTGCGCGGTGGCCAGCGCGGCGGCGACCAGGGCGGCCATCCACAGCAGCGCAAAGCCGGACACCAGCAGGCAGTCCCAGGTAAAGATGGCGCGGTGGGTGTTGCCCATGCTGGACTGCGACGGAAACACCATCTTCTTCCACCAGATTTCCACCATGTAGTACAGGCCCGGCCCCCAGCCGCTACGGTAGATGCGCTGCAGGCCGCGGCCCACGGGTGACAGGGCCTGGTACTCCTGCTGCGTCAGCGGAGCCCACACAAAATCCACCCCCTTGAGGTTGGTAAAGCCGTGGTGCACCACGTTGTGGCCCACGTCCCACAGGCTGTAGGCGGTGAGCGACGGCAAAAACGCAATGCGGCCCAGCCATTTGTTCAGGCCGCGGTGCGGTGTCAGGCTTTGGTGGCAGCCATCGTGGCCGATAACGAACAGCCGCCCCACCACAAAGCCCGCGACCAGCCCGCATAGCAGCTTGGCCCACACGGATGCCAGCAGCACGGTGCCGGTCAGCAACGCACCCAACACCGCGTAGTCCAGCGACAGCAGCAGCAGGGCCCGCAGCGTGGTGCGCTGCGACAGCGGAATCAGCCAGGAGCGGATGACTTTGCGGTGCGGCAACGGCGCGCCGAGAGCTAGCGGCGAAGGATTGGGGGCGACATCAGGGGTTTCAAGCGAAGAAGACATGGCAAAATACGGTAAACGTGAAGTTCGTGTGGGTGAATTGCCTAGCGGGGCCGGAGGCCGCGCATGGGTACGCAAATCAGTTGCCGCGATGCTATGCGCGCTGCGCGGCGGCGGTACTGACACAGATCAAAACATTTGCAAGCTGTGGGACCGTGGTAACTTTGTACCATGGTCCGATATCAGGGGCGCAACTAGGGTTTTCATGCTTGTCTTGTAACCTTTTGGTAACTATTTTCGTGTGAAAATGGAAACTAAATTACAACGGAGACTTCTTCCATGACCCGCATTGCCACCAAAATTGTTGCCACCCTTGGCCCTGCGTCCAACTCGCCTGAGATTCTGGAACAGCTGATACGAGCCGGTGTCAACGTGGTGCGGCTGAACTTCAGCCACGGCAAGGCGCAAGACCATATCGACCGCGCCATGATGGTGCGTGAAGCCGCCAAACGTGCGGGTGTGGAAGTGGCCATCATGGCCGACTTGCAAGGCCCCAAGATCCGTGTCTCCAAGTTTGCCGAAGGCAAGGTCATGCTGGAGCCGGGCCAAAAATTTGTACTGGATGCCGCCCGCACCGAGCCTGGCGATATCAACGGCGTGGGCCTGGACTACAAAGAGCTGCCCCGCGAAGTCAAATCAGGTGATGTGCTGCTGCTAAATGACGGCCTGATCGTCATGACGGTGGACTTTGTGCGCGGCGAAGAGGTGCACACCATCGTCAAACTGGGTGGCGAGCTCTCCAACAACAAAGGCATCAACAAACAGGGCGGTGGCCTGACCGCCCCGGCGCTGACCTCCAAAGACATGGACGACATCAAGACCGCCATGTCCTTCCAAGCCGACTACGTGGCCGTGAGCTTCCCCAAGAACGCCACCGACATGGAAATGGCACGCCAGCTGTGCAACGTAGCAGCAGCCGAATACCGCCACAAGCCCGGCATGATCGCCAAGATCGAACGCGCCGAAGCCATCCCCCACTTGCAAGCCATTCTGGATGCCAGCGACGGCATCATGGTGGCGCGCGGTGACCTGGCGGTGGAAGTCGGTAACGCCGCCGTGCCGGCCCTGCAAAAACGCATGATCCGCATGGCCCGTGCCAGCGACAAGGTGGTCATCACCGCGACCCAGATGATGGAGTCCATGATCACCAACCCGGTGCCGACCCGCGCCGAGGTGAGCGACGTGGCCAATGCCGTGCTGGACGGTACCGATGCCGTGATGCTCAGCGCCGAAACCGCCGCCGGCAAATTCCCGCTGGAAACCGTGCTGGAAATGGCCAACATCTGCCGCGAAGCCGAAAAGGCCGACTACGCTGAACTCGAAGCCGACTTCAAGGGCAAGATCTTCAGCCGCATCGACCAGTCCATCGCCATGGGTGCTTTGTTTACCGCCCAGCATCTGGGTGCCAAGGCCATTGTGGCCATGACCGACAGCGGCTCCACTGCCTTGTGGATGAGCCGCCACAGCATCCACGTACCGATCTACGCCCTGACCCCGCGCCTGGCCACCCAGCGCAAGATGGCGCTGTACCGCAACGTCTTGCCTTTGCTGATGGATGCCAGCACCGACCGCGACACCGCGCTGGAGCAGGCCGAGCGCCACCTCACCAAGCGCGGCATCGTGCAGCGCGGCGACGTGTATGCCATCACCTGCGGCGAGCCCATGGGTGCGCCCGGCGGCACCAATATGCTGAAAATCTGCCAGGTCAGTTGATTTTGGAGGGGCTGCGCACAGCAGTCCCCTCTCCCAGAGGTCCATGCAATGTGGGCCGGGCAGCGGCCAAGCGCCCTGCACTGTGGTGCCCAGAGCCCACCCAAACAAACCGTTACAAAGCCGCGCACGCGTGGTGGCCTGTCTTTTGCGTCCGCATCTCCGCTAACGCAGCGCTAGAATTGGCAGAGTTACCAAGCGGTTACCAAAACGCAGGCTGCCTCTCTGCCAGCAGATTTCGACCCGCTTCGCCCCGGTTTTTTTTACTCTCTGGAACCACCACCATGGCACTCGTCTCTATGCGCGAACTGCTGGACCATGCCGCCGTCAACGGCTATGGCATCCCGGCCTTCAATGTCAACAACCTGGAACAAGTCCAGGCCGTCATGCAAGCCGCCGACGAGGTGGGCGCACCCGTCATCCTGCAGGCCAGCGCAGGCGCGCGCAAATACGCGGGCGAGCCCTTCATCAAGCATTTGATCCAGGCTGCCATTGAAACCTGGCCGCACATCCCGCTGGTGATGCACCAGGACCACGGTCAAAGCCCCGAAGTTTGCCAGGGCGCGATCAACCTGGGCTTTAGCTCGGTGATGATGGACGGCTCTTTGCAGTCCGACGGAAAAACCATCGCCAGCTTTGACTACAACGTCGAAGTGACCCGTAAAGTGGTCGAACTGGCGCACCGCGTCGGCGTGACGGTAGAAGGTGAACTTGGCTGCCTGGGTTCGCTGGAAACCATGCAGGGTGACAAAGAAGACGGCCATGGCACCGACGACATCATGACCATGGCCCAGATGCTGACCGACCCCGAGCAGGCCGCCGAATTCGTCCAGCGCACCCAGATCGACGCGCTGGCCATCGCCATCGGCACCAGCCACGGCGCGTACAAGTTCACCCGCAAGCCCACCAGCGACATCCTGGCGATCCAGCGCATCAAGGAAATCCACCTGCGCATCCCCAGCACCCACCTGGTGCTGCACGGCAGCTCCAGCGTGCCGCAAGAGCTGCTGGCCATCATCCGCGAACACGGGGGCGACATGAAAGAAACCTACGGCGTGCCGGTTGAAGAGATCCAGGAAGCCATCCGGCACGGCGTGCGCAAGATCAACATCGACACCGATATCCGGCTGGCGATGACGGCGGCGGTGCGCAAGTACCTGGCCGAGAACCCGGAGAAGTTCGATCCGCGCGACTTCCTCAAGCCGGCACGCGAA
>NZ_JBDTEM010000185.1:0-11399 GCF_039922535.1 Rhodoferax sp. | reverse complement strand
GTCGCCCGAGCTGGGCCTGTTGGCCGGGGCCGCGTTTGGCGGCGTGCTGGGGGCCTTGTTTGGCATGCTGGCGATCCGCCGCGAGGGCATTTACTTTGCCATGATCACATTGGGCCTGGCGCAGCTGGTGTACTTTGTGGCCGTGCAGATGAAGTTCACCGGGGGCGAAGACGGCATGCAAGGCATTCCGCGCGGCAAGCTGTTTGGCCTGGTGGATTTGTCAGACAACATCGCCATGTACTTCTTTGTGTTTGCGGTGTTCTTGGGCGGGTTTTGGCTGATCCACCGCACCATCCACTCGCCGTTTGGCCAGATTCTGAAAGCCATCCGCGACAACGAGCCGCGCGCCATTTCGCTGGGCTACGACGTGGCCCGCTTCAAGCTGCTGGCGTTTGTGATCTCGGCCTCGCTGGCCGGGCTGGCGGGCTCCATGAAGTCGCTGGTGTTCCAGCTCGCCTCGCTGGCCGATGTGCACTGGCACACCTCGGGCCAGGTGGTGTTGATGACGCTGCTGGGCGGCCTGGGAACCATCCTCGGCCCGGTGGCCGGTGCCATCACCATCGTCAGCCTGGAGGATTTGCTGGCCGACAAGGTGGGCAGCTGGGTCACGGTGATCATGGGCGCGATCTTTGTGATTTGCGTGCTGTTGTTCCGCCGCGGCGTGGTGGGTGAGATCGGGGCTTTGTTGGGCAAGAAACCGGCATCGGGGCCCGCCGGGCACTGAGGTGAATTGCTCCTGTTTTTGATGTCAAAAACAGGAGCTGCTAGCGCAGGTAGTATCTGCGCCATCGGCATTTTTTATGCCTGAAAAATAGCCCTTATTCCAATAATTCGGGCTCCGCCTCTATCAGCTCTTTTTACTAAGTAGAACCTGCACTAGTGTGGTGTTGCACGCTATCTGGAACATAAAACCGCGTCTTTTCACCCATGCTGTCGTTGCAAATCCGCGCCATAGCGGAGCTATGTCTTTGGTTTGCGCCTAAGCCTGGGCAAAAATCCATCCGTTTTATTTGTTCCATCAAGCATGCAACACCACACTAGCAGCACAACCGTAGCCAAGGTACTTGCATAGAGTTTTTGAAAAAGATAGGCCCTTGCCGCGCATGCACATTGCGTAAGCTGCTATCAAAATAAAGTCAGCCGTCTGTAGCCACCATCCTATTCCGCCAAGGTGTGCAGGCTCGGTTGCACGCCAGCCTCAACGCCCCTTGCGCCCCAGCGCCCACTTCACCCCCTCAAACCACAGCAGCCCCACCAGCGCCACCCCCACCGCCGCCAACAGCATCCCCGACGTAGGCTGCTCGAACGCAAACAGGCGGCTCACAGGGGGGATGCCCAGCACGCAGGCCAACAGCAGCACGGTGGCGGCGCTGATCCAACCAAAGTAGCGGTTGCGGGCGGCTCCCTTGCGCCAGGACGGGCGGGTCCAGCTGCGGTTGGCGTAGATCAGGCCCAGGTTGGCCAGCACCAGCACGGTGAACACCAGGGCGCGGGCCATGTCGTCGGAGTAGGTGAGCGCCCGCGCCCCGGCGTACACGCCCAGCAGTAGCGCCAGCAGGCCGCAGCCCTGCCACAGGCCGCGGGCCAGCACGCTACGGTCGAACAGGTGGGCATCGGCGGAGCGGGGTGGCACGGCCATGGCGGCGGCTTCCAGCGGCTCGGCCTCGAACACCACCGAGCAGGCCGGGTCGATGATGAGTTGCAAAAACAAGATGTGTACCGGCATCAGCAGCATCGGCCAGCCCAGCAGCACCGGCACCAGCGACAGGCCAACGATGGGCACGTGCACGCCCACCACGAAGACGATGGCCTTGCGCAGGTTGGCAAACACGCGGCGGCCATAGCGCACCGCCGTGACGATGGAGGCAAAGTCGTCGTTGAGCAGCACCAGGTCGGCGGCCTGGCGGGCCACCTCGGTGCCGCGCGCGCCCATGGCCACGCCGATGTGGGCGGCCTTGAGGGCGGGCGCGTCGTTCACGCCGTCGCCGGTCATGGCCACCACGTCGCCGCGCGCGCGAAAGGCCTGCACCAGACGCAGTTTTTGTTCCGGCTGCACGCGGCAAAACACCTGGGTGGTGGCCAGGCGTTCGCGCAGGTCCGCATCGCTGAGTTCGGCGAGTTCTTGCCCGGTCATGGGCGGGGCATCGGTGGCCAAACCGGCCTGGCGGGCGATGGCCAGGGCGGTGGCGGGGTGGTCGCCGGTCATCATCACCACGCGGATGCCTGCGGCCTGGCAGGCGGCAATGGCCTGGGGTACGTCGGGGCGCACCGGGTCTTGCAGCCCTACCAAGCCGAGAAAGACGAAGTCAAAGTCGTGCTGGTTGCCCGGCAGCGGCGGGGCGGCGAACTGGGCGCTGGCCACGCCCAGCACGCGCAGGCCGTCGGCGGCCATGGCGGCTACCTGCTGCGCAATCTGTTCGCGCTCGGGACCCGGCAGGTGGCACAGGTCGACGATGGCTTCGGGCGCACCCTTGGCGGCGATCAGGTAGGCCTGCTGGTCGGGCGACTGCCAGACGCGCGACATGGCCAGCATGGCGGGCGACAGGGGGTAGTCTTCTACCAACGCCCAGTCGGCGTGCAGGTGCTCGGTCTGGGCCAGCAGCTCAGCGCCCGCGCCGACGATGGCGGTCTCCATCGGGTCGTAGGCGCGGCGGTGGCTGGCCAGCACGGCGTATTCCAGCACGCCGTGCAGCGCTTCGGCCAGAGGGGCGGCGCTGTCTTTCAGGCTGTCATACAGCGCGCTGCCCGACCACAGCCGCCGTACCGCCATGCGGTTGGCCGTCAATGTGCCGGTTTTGTCGACGCACAGCACGGTGGTGGCCCCCAGCAGCTCCACGGCGGGGATGCTGCGGGCCAGCACCTTTTGGCGCGACAAGCGCCAGGCCCCCAGGCCCAGAAACAGGGTAAGGATGACCGGCAGCTCTTCCGGCAAGATGGCCATGGCCAGGGTCAGCCCGGCCAGCAGGCCGCCCAGCCAGTCGCCGCGCAGCAGCCCGTAGGCCAGGGCCAGCGCGGTGGCCAACGCCAGCCCCGCTACCGCCACGGTCTTGACGACGCTGTTGGTCTCGCGCTGGATCGGCGTGATCTCGGTGGCAATGCCTTGCAGCGATTGGCCGATGCGGCCCAGCGCACTGTGCTCGCCGGTGGCCACCACCCGGCCCTGGCCACTGCCCTGGGTGACCAGGGTGCCGGAGAAGGCTTGCACCGCTTCTGCACCACCGGCCTGTCCACCCGCCTGTTTTTGCACCGGCACGGATTCGCCAGTCAGCAGCGATTCGTCCAACGCCAGGTTGGCGGTGTGGGTGAGTTCCAGGTCGGCGGGCACGCGGTCGCCCTCGGCCAACAGCACGGTGTCGCCACAGACCAGTTCACGGGCGGCAATTTTCTGGGTCTGGCCGCCACGCAGTACCAAAGCCAGCGGGCTGGACAGGTCGCGCAGGGCTTCCAGCGAGCGCTCGGTGCGGCGCTGCTGCACAAAGCTGATGCCCATCACCACAAACACAAAGCCCAGCAGCATCAGCGCCTCTTGCCGGTTGCCCAGCACCAGGTAGAGCGCGCCACAGGCCACCAACAGCAGGAACATGGGCTCAGATACCACATCGCCCACCAGCCGCAGCACGCTGCGCGGTTGGGACACGGGGAGGGCGTTGGGGCCGTCCTGCGCCAGGCGCTGCTGGGCTTCGGCTGGGGTCAATCCGGTATGGTCCACGGGAGACAGCCTGCTTGCTGGATCAGGTCGACTTGGACGCTATGGCCGTTACCGGTTGTGCATCGCCCGTGTCATAGGCATTGACCACCGGTGCCTGCCACCACTGGTAGGCCCAGAAACCTAACACCACCGCCAGCACACAAGCTCCCAGGAACGACCAGGTCCGCGTGATCGCCTCCTGCGGCTCGCCCGGCTTGTCGCCTGTGACCATGGCGCGTGCCAGGTTGGCACGGTGCAAAACGCTGGCGACGACGACGCCAGCGATGTGTGCTATCACCACGGCCAACATGGCATTGCCGCCGAGTTCGTGCATCTCCTCGATCCACTCGCCGCCGATGTCGTTGTAGACCGCCCAGCCCGTGGCCAGTTGGCTGAGACCCAGCAGTATCATCACCACGATGGCGACCGCACCAGCCGGGTTGTGCCCGGTGGAGTGCAAGGGCCTGCCCCGCAACATCGATTTGGCATACGCGGCGATTGCGGTGGGGCCACGCAGGAAGTTGGCAAAGCGGGCGTAACGTGTACCCACCAGCCCCCAGAACACGCGAAACACCAGCAGGCCGCCTACGGTATAGCCCAGCGTGATGTGGACCAGGCGCCAGCTCTCCCCCTCGGAGGTGAGGTAGGCCCCTGCAAAACTCAGAGCCAACAGCCAGTGGGCGACGCGCACCGGCACGTCCCAGACCTTGACGTTGGGCCGGTACGTGCGCGGCTTGTCAGGGGCAGCGGGTTCGGTGTTCATTTCGGAATCCTCACGTCGTCTTCATTGAAATTCCCCTTGGCCGCACCCGAATGGCAGGCTAGGCAATTGGCAGCACTGCCGATGGCTACACGCTTCCACGTGGCCGATGGCACCTCGTCGTGCTGGCGAATGAACCACCTTGACTGCGTGATGCGGTCCTGCGGGGGCGTTTCATGCACCTTGCGGAAGGTGTCGGCGTTGGCGGGCAACCATATGGACAACTCCCGCAAGCTGGCTTCGTCGAGCGAAGCGTCGGTACCAAAGTGCTTATTCAGGTGGCCAAGGATGCGCTTCCACGACGCCTGCGGCAGCATGCCTGGTGGATAGGCCATGTGGCAGGCCGCGCATTCCTGCTGGTATTTGGCCGCCGCGTTAACTGTTTGCGACTGGGCCGTGCTCCAGGGCAATGCCAGGCTGATCAAGCCCGCCACCGCAGCCCGTGGCAAGGCGTGGAAAAGCCGGTTTTTGGGAATCATGCAGAAGCTCCTTTTCAGCGTTTGAAGGTCTGGAGCCAAGCCAGTACATCGGCCTTCTCGCCCGCTGTGCACTCCCGTCCGGCCACATCGTTGCAGTTACGCCGGAACCATTTCTCGGTCTTGGCTGCATCCGTAAATCGTTCTGGATTGAAGGCAGGTGCCATGGGTCCAATCACCTTGCCAGTGCTGGCGTGTTTGCCGTCCACCGTCGGGCTGGCGGTATGGCAACTGGCGCATGCCCATTCCTTGCCGTGCTTGGCCGTGAAGAACTGCTGCCCCTTGACTGCAATGCCACTGACATTCGCCTTGGCTTCGTAAGCCGCCTGTACCTCCGCAGGCGTAGCGGAGTGGGCCATTGCCGTGCAAAGGCTAAGTGCTAGTGCGACAGCCCGTGCCCATTTTTGACATGCTTTCATGCATTGCTTTCGGTGAAGCGCATGCCGCTAGGTCTTGTGGGGCACGAAGGCACCGGCAGGCGTCTGGTAGTAGTCGAAGCCCTGCGCCGCAGATTTGCCCTGGCCCACTAACTTCACGTAGTTCATATGGATGACGCTGATTTGCGCGAACGCCGGTTTCTTTTCGATACCGGTCTCGACGGCAGCCACGATCTTTGACGCCTGTGCTTCGCGTTCTGCCGAATGGGTCAACGGACTGCCGCTCACGGTAACCGTGATCTGGTGCGCAGCAGACCGCACCGTTATCGCCTCCCAATCAGCGGCAATGGCTGCGGCTTTCTGCAATGCGGGTATCTCGCTGGCCTGTTGCTTGACCCGTGCAGCGTCGCTGACGGGATCGGCAGCCCATGCGGGCAGAATCACCGATGTAGCAGCTAAGACAACCAAGAGATGACGAGCGATTAGGTTTTTCATAAGAGCTTTCGTTGGATTTCGACAATCCCGCAGTGAGGTTTGCACCCCACGGCTGGCAACTTTGCTAAACGCAGTCTGAGGCCCACCGGCTTGTGCCCCTTGATGCAGGTCAAGGCGGTCCCTGGTACATCTAATTACACAGAGGGTGCAAAGTCTTCGTGCATGACAACGGCGATAGCACCATGGTTTGGGTGCCGTCCTGGGCCAAGCGCGGTTGTGGCTCGGCGGGGCGCATACCCCCTGGACCCAGCATGCCGGGGGGCTATTTCACCAGCAAGACCGGCTGCTGCGCTGCAGCCAGTACGCGCTGCGCCACCGAGCCGATCAGCAGGTCGGCAATCGCCCCGCGACCTTTGGAGCCCAGCACCACCAGGTCGAACTTGCCCTTTTGGGCGCAGTCCAGAATCTCTTTGGCCACGTGGCCGGTGCGCTGCACCATGTCGTGGTGGATGCCTGCGGCATCGAGCAACTTGCGGGCGGGTTTGAGCTCTTTTTCGCTGATTTCGCGCAGGTAGTCGGCCACCGTTTCGTTGCCCACAAAAGCTTTGGCATGGCCCAGCCCGGTGTCATCGTGCACGCTGAGCAGCGTGATGCTGTGCTTGCCCGGCTGCAGCTGGGCCACCAGCTTGGCGGCGTACTTGACGGCGTGCAGGGCAAATTTTGAACCGTCTACGGCAACTAGGATTTTCATCAAAGGCTCCTGTGGGGAAATGGGCGAACCCCCTCAGCTTGAGGCATCTGCAGCGGGCCGCATTGATGCAGGTCAAACGCGGAGGGCGCAGCAGCCTTTGCTTGATGCCGACAAACGCATTGAATTTTTGCAAGCCTTGGTCAAGGATGCGGGTACACCACAACAAACTGGTGAAGGCGTGGGTAGCCCAAAGTCAGACCAAATCGAGTTGTGTTACCTGCCCAGCTTAGGCCCGCAACCCCACCCAGAGGAGCGGCTGAACGCAGATTTGAACCATGAGATCGGTAAACGTGTGCTTGTGCGTCCTATAAAAATGCTCCTGTTTTTGATGTCAAAAACAGGAGCATTCCGTGCAGGTTCTATCTGCGCTGGTGTCGAATTAGAGGCCTGAAAAAAGGCCTTAAATCCTTACATTCCCGCGTAGTTCGGCCCACCGCCGCCTTCGGGTGTCACCCAGACGATGTTCTGCGTCGGGTCTTTGATGTCGCAGGTTTTGCAGTGCACGCAGTTTTGGGCGTTGATCTGCAGCTTGTCCTGGCCGCTGTCGGTTTTGACGAATTCATAGACCCCGGCAGGGCAGTAGCGCGCCTCGGGCCCGGCGTATTTGTGCAGGTTGATATCCACCGGCACGCTGGCATCTTTCAGCGTCAGGTGCGCGGGCTGGTTTTCGGCGTGGTTGGTGTTGCTGATGAACACGCTGCTGAGGCGGTCGAAGGTCAGCTTGCCGTCGGGCTTGGGGTACACGATGGGTTGGCACTCGGCGGCGGGCTTGAGGTAGGCGTGGTCGGGCTTGTCGCGGCGCAGCGTCCAGGGGATGTGGCCGCGCAGAGCGAACTGCTCGATGCCGTTCATCAGCGTGGCGGTGAGCAAGCCCTTTTTGAACCAGGCCTTGAAGTTGCGCGCCTTGTGCAGTTCGGTGTGCAGCCAGCTTTTCTCGAAGGCTTCGGGGTAGGCGCTGAGCTCGTCGTGCTGGCGGCCACCGGTGACGGCGGCGTACGCGGCCTCTGCCGCCAGCATGCCGGTTTTGATGGCGGCATGGCTGCCCTTGATACGGCTCACGTTCAAATAGCCCGCGTCGCAGCCCACCAGCGCGCCGCCAGGGAACACGGTTTTGGGCAGGCTGGACAGGCCACCGGCGGTGATGGCGCGGGCACCGTAGCCCAGGCGTTTGGCGGGTTTTACACCGTGCTCTTCGTCGCCTTCCAGGTACCAGCGCACGTTGGGGTGAGTTTTCCAGCGCTGGAATTCTTCAAACGGGCTGAGGTAGGGGTTGCTGTAGTCCAGCCCGGTGATGAAGCCCAGCGTGACCTTGTTGCCCTCCATGTGGTACAGAAAAGCGCCGCCGTAGGTGCTGTTGTCCATGGGCCAACCGGCGGTGTGCATCACAAAGCCGGGCTGGTGGCGCTTCGGGTCGATTTCCCACACTTCCTTGATGCCTAAGCCGTAGGTTTGCGGGTCTTTGCCGTCGTCGAGTTTGAACTTGGCGATGAGTTGCTTGCCTAGATGGCCGCGCGCGCCTTCGGCAAACACGGTGTACTTGCCCAGCAGCTCCATGCCGATCTGGAAGTCGGCGGTGGGTTCGCCGTCTTTGCCGATGCCCATGTTGCCGGTGGCCACGCCCTTCACCGAACCGTCGGCGTTGTACAGCACCTCGGCGGCGGCAAAGCCGGGGAAGATTTCCACGCCCAGGGCTTCCGCCTGCTCGGCCAGCCATTTCGTCAGCGTGCCCAGGCTGATGATGTAGTTGCCGTGGTTCTGGAAGCAGCCGGGCAGCAGAAAGTTGGGCGTGCGCAGGGCGGATTTTTCACCCAGGAAAATCATCGCATCATCGGTGACCGGCTGGTTCAAGGGTGCGCCCATGGCTTTCCAGTCGGGGAAGAGCTCGGTCAGGGCAATCGGGTCCATGATCGCGCCGCTGAGGATGTGGGCGCCGGGCTCAGAGCCTTTTTCCAGCACCACCACCGACACGTCCGTGCCCTTTTCTGCCGCCAGCTGTTTCAAGCGGATGGCCGTGGCCAGTCCGCCGGGGCCACCGCCGACCACGACCACGTCGTATTCCATCGCTTCACGGGGACCAAACTGGGCCAGGATCTCTTCGTTTGTCATGTCATTCTTTTCGGGTGGGGCGGCTGCCGGAGAGCGGTTACAACAGGATTACCAACGGGACAAAATCGTCGCGATTTTATGCGGACTGGCGCAGGCGCACTGTCACAATCGGGCCATTCCCGAATCATCTTGGAGACATTCGCAATGGCATACAGCATCGATCTTTCGGGCCGCGTGGCCCTGGTCACCGGCGCATCGGGCGGCCTAGGGGCCCAGTTTGCACGTACGCTGGCGCAAGCCGGGGCAGCGGTGGTGCTGGCCAGCCGCCGCATCGACAAGCTCAAAGAGCTGCGCGCCCAGATCATCGGCGAGGGCGGCGATGCCACCGTGGTGGAGCTGGACGTGAGTGACAACGATTCGATAAATTCCGCTGTGGCGCACACCGAAACCGAAGTTGGCTCGATCGATATTCTGGTGAATAACTCGGGCGTTAGCACCACCCAGCGCTTGCAGGACGTGACCGAGGATGACTTCGACTACATGTTCAACACCAATGTGCGTGGCGCGTTTTTTGTCGCCCAGGCGGTAGGCAAACGCATGCTGGCCCGGGCCCAAGGCTCGGCCCCTGGCAGCTACACCGGCGGGCGCATCATCAACATCGCCAGCATGGCCGGGCTCAAGGTATTGCCCCAAATCGGCGTGTACTGCATGAGCAAGGCGGCGGTGATCCAGATGACCAAGGCCATGGCGGTGGAGTGGGGCAAGTACGGCATCAACGTCAACGCCATCTGCCCTGGCTACATCGACACCGAAATCAACCACCACCACTGGGGCACCGAGCAGGGCCAGAAGCTGGTGCAAATGTTGCCGCGCAAACGCATCGGCAAACCGGAGGATTTGGATGCGCTGCTGGTGCTGCTGGCCAGCGGGCAGAGCCACTTTTTGAACGGCGCGGTGATTGCGGCGGACGACGGATTCGGTGCGGCTTAAGCACCGCTGACGTAGCGCCGCACATCCAGCGCCGCCGCCGATTTCTTCTCCACTGGCCAAGGTTCACCATGGAGTTGGGCTGCCAGCAGCTCGGCGCACAGGTGGGCAAAGCTCAGTCCGCGCGAACCCATGGCCGTGCTGACCCACAGGCCGGGGGCGATGGGCCCCACCATGGGCAGACGATCCGGCGCTGCGCAGCGGATGCCGGCCCAGGCCTGCACCGTGCCGTCTTCAAACTGGCTGTGCAGGGCGCTGGCCGCATCGGGCAGCAGCACCTGCAGGCGCTCCCAGTTGGCTTGGTTGTCGGCTGCGGTGATGCTGGCAACGGCGTTGTCGCGTTCGTAGCTGGCCCCCATGACCCAGGTACGGCCATGCGCCGCGGGCAGGTTGGGGATGAAGCTGCCGTGGCCGTTGACGGGGTAGGGCGGCAGGACCTCGGCCCCGCGCCGCCCGATGGACACCTGGCCCCGAATGGGCTGCAGCGGAATCTCAGTGCGGGTGATCGCCCGGCTAGCCATCCCGGCGGCCACTATGACCAACGTGGCTTGTGCCAGCACATCGCCTTGCGCATTCAGTACCTGCCAGCCTTCGGGTGTGGCTTGCAGCCGATCCACCTGTACTCCGCCTTGCCAGGTGATGCGCGCGTGGCTCAGCCAGGCCTGCACCAGGCGTGCAGGTTGAATCCAGCCTGCGTGGGCATGCCACAGGGGCTCGGCATCGGCTTGTTTTTCCTGCACGCCCGAAGGCTGCCAATCCTGGTCCATCTGCAGCAGCGCCTGCGCTTGTTGCAGTGTGGACCGCACGCCGTTGCGTGACAGGCGCGAGGCCAGGTTGTCGTCTTTGGATACCAGTGGTGCCAGCAGCCCGCCGGGCAGGCCGGAAGCGCCGGCCGCCGGTGTTTGGGCGGCATCCAACACAGTCACCAGCCAGCCGCGCCGCGCCAGGCTGGCGGCCACGGCGGCTCCGGCTAGGCCTGCACCTACCACGATGCAGTGGCTGGGAGCCCCTGTTGTGGTGGCTTCGGCCTTGCGGGGCTCCCAAGCGGGGTTGAACTGGCCTTGCAGGTTGTCGCGCTTGGGCGGCACGCCAGGGGTCTTCTGCACTTCGAAGCCACACTGGGTCAGGCTGTCGCGCACGGCGCGGGCAATGGTCCAGGTGGCGACGCAGGTACCACGGCGGCAGCGGCGGGCTACGGCTTTCAGGGTGTGCAGGTTCCAGATGTCGGGGTTGCGTTGCGGGCTGAAGCCGTCCAGGTAGACGCTGTCGGCCTCAAAAGCCATTTCGCGCAGCATGGCCTGGGCGTCGCCTATGCACAGGGTCAACACAACATGGCCATTTTCGAACACCAGGCGGTGAAATCCCGGGGTCAGCCCCCACCACTGGGCATGGAGCTGTGCCGCAAGAGGGTGGAGTTCGGGGTCGAGGGGCAAACTGCGCTGCAGATCGTCGGCGTCGGCGGGCCAGGCTTCGATCGAGACGAAATGTAAAACCTGGGGCCGCTGCGGGTCGGCCCGCCAGCCGGCCCAGGTGACCAGAAAGTTCAGACCCAGGCCAAAGCCGGTTTCCAGGATGCGCCACTGCGGCTGGGCGGCCCAGGCAGCGGGCAGGCCGCAGCCGTGGAAAAACACCTCGCGGGCCTGCGCTAGCCCGCCACCTTCGCTGTGGTAGCGGTCGTTAAAGCGCGGGCTGAACGGCGTGCCGTCGGCTAGCCATTCGATGGCCTCGCTCAAGATCAGGCGCTGGGCGGCACGTAACCCTGTGCGGCATCGGCACCGCTGCCGAAGAAGTGGTTCTCCATCTGGCGGGCCAGGTACTGGCGGGCGCGCAGGTCGGCCAGGTTCAGGCGGTTTTCATTCACCAGCATGGTTTGGTGCTT
>NZ_JBDTEM010000184.1:0-1827 GCF_039922535.1 Rhodoferax sp. | reverse complement strand
TGTGCAAGGCGCTGGCGGGTTTCATGTTTGACTCGGAAGACCACCTGATCCGCATCGACATGAGCGAGTTCATGGAGAAGCATTCGGTGGCCCGCCTGATCGGCGCGCCGCCCGGCTACGTGGGTTATGAAGAGGGCGGTTACCTGACCGAAGCCGTGCGCCGCAAGCCCTACAGCGTGCTGTTGCTCGACGAGGTGGAAAAGGCGCATCCCGACGTGTTCAACGTGTTGTTGCAGGTGCTGGACGATGGCCGCTTGACCGACGGCCAGGGCCGCACCGTGGATTTCAAGAACACCGTGATCGTGATGACCAGCAACATCGGCTCGCCCATCATCCAGACCATGGTCGGGCGCGACTACGAGGACATCAAGGACGCGGTGCAGGACGAGCTGAAGAACTACTTCCGCCCAGAATTCCTGAACCGGATTGACGAGACTGTGGTGTTCCACGCGCTGGACGCGAAGAATATCGAGGCGATTGCCGCGATCCAGATCAAGGTGCTGGAAGCACGCTTGGCCAAGATGGACCTGACGCTGCAGGTGTCGCCTGCTGCCATCGCCGAGCTGGCCAAGGTCGGCTTTGACCCGGTGTTTGGCGCGCGGCCTTTGAAGCGCGCCATCCAGCAGCGCATTGAGAATCCGCTGTCCAAGCTGCTGCTGGAAGGCAAGTTCTTGCCCAAGGATGTGATCCCGGTGGATGTGGATCCGATCCAGGCTCCGGGGCAATTCACATTTGGGGTGTAACGGCCTGCCACCATGGCTGTAAAAGGGGCTGGGAAGCGATTCCCAGCCCTTTTTTTTCGCCCAAATTTACTGCAACCTGTTACAAATCCCCGGGTGGCCCATCGGCGACGCCAAGGATGGATAGATGAACTCTTTTGGAAACCTGGTCACGAACCTGTTTGCACTGGCCTTGGGCCTGGGCAGCCTGAAGCTGGCGGCAGAGGGGCTGTGGGCGGGCGCGATTGGCGGGCTTGCGCGCGGTGGGGCCGATGTGCGCTTTGCCGCGCATCCGCTGGGCTTTGTGCTGCTGGTGGCTGGCTGGACGGTCTTTGGCGTGTTTCTGGTGTGGTTTGGGTGGCGTGGTTTTACCCATCGTGGCCTGGCGGATGGCGACGAGGAGGATGAAGAAGACGAGAAGGACGAAGAGCTCCGCCCTGGCGCGCCTGCGCCCCAGCCGCGCAGCATGCCAGTGTCCCGACCGCCCACGGGTCTACAGACGGCACCCCTACCACCACCACCACCACTACCGCCACGGCTTGCGGCTGCCCCAGTCCGTTCAGCGACTTCACTGCCTGAGCCCTTGGCGATGTACACCTCACGTGCTTGGGCGCTGGGCGTGCTGGTGCTGGCGACGCTGGTGCTGGTGGGTGCCGGCTACGCATGCATCGGTTTGTCGTATTTTCTGACCATGCAAGGGGCCGCGGTTTTGTTCGCCCCGGGGCTGGTGGCTTATCTGGTGGTCGCCTGGAAGTGCGTACGCGACTTTTTCTGGCAGGGGCCTGCGCTGGTGCTGGACCGCTTCGGCATCCTGGACTACCGCCACCTCGGCGGGCGCAGCATTCCCTGGACCGATGTGGATGCTGTGCGCTTGCATGCCTCCGGCAGCACCACCAGCCTGGTGCTGCGCTTTCGGGATATGGCATTGGCCCGCCAGCACTTTGGGTCGGTCAACATGCTGAACGCTTTGGTGAACCGCATTTTTTACAAGGGTTATGAAGGGCGGGTGCTGTTGACCGGACTCCGATTCAGCCGCGCCCGGTTGCTGCAGGTGGCGCAGGTCTTTGTGCGGCATGCGCGCCGATAGGCCGGGCGAGGGTACAAAAAA
>NZ_JBDTEM010000183.1:0-9845 GCF_039922535.1 Rhodoferax sp. | reverse complement strand
GGCGTTTGACGTTGCGCCAGGCGCGGCGCTGAGCTTGACCGGAACGGTCGTTGTCGAATAAATCATGGTGGAACTCCTTGTGTGGATTGAGAGGGCCGACCCAATTCAGGCCGATGCCGAGGTCTCGACGGCAAACTCGCGGTACGAGCGCAGTGGGCGGCCCAGTAGTGCCGTCAGGCGCTCGACATCACCCGCATCCGGGTTCATGCCCTCGGTGAGGAAGCGTTCGCTCATGAGGCGCATGTCGTACGCCATCCAGCTCGGCATGAAATTCAACAGATTCTTCTCGAACCCGGCGGTGTCGTCGCCGCCGTAGTTGATCGGGCGACCCAAGACTTGCGACCAGATGCCAGCGACGTCGGTCCCGGTCAACGCGTCGGGGCCGACGAGATTGATCCGGCTCAGGGGAAGCGATGCTGGTGCCTGTTCGCGGCGGAGCAGCTCGATGGCGGCAATCTCGGCGATATCACGCGTGTCGATCATGGCGAGCCCCTGGCTGCCAATGGGCATTGGATAGACGCCGTACCCTGTCACGACGTCCTTGACGGTGAGGTCGTTTTGCATGAAGTACGCCGGCCGCAGGATCGTGGCACCGAAGCCCATTTGCTCGAGCATCCGCTCCACACCGAACTTGCCTGCGAAGTGGGGGACGTTCAGGTACTTGTCGCTGTGGATCACCGATAGGTAGACGATTCGATCAATACCGGCATCACGCGCCAAGTTGAGGGTGACCAGAGCCTGCGTGAACTCGTCCGGGACGACGCCGTTGAGAAGGAACAGCGTGGACACGCCGGCCATGGCTCGGCGCAGGGACTCAACGTCCAGCAGGTCACCCCGAACGACCTCGACCCCAGCGGGGAACTTGGTCTTTGCCGGGTCGCGAACAAGTGCACGTACTGCGGCGCCGCGATCGACGAGTTGCTGGACGACTTGGTGGCCGATGGCGCCGGAAGCGCCGGTGATGAGAATGGTCATGAAAAACTCCGGGTTGGTTGTAACGAGCCCTGATCTTCGTTGTTCCCGATCGATGCTGATAGCCGTTATATTTGGACACTTTGTCTCACGGGTGGAACAAATGGACTTGCTTGCTCTTGCTGACTTCAACCTTGTCGCCCGCCACGGCGGTGTCGGGCGCGCTGCGCGCGAATCAGGCCGTCCTAAGGCCACGCTGTCGCGGCGCGTGGCCGATTTGGAAAGTGGCCTTAACCTGCGCCTGTTCGAGCGGGGCGCCAGGGTGTTGAAATTGACCGAAGAGGGTCGCGCCCTTTACGAGAGGACCTCGGCGCTGCTGGCCGACATTGAGGAAGCGGCGGCGGCCATCGCGTCGGGCGGTGAAATCCCGCGAGGCAACTTGCGAGTGAGTGCGCCGCTACTCTTCTCTCAGGCGGCCATGGGCAAGCTGGCAGCCCGGTTTGCCATGAGGTATCCACAAATCCGGCTCGAGGTCACTACCGAAGACCGGGCCGTGGACATGGTGGAAGAGGGCTACGACCTGGTGATCCGAGTCAACCCGGACCCGGATGCGAGGCTGATAGGACGAATCTTCGTGAGGGACCGTCTTGTCTTGGTCGCGAGTCCGCAACTCAAACCTCCGGCGGGCAAGGCAGTGGCTCCAGCAGTCATGCGAGGTGGCGGTTTCGGCGCAACCGCATCTTCTTGGGAATACACAGGGACATCGGGCAAGAAGCGCATCTCCGTGGAGCCAGTGCTGTCTCTTGCCTCCTTATTCATGGTCCGGGACGCCGTCCGTGCGGGCGTCGGTGTTGCCCGCCTGCCGATCTCTCTCGTAACCCAAGACTTGACCGCTGGGAAGCTGGTGCTCTGGGGGGATGTCGACGGCCCGGAGATCGCACTGTGGGCCTTGTACCCATCTCGCCGGCTGCTGAGCGCCCGTGTCTCAACGTTTCTGGAATTCTTGAAAGAATCATTCCCTTCAGGGTCTCCAGATGAATTGGCGGCCTTCGTCGATTGAGGCGGAGGTCGGCGCGCGCTGGCGGCATCACCCGAGTTTCAACGTCTGATGAGAGATATTAAAGAGAGGAGAAGGACAGTTGATTGACCTTAACGCGTTCCGGATATTCGAGGCGGTCGCGAAGCATCGCAGCTTTTCGGCAGCGGCTAAGGCGCTTGGGTTGCCAAAGTCTTCTGTCAGCCGAGCCATCGCGGCACTCGAGAGCGAATTGGGGACGCGACTGCTCCAGCGTACGACCCGGGAGGTTGTATTGACGGAGGCAGGATCCGCGCTGGAGCTGCGTTGCTCTGACATTCTCACCAGAGTGGACGACGCGGTGAACCATCTGGTAGGCCTTGGTGCCTCGCCCCGAGGGCTGTTGAAAATCACGGCTGGGATCGGGTTTGGCCATCATGTCCTAGGCCAGGTGATACCTCAATTCCTTGACCGATATCCACTCGTCCAAGTCGCCCTGGACCTCACCAGCCAGAACATCGACCTTGTCGCTTCGAATGTCGATGTAGCCGTTCGGATGGGCCCATTGCCCGATTCCCAGTTGGTGGCCACGCGACTCGGTTCCATTCCCAGGGTGCTGTGTTGCTCGCCCTCGTATATCGCTCGTAGGGGGCTTCCAAAATCTGCGGACGAGCTGTGTAATCACGACATCATTGAGATGCCGGGAGCGAATGGGAGGCCACGGGCGTGGACTCTAATGGACATTGCTGGTGAGCCCGTCAAGATTGAGTTTAGGCCGCGCGCGACTGTCAACGACACCATGACCATGCATCGGTTCACCTTGCAAGGCGCGGGCGTTGCATGTTTGCCAAAATACATGTCAACGGACGACCTCCAGACGGGGCGTTTGATAGAGCTATTACCCAATCTGCGGCCCGTCGCTGTCGAGGTGAGCGTGGTTTTTCCCAGTAGCCGTGAGCTCGCGCCCACCGTCCGTGCGTTCGTAGATTTCCTGCGAAGCTCCACGGCTTCAAATTCTTTGTGGGAAACCGGAAAATAGTTGACTGGGGACGGGAGAGCTCGACATGCAGAGGGAAAGATGCACCCTCTTAGAACCCGCAGCCTGCTCCCTCCTAAGAGCATTGATCTAACGCAGCATCACCAAGAGATCAACGGCGCGCGATGCAGCCAAGCATCGCTTTGTAATTGATCCAACACAAAGCTGGCGACATCTGCCCGGGCGATGGAGCCCCCGTGGAACCCGTAGAGATCCGTAAGCGCGCGGACAGGAGGCCGAGACGCCTTGTCGTTCAACACAGATGGTCGTACCAGTACCCAGTCCAATCCGCTGTCGCGAATCACAGCTTCCTGTCGGTTCTTATCGGCGTAGACCTTCCGCAGGAGAGCGGGAAAAATCACATGGTCGAAAAGAAAGCCTCCGTGTCCGGCGCTGTCGCCCGCACCCATGCCGGTGACGCAAACAAGACGTTGGATGCCCTCGGCCCGCATCGCATTGACCAGCGAGCGCGTTGCGGACGAAAGGAGGGTTACTTCCCGAAAAGGGCTGGCCGGCGTGCCCAACGCACTCACGACGGCATCCCTGCCTTTGAGAGCGTTACGTAAGGCCTTTTCGTCACGGGCGTCTCCAGCGATGATTTCCACGCCCTCAAGTCCCTTTGCTTTCTCCGGCGAGCGCACCAGTGCACGAACGTCGTACCCGCGAGCGAGCGCCTGTTTGACGATCAGCTGACCGGTTTTCCCGGTGGCACCGAGAACCAGAAGCTTAGGGCGAGCCAAGCCGTCGCCGGTGGTATGAAGGGTCATGAGAGTTACTCCGTTTGGTTGAAGGAGCTGTAATCTTCGTTGTTTTAAGAGAGGATCGATAGACGTTATATTTGAACGATACGTCTCACTGGCGGAACACACGGGTCCCTGTACTACTGATTTCACCCCAAAGGCCAAGGATTTGCCCAAGTCGAATTTATAAAGACTCCGCCAGCGACTTAGAACTTATCCGTAAATAATATTTACGTCCAATTTGATCATTCGCCGCGCCATGCTGGATGCAGCCAAGTGGTTCAGCGCTATGAAGCTGCGATCAAGTTTCTCGTATCGCACCAATAGCTTGCGAACCCGGTTGAACCAACTGTATGCCACCTCAACCACCCAGCGCCTACCGACGAAGAACGTGTCATCGCGATCACGGGGGCTTCGCGCGTTCTGAGGCTGCGACGCAGGAGCGGCATGAGCGCTTCCTGCGAGGGTCGCGTCAAGCCCTCCTCGACCATGTCGATGACCAAGGGATGGCGACCGCCGCCGACCGCGAGCGCACCGAGTAGCACCCTTAACGGCTCCAAATCCGTGGCACCTTCCTCTCGCAGCCAGTCGAGTTGCCGTTCCAGCGTCGCGACCTCGTCTCGGGTCAGCCCAAGCTCGCGTTCAAACTTGCGCGGATCGTCAAGTCTGTGCAGGGCAAGGTACTTTGCCTGGGGTAACGCCTCCGAAAGGCGCAGGGCAAGTCGGGTTTTGCCACTGCCAAGCGGTCCTACCAAATAGGTTAACGGCGCGTGCTCTGTAAAGGTGAACGGCTCACCGCCCCAAGGCCACGGCAGCGCAAACGACACCGAAGCCTTGTGCGCGCCGAGTGCATCGGCCAGATCACCTGGCCAGGGCGTGAGCCCAAGCGCCAGGCCATGGCGCAGTTGTCTCAGGCGTTCGCTCGCCCTTTGAATGCCTGCAAACTGGGCGCCTAGTTCCACTTCCCGCAGTGCGAACGCTTGGTCCCTCGCGGTCAAATCTCCCATTACTGCCTGCGCCGTCTGGGCCATGGTCAATCCCAACGACCGCAGCGCCACGATGTCCTGGGCAGCGCGAAGATCGTCCGGGCTGTAGTGCCGATAGCCGGCCTCCGTGCGCAGGGGTTGTAGTAAGCCTTTCTGCTCGTAAAGACGCAGGGTCTTGACGGAAACCCCGAGGCGGCGGGCGGCTTCGGCGGCGAGTATGGATGTGGTGTGGTTAGACAAATAGATTCTCCTTGTGGCGCACCAGAATCATCGGGTCGGACCCGGCGGCCGGGTCAAGCGGAATATCGCGATAGCCGGATGCGGGGATCGCTAGCTTGCACCCGACACTTCTGCCCCAGGCCCGCTTCCCGCCTTGTGCAGCCGCATCCACTCGTCTGCCACCTCTCCCATGTTCTGGGGCACCCCGCTTTTCATCCAGGCCATGAAGGGCCGGTTGAACTTGAACGTGTCACCGCATTCCTGCGCCAGAAACCGGCGGACGTTCTGGGTGTTTTTGTAGTTTTGGTCGATCCGGGTGGCCCGGCTGATGGGGTCTGCGTGCCAGTCAAATTGCATGGGGTCGCCTGGTTTTGGGGTTGCTGCGCAAGGAGTGTCTATAGCGCCTACGAATTAGCCATCGACGGACTTCCTTCTCTGCGGGGTCCGCACCTGCACCCCGTCCACGGCCGAACACCGCTGCCCATCGGTTGCTCCTGTTTACATAGCTGCCAGCGCAGGTAGCATCTGCGCCAGAGCCATTTTTTCTTTAAATCTTGGTAACTACTCAGCCGGCAATGGAGCCTAAAGCGGAAGCTGCAGCGTAGCCGATCCAAGAAGGCTGAATCGGCTGGCCGCCCTTGAAGACGCTGATGAGGCAGTCAAACAAACAAGCCTGCCTGCTGCTTGCGCATGGTTTGCAGACACGAGCGGATGGTAAAGAATGTGGCGGCCCCCTGGTCGGTGCGGAAGCACCCCGACACCTTCTGGCGGATCTTGGACATGCGCAGCGCCTGCTCAGCCAGGTTGTTGGTAAACGACACGCCCGCATCGGTGGCAAAGCGCCAAACATCCTGGCGGTAATCGCGCAGACGCTTGAGCAGGTTGTAGGCCTTGCTTTGTGCCACCCGGCCCCGCTGGGTGCTGTAGAGCTCATCATCGCGGGTCGCTGCCGGGTTGTTCGCCTCGCCGCGCAGCAGCAGCGCGCTCCACTGCCCCTCAAACCACGCCTGGCGCTGCACGGACAACGGGCCACCGTGTACATCGACTTCCTGTTTGCCATGCAACAAGTGCTCCATCATCTCTTGGGCCCCAGCATCCCAGACCCGTTCACCCATCTGCTCGTGCACATAGGTCAGCTCGCGCAGGTGGTGCGCCATACAACATGTTTACAGGCTGTGCACACAGTCCAGGTTTTTGTAGACCAAGAGTCCGTCATGCACCAGGGTGCCCCGCACAACGCCCAGGATGCCCAACGCATCAAAGGCTTGTGCGCCACGCTTGGCGTGGTGGGCAAGGTAGGTCAGCGTGGGGGTGACCACGCAGTGCAGCCATTGCAACTGGCCTTGCACGCGGATGCCACTCTCGTCGGCGTGCACGACGCAGGCGGCTTGCACCGCCTGGCCAATCGCATCCACGGTGGCCGTGAGGTGTTGGGCCGCTTGTGCGGTGAAGGCCAGTACGCTGGCTTGGGATAGCGGCAGGCCGAAGACATCGCCCAAGAGTTCACAGGTGCGCTGCAAGGGCACGAAGTGCTGCTGGTTGAGGTGGGCCGCCAGTGCCTTGGCCCCCGCGCCGTACTGGGTGGGAGCGTGGATGTCGGCGGGGAAGACTCCTTCATGCACTGCCCCGCAGATGCATACCGAACGGATCAACTGGTGCTCTGTGACCTGCGCGCGTAGCACGGGCAGGTCGAAGACTTGGCGGCGCTCGATGACGGCGTGTTGCAGCTGGGTGCTACTGCAGATGCTGCAGTGGGTCATGTTGAGGGCGCTGGTGTGTCCGATGACCAGGTCGGGCTGCGTGGCTTGCATCAGGGTGTTGCCGCTGTGACCAGGCTGGCCTGCGTTGGGGTTCTGGCCTGAGGGGCGCAATGACTTCGGATTGGGCTTGCTGTTGGATTTGGCCAGGCCGTCGCTGGAGGGCGGTTTGCTGGAGTTCTTGCTGTGCAGGCGCGGGCGATTTTCTAGCTCGGCGATGCGCTTTTGCAGCGCATCCACCTGGCTGACCAGACTCTGCACCGTCTGGAAGAGTTGAATGATCAGCTCGTCTTTTTGCCCGTGGCTGAGTTGGCTGAGGTCGGGGAGTCCGGGCATTACCTGGACTCTCGCTCATACCCTTCTTTGACCTGAGTAGTTACATGTTTTCAAGGCATCGCGTAGCTGGGTTTGGGCAATCTGCAGTTGCAGTTCTGCGGCGCGTTGCACCACGGGCGCCATGCGCCGCTGCTTTTTCTCAGCATGGTTTTTGGCAATGTCGGCAAGGCGGTGCTCCAGGAACGGATTGAGCAGGCGATCGCGCACTTCTTCCAGATAGGTGCGGGCCTCGGCACCGGTGGCCTCGGCGTCAAACACCGGCAACACCTCCTCGGCCCACACCGCCTCCAATGGGGTGCGCAGTATTGGCGTGTGCATGGCCTGCAACACGGTCATATCGGCAGGGCTGGCCAGCAGCTGCCAGCGCTCGGCCAGAAAGCTGTGACCCAGGTTCAGCAGCCATAGCTTGCGCTGTTCGAAGTCGGCCAGCTGATTGGTCAGCACCAGAGCCGGGTGGCTGCAGGGCAGCACCATGCGGGGCTGGCGTTCGATGGCCCACAGCGCATAGGGCTCGGCCACCGCGCCCGCGGGCTCCAGTGGCGACGACACGATGCGGTCCACCAGCGAATTGACCCACACGCAGTGTTCCTGCACATAGCCCAGAAACGCCGGCTCTGCCCCCCAGTCCTGCGCCAGGGTGCGCACGATGGCGCGCAGTGTGTCTCCGTTGCGGCTGACCAGCTCGCAGGGGTACAGCGTAAGTGGTGCCTCGGCTTGCTGTTGCCAGCGGTGGTGCAACAGCGCCACCAGTTTGGCCGGGTAGCTGCGTGGCGTGGCCGTGGGGTTGTGCAGCAGCGCGGCGGTGTCGGCGTCATCCAGCACATAGCCCGCGTCTGCGGTGTTGGACACAATGACCTGCACCGTGCCGGCCATGGCGTCACGCAGCAGGGCCCAGTCCCGGTCGGCATGCCAGACCGAGCGCACAGCGTCCACAAACAGGTTTTCTTCCACCCGCTGGCCCCGCTGCATGCCGCGCAGTTCCACACGGTAGCCATGGGCCAGGGCTGCGGCGCGGGCACTGCTGTGCGGGCTGCCGGTGCTTTGCACCACGGTGATGCCACCTAGGGCCTGGTCTTGGGCCAGCGCCTGTGACACGAACAGGTCCACATGCGCCTGCAGAAAGCGTCCGGTACCGAATTGCAGAATAGGTGTGCTCACGCGGGTCCTTCGCTCAGCATTCGATCAAAGCCTTGACCACGCCCTGCTTGGGGTCGAGCAGCGTTTCGAAGTGGGCCGGCACGTCTGCCAGCGGCATGCGGTGGGTGTTGAGGGCCTGGGTGGGGATCTTCCCCGCGCGCATGGCTTCCAGCACGGTCTCGAAGTCTTCCATGGTGGCATTGCGGCTGCCCAGCAAGGTCGCTTCACGCTTGTGGAATTCGGGATCAGAAAATGTGATGCTGTCGCGCACCACCGACACCATGACGTACTTGCCACCATGTGCGATGAACTGGAATCCGCGCTCCATGGCGCGCGCGTTGCCGGTGGCGTCAAAGACGACATCGTAAAAATCTCCCTCCGTCAGGGCTCGCAGCTCTTCCAGGTCGTGTTCGCCAATCAGCACGCCCGCATGTGCGCCCAGGTGCTGCTTGCAGAACGCCACCCGCTCGCTGCGCGTGTCCAGCGCAGTGACCTGGCCGCCCCGCAGGCCGGCAAACAACAGGGCGGCCATGCCAATCGGACCGGTGCCTACCACCAGTACGCGCTGGCCGGGTTGTACGTCGGCGCGGCGTACGGCGTGGGCGCCGATGGCCAGAAACTCCACCATGGCCGCCTGGTCCAGCGAGACGCCAACCGCCTTGCGCACAAACTGTGCGGGCACGCTGAGGTATTCGGTGAACGCGCCGTCGCGGTGCACGCCCAGTACCTGGATGTTGACGCAGCAATTGGTCTTGCCCTGGCGGCAGGCCACACAGTGGCCGCAGGACAGGTAGGGCATCACGAAAACGGGGTCACCCGGCTGCAGCGGGCTGTCCACCGGTGCTTCCTCCACGGTGCCTGAAATTTCGTGGCCCATGACGCGTGGGTAGTCCAGGTAGGGCTGGTTGCCGGTATAGATGTGCAGGTCGGTGCCGCACACCCCTACTCGGCGCACGCGCAGTAGCACATCGGCCTCGTTGCGGGTGGGGGCAGCGCCTTCGATGGCGCGCAGCACGCCGGGGGTTTCACAAATAACGGTCAGCATAAAAATTCCTTCGGTAAGTGGGGTCAGGCGGAGCAGAACACGGATTCCATGGCGGCCCAGTGTTCGCCTGGGCTGCGCGATTCCAATGGGCGTTGGCAGGGGCCGCACAGGGCCCACCAGCGCTGCGTGTCGGGATCGGCGGCGATGGCGGCCATGTCCACCTCAAAGTCCTGGCCGTGGTATTCCCAGTAGCCGAACAACAGGTTCTCGGGTTCGCGCAGGAAGATGCTGTAGTTGCGCACCTGCGACTGGTCAATGCGCAGCAGCACGGCCGGCCAAACGGCCGTATGCAGGCGCTTGTATTCAGGGATGTGTTGCGGGTCAATGCCAATGACCCAGCCCATTTTTTGCATGTGGTTGGTCTCCGTGGGTATGTCGGGCAAGCTGGTATGGGTGCTGCGCAGGGGCAGCGGCGTCGCCAGCATGTGCATATTTCTCAGGCCGGAAGCGGTGCTTGCGGATGCAGCAGGCCACGCGCGCGCAAGGTCTGCCAGAGCGTGGGGGGCAAGGGTTGTTCCAGCCAGGCCACGTTTTGCTGCAACTGGGCCGCGGTACGGATGCCGGTGACGCAAGACACCACGGCCGGATGGGCCAGCGGAAACTGCAAGGCTGCTGCCGGCAAGGGCACGTCGAACTCGGCGCATACGGCGGTGAGTGCCTGC
>NZ_JBDTEM010000182.1:0-2563 GCF_039922535.1 Rhodoferax sp. | reverse complement strand
GTATTCGTGGCTCTGGCTGACGTCGGGAAAGCGCCCAATGCGATGGTTCGACTTCATGGCCAGCTCGATCTCGAGCGGGCGTACAAAGGTGCCGAACATGTCCAGCAGCATGCCCTTGCAGCCCGCTTCGATCACGGCCAGTACCTCGGTATTGGCCAGCGTGGTGAAGACGATCGGGCGCTGGCCCTCCAGCTCGGCCGTGTGGTTGATCTGGCGCACCGCCTGGTGGGCTTTGTCTACCGTGTCGGTAAATGGCAGCCGTACATGGCGCGGAGCCATGGCGAACTGCGCCAGGATGGCGTTGCCAAAGGTTTCGGCGGTAATGCCGGTGCCATCGGAGATGAAGAAGACGGTGCGGTCGGTCATAAAGGCATCCTGAAAGAAGATGTGGCGGCTAAGTTCTAAGCTGCTATGCAGTGGCGTTGGATTTTGTCCATCGTAAACGCAATGAAGCTGCTGACGGCGCGCGGCAGTTGGTGGCGGCTGGGGTACACGCAGTGCACGCCCACGCCGTGCACTGCGTAGCCGGGTAACACCACCCGCAGTTGGCCGGACTCCAGCAGTGGTTTGGCCAGTAGCGCGGGAATCAATGACACGCCCAAACCCGCCAGCGTGGCCTTGACCACCGCGTCCATGGTGTTGGCACACACGCGCCCGTGCACTTGCACATCCACGCTGCCGTCCGGCCCTTCCAGCCGCCAACTGCCATGGCTGGAGGCCGGTTTCCGGGTAATGCAGTCGTGCATTTGCAGATCTGCCAACTGCTGTGGGGCACCATGCGCGGCCAGATACGCCGGGCTGGCCACCAGCACAGAGCTGCTGGTGCCGACCTGTTTGGCCACCAGGCTGGAATCCCGCAGGCTGCCGGTGCGCAGCGCCACATCAATGCCCTCGGCGATCAGGTCGGCGCGGGCATCGCTCAGTATCCATTCGATGCGCACCCGTGGGTGGGCGGCCAAAAACTCGGCAACCCAGTCCATCTGGAACCAGTTGAAAAAATCGGCCGGGGCGGCCACGCGGACGGTGCCGCTGGGCAACTGGCTGACATCGCTAAGCGCTTGGGCGGCCTGGGCCAGGGCCTGCAGCGGGTCCGTGCTGCGCGTGTGGAGATCGCGCCCGGCCTCGGTCAAGGTTAGCTTGCGGGTAGAGCGCTGCAGCAAACGCGCGCCCAGGTGCTGCTCCAGGTCTTGCACCCGGCGGCTCACGGTATTGGCGGGCAGGCCTAGTCGCCGGGCCGCAGCGGCGAAGCTACCCGCTTCGACCACCTGGACGAACAGCGCGATGTCATTCAGGTCCAGCATGCTATTACTCTTGATTTTGGATGGGTGAAAGCAAATTCTAGCGGCTAGTCGCCATATTCAAGCCTGGATAAGCTTGTGGCACAGGGGGCGTTCCCCCATTTTTCAGGAGCCACACCATGCATGCCATCGCCAACCCCACTTCCCAGTTAAGTCCTGTGGAGACCATTGCTGCCACCCGCGCCATCGTCTACCGCACGCGCGGCCAGCAGCATGGGCCTATCACCCGGCTGATGAGCCCGTCCGATCTGGGCGAGCACCTCAAACCGTTTGTGTTTTTGGACCTGTTTGATGCCGATGCCAGTGCCTTCCAGGGCTTTGGCTTGCACCCGCATTCCGGCATCGCCACCTTGTCATGGAGCCTGCAGGGCGACATGGGGTTTGAAGACACCTCGGGACGCCAGGGCGTGCTGGCCGAGGGTGGCGTGGAATGGATGCAGGCTGGCGGCGGTGCTTGGCACGCGGGGGGCTCCGGTGGGTCCGAACGTCTGCGCGGCTTCCAGCTCTGGGTGGCGCTGCCGCCTGCGCTGGAGTTGGCCCCGGCGTTCAGCACTTTCCTGGCCCCCGACGAGGTGGCGCAGGACGGGCCTGCGCGGGTGTTGCTGGGCCAGTACGGTGCGGCCCACAGCGCTATTCCGGCCCCGGCATCTATCAACTACCTGTCAGTCCAGCTCAAGGCCGGTGAACGCTGGCGCTACCAGCCGCCTGCGGGGCACACCGTAGCCTGGGTGGCGCTGGGTGAGGGGAATTTGCGCATGCCGGAGCCTCTGCGCCACGGTGATATGGCCGTGTTCGATACTTCTGAGGCAGCGATTGACTTCCAGGCGGCCACCGACTGCGTTTTCGTGCTGGGCTCGGCAGTGCCGCATCCGCACGAGCTGGTACTGGGCCGCTATTCGGTGCACACCAGCCGCGAAGCGCTGCAGCAAGGGCAGGCGGGCATCCAGCAGATCGGCCAACGCCTGCGCAGCGAGGGCCGTTTCAATTAATCGCCGAGCGCGGCCGCATCCGCCAAAAACCCCCGCTCCGCATCCAGCGTAGCGGGGTGGTCAAACAGCTCGGTAAACAGCTTCGGCGGGATGGTGATGGAGCCCACGCCCAGGCCCAGCAGTGCCAGGTAGGCGGCACGTGAGCGGACGCTAGCCACCAGCAAGCGGGTCGAGGTACCTGCCAGCAGGCTTTGCATCTGGCCGATCAGGGCCAGGCCATCCACCCCTGAATCCTCCAGCCGACCCAGGTAGGGCGCGGCGTAGGCGGCACCCAGT
>NZ_JBDTEM010000181.1:0-1502 GCF_039922535.1 Rhodoferax sp. | reverse complement strand
GGAGCGGCCATCCACCTCGACGATGCTGCATTCGAAAACGTCACCATTGTCGAAGACCGCATTGCCATGGTTCGCGATGCCGACGTGGTGCTATGTGTGCAGCCGCCCGCGCTGGAGGTGGTGGCCGCGATGCAAGAGGGCGCAATCCTCATCTCTTTCATTTACGCCCAGAACCAGCCTACCCTGGTGCAGCGCCTGCTGGATAAAAAAATCACCTGCTTTGCGATGGAGCGGGTGCCGCGCATCAGCCGGGCGCAGGCGATGGACGCGCTGTCGAGCCAGTCCGCCCTGGCAGGTTATTACGCGGTGCAGCTGGGTGCCACCAATTTGGCGCGGGTGTTACCCAAAATCACCACCGCAGCAGGCTCGCTAGGGCCTGCACATGTATTGGTGATGGGCTTGGGTGTGGCAGGGTTGGAGGCAATTGCCACGGCCCACCGACTCGGTGCCATTGTGGAGGGATATGACGTTCGTCCCGAGACGCAAGAGCAAGCACTTTCGCTAGGTGCCAGCTTCGTTGATACCGGGGTGGACGCAACCGGTAAAGGTGGCTATGCCCGCGAACTGAGCGCTGAAGAAAAATCCAAAGTTGCAGCCGCTTTGACGGCGCACATCCAGAAGGCAGACCTGGTGATTACCACCGCCGCCATTCCCGGCAAAGCCTCTCCCAAACTCATCAGCCACGCGCAAGTCGCGGGCATGAAAGTCGGGGCTGTGATTGTGGACCTGTCTGCCGAGGGCGGCGGCAACTGCGAGGACACCTGCCCCGGGGAAACGGTACGGGTCGGCCAGGTGAGCATCCTGGCGCCGCTGAACGTGGCATCTTTACTGGGTAAAGACGCGAGCGAGCTGTATGCCAAAAACCAATACAACCTGCTGGCTTTGATGCTGAAAGACAACGTCATCACTATCGACTGGAGCGACGAGATTCTCGCCAAGACGGTGCTCACGCATGCGGGTCAAAACAAATCGCTGGGCATTCCACAGCACGCATTGGCATGAGCCGTAACAGGACTCCCTTATGACTTTCTCCATCGGCATTTCCGGCTTCGTCGCCCTGTATATCTTTCTGCTCGCAGCCTTTGCCGGCTGGGTGATCATTGGCCGGGTTCCGGCCATTCTGCACACACCCCTGATGTCGGGCTCGAACTTCGTGCACGGGATTGTGGTCGTCGGCGGCATTTACGCGCTGCTGAACGCGAGTTCCGTACAAGAGCAAGTGCTGGGCTTTGTGGCGGTGCTACTGGGCGCGGGCAATGCAGCGGGTGGCTATGCGGTAACAGACCGCATGCTGGCCATGTTCAAGACCAGCGGCCACGCCGCAGTCCACGGCAAGGTCAAACGCCTGCCGGCAAAGAAACATTGAGACCCGCACTATGCCCATCTTTGTCTTTCAGCTTGCCCAACTTGGCATTGTTGCCGCCGATCTCACTGCTGCATTGATGTTCCTCTACGGCTTGCACCGCATGGCATCTCCTGTCACTGCGGCGTCAGGCATCTTT
>NZ_JBDTEM010000180.1:0-2417 GCF_039922535.1 Rhodoferax sp. | reverse complement strand
GAATGCCTGATGGGCATGATGACCCGCGACGGCACGCTGTTCCCCTCCGCCCTGGCCATGAGCGCCACCTGGAACCCCGCGCTGATCCAGCAAGTGGGCGAACAGATCGGCCTGGAATGCCGCGCCGTAGGCTGCCAGCAGGGGTTGGCCCCGGTGCTGGACGTGTCGCGCGATGTACGCTGGGGCCGCACCGAAGAAACCCTGGGCGAAGACCCGTACCTGGTCGGCGTACTGGCTACCCGCTACGTGCGCGGCCTGCAAGGCCCGCAGCGCGACGTGCTGGCCACGCTGAAGCATTTTGTCGGCCACTCGTTCAGCGAAGGCGCGCGCAACCATGCGCCGGTGAACCTGGGCTGGCGCACCCTGAACGACACATTTCTGCTGCCGTTCGAGATGGCCATCAAACAGGCCGATGCGGGCTCGGTGATGCCTGCGTACCACGACATCGACGGCGAGCCGGTCCACGCCTCGCAGCATTTGCTCACCGAGGTGCTGCGCAAGCAGTGGGGCTTTGACGGCCTGGTGGTGGCCGACTACGTGGGCGTGAGCCTGCTGTACCAGCACCACGGCGTGGCCCAGGATGCGGCCGAGGCGGCGGCGCTGGCCTTCAACGCCGGGCTGGACGTGGAACTGCCCGGCGACGACTGCGCCCAGCACCTGGCCACCGCCATCGAGCGCGGCCGGCTCAGCCTGGCCAAGGTGGACGAAATTGTGGCGCGCGTGCTGACCGAGAAGTTCCGTCTGGGCCTGTTCGAGCGCGACTTTGCTGACACACCTTTTGTGCCACTGCGCCAACCCGCGGCCCGCCAGGCCGCGCTGGACGTGGCCCGCCAGTCCATCGTGCTGCTGGAGAACAAGGGCATCCTGCCGCTGCAGCCCGCCGCACAAAAACGCATTGTGCTGGTCGGCCCCACCGCCGCCGACCCGATGGCCCTGCTCAGCGGCTACAGCTTTCCGGCGCACCTGATCCTGCAAGACAAGACCGAGGGCACCGACCACATCGTCACCCCGCTGCAAGGCCTGCAAGCGGTGTTTGGCACGGCCCATGTGCAGTACGCCCAAGGCTGCGCGATTCTGGAAGAGCGGCGTAGCGGCGCGCCGGTGTTCCCCGGCGATGTAGCCCCGGCCGGGGTGGAGCGGGTATCGCCCGTATCGCAGCGTACCGATGCCATCGACGAGGCTGTGGCCTGCGCCCAGGCGGCGGACGTGGCCATCGTCTGCGTGGGTGACCTGGCAGGCCTGTTCCAGACCGGCACGGTCAGCGAAGGCTCGGACACCGATTCCCTGAGCCTGCCGGGCGTTCAACAGCTGCTGCTGGAGCGCATCGTGGCCACCGGCACGCCCACGGTGGTGGTGCTGATGGCCGGGCGGCCCTACAACCTGGGCGGGCTGGAAAGCCGCGTCGCCGCCTACCTGATGGCGTTTGCGGGCGGGCAAGAAGGCGGCACGGCACTAGCCGAAGTGCTGGCCGGGCTGCAGGAGCCTTCGGGCCGCATGACGGTGTCGGTGCCCACCGGTGCCGGGGCCATGCCCTACTTTTACAACCATTCTCTGAAGAGCGGCGGCACGCCGATCGCCTTCCATTTCGGCAGCCGCTACCCGTTTGGCCACGGCCTGGGCTACACCCAGTTTGCCTACCGGAATCTGGTGCTGGAGAGCGACGCAGTCGCCCTGGCCGACGGCGATGTGCGGCTGCAGTGCGAGGTGGCCAACACCGGCAGCAGCGCGGGCGTGCCGGTGGTGCAGCTGTATGTGCGCGACCGGCTGGCCTCGGCGGTGCGGCCGGTGAAAGAGCTGAAGGCTTTTCAGCGGGTCACGCTGGCAGCGGGGCAGGTGGCCAAGCTGGACTTTACGGTGCCGGTAGACATGCTGTGTTTTACCCACGCCCAGGGCCAGCGCTGCGTAGAACCGGGCTGGTTCGACATCCTGGTCGGCCCGTCCAGCGGCGACACCCCGCTGGCCACCGCCGTGCAGGTGCTGGGCGACGCGCCCCGCATGCTGGAGCGCGACTGGCGCATGGAAAGCAGCTGCAGCGTCACCCTTGTTTCTTAAGCATTCAATCGGCCTCCAGCGCAATCAGCACCTGCGCTGGCAGCTATTAAAACAGTAGTAAATAACCAAAAGGGCAAACAGCATGGAAAACAGCGGAAATGTTGATAAAGTCGGCATAGGCATCATCGGCTGCGGCAACATCAGCGCGGCGTATTTGCAGGGGGCGGCGAACTTCCCCGTTCTGGACATCCGCGGCGTGGCCGACCTGCACGCCCCAGCCGCGCAGGGCCGGGCCACCGAGTTTGGCGTGCCCTACCAAACGGTGGAGGCTCTGCTGGCCGACCCCAGCATCGAGATCATCGTCAACCTGACCATTCCCGCCGTGCACGTGGAAGTGGGCCTGCAGGTGCTGCACGCAGGCAAGC
>NZ_JBDTEM010000179.1:0-7102 GCF_039922535.1 Rhodoferax sp. | reverse complement strand
CGGTCGATTTTGCGCATGCTGGCATCTTGCAGCTGGGGTAATTCACTCACGCGTGCGCCGTAGGCCAAAGCTTGCTGCATGGCGGCAGACGATTGCATCAGCGAGAAATCGGACCCCCTGCCATGGTTCAGCACAATGATGTAGTTGGGCGTATTGCCCACGCTGGCCATCAGGTCAGCGAGCAGATTGACGGAATCCTTGCCTTCGTCGATGACGTGCCAAAAATTGATAGCTATATGCAGATCGCCCAGCACTTCGAACAAGTCGGAGTCGTGGATCCAGCGGGCCAGTGGGGCGGCGGTTTGCGCGGCCAAATCCACAATCACGTTTTGCTCGGGGTTGACTTCGAATGCTTCGGCGATGACGTCCAGTCCTTCAAAGCTGTCGACCACCACCGGCGAGGCGAAGTCAGGGTAGAAGCGGGTGAAGGAGTTGTGCGAACGGTCAGTGTCAAAACCGGTGAAGGCCTTGCCGGTGTCCAAAAAATACTGTGCCAAGACGCGGGCCGTAACGGACTTGCCAACGCCGCCCTTTTCGCCGCCAATGAAATTGATTGAACTCATGGGTTTCCCTGGAATGTGAGGCTTGGGGCTTACGAACGTAAGCCGTGCCAGAGATTCTACGGGGTCGGGTTCTATCGACTGGTTGCGTCACAAAAATAAGCAAGAAGCATGCACAACTAATGGCGCATACCGGTATCTGAGCGGATTACCTGTAGGTAAAGGCTCATGGATTGGGGTTGTAACGGCCCATGCGCGCTATAAATCCGCTTTAAAATAATAGCACCTTAAAAAGCCTATCTAAGTCTTTGATCTTGCGTGAAGTTTTTGATTTAGATACACTTAGTCACACCCGTTTATGCCCGGAGATCATTCCATGTCCTCCTCTGAAAGCCCTGTTTTGAACCGCTTGCTACAAATTGTTGCTGTATTTACCTGTTCCGTAACGCTGTTGGCGGCTCCTGTCCACGCAGCGCAGCGCAAAAAAGTCGAGATACAAAAAGCCTCAACCAGCAGTGCTGTTGCCAAGCGCAGCAGTGTAAAAACAGTGCGGGTGGCCCGTGCGTCCAAGACTAAAGTTGCCGCTAAATCCCGTGCTGCCATGCGCCCGGTCGCCGTAATCATTCCTGCCCAACCCTCGTTTGGTGAATTGGCCGGTTTGCACGGTGCCCCTGATGCGCTGGCGCTCAAGTCGAGCGTGGCTTTGGTGATTGACCAGGACACCCGCGAAGTGCTGTTCAGCAAAAATGACCAGGCGGTGCTGCCGATTGCGTCCATCACCAAGTTGATGACAGGCGTGGTGATTAATGAAGCCCATCTGCCGATGGACGAAGAAATCACCATCACCCAGGACGATGTAGATACTGAAAAGCGCAGCCGTTCGCGCTTGACCGTGGGCTCGACCCTGAGCCGGGGCGAGTTGCTGCATCTGGCGTTGATGTCCAGCGAAAACCGTGCTGCCCACGCCCTGGGCCGCACCTATCCTGGTGGCTTGCCTACCTTTGTGGCTTTGATGAATGCCAAGGCCAAAGGCCTGGGCATGAAAGACACCCGCTATGTGGAGCCTACCGGCTTGTCTAGCGAAAACCAGTCCAGCGCGCGCGATCTGGCTACCTTGGTGAATGCGGCCTACAACGAACCCACTCTGCGTGAACTGACCACGTCACAAGGCTACCAAGTCGAAATCGGCAGTCGCATGATGCAGTTCAACAATACCAACCGGCTGGTGAAAAACCCCGATTGGGATATCGGCCTGCAAAAGACGGGTTTCATCAATGAAGCGGGCCAGTGCCTGGTCTTGCAGGCCAAAGTGGCGGGCCGCAAATTGATCATGGTGTTTCTGGATTCCGCTGGCAAACTCAGCCGCATTGCCGATGCCGAGCGGGTGCGCCACTGGGTAGAAGCCAACCACATGATGACTGCACGCGCTGCGGTCAAGATCGCCGGCTAATTAATTCTAGCGATCCTTTGGTAGGTAGCCCAGCAGCGGCTATCGGCCGCCTGGAGCCACTTTGTAGCCCAAGGCTGACGAAATAGCGTTGGCCGTGGTCTGCAGCTTGGGTAGCCAGTTTTCATCCAGCCGGTCTGCCGGGGCCGAGATGGACAACCCGGCCACCAGGCGGTTCTGGTCATCGTACAGACCCACTGCCATACAGCGCACACCCAACTCGAGTTCTTCGTTGTCGCGGGCAATGCCGTATTGGCGGACCCGTGCCAGTTCGCGTTCCAGTTGGCCCAGGTCGGTCAGGCTGTTCTTGGTCTGGCCGCTGAGGCCCGTGCGTGTGGCGTAGGCCCGCACGCGTTGGGGGTCGTCGATAGCCAAAAACAGCTTGCCCACGGACGTGAGGTGCAAAGGTGCACGGCCGCCAATGGCCCGTACTACCTGCATGCCCGAACGCTCGCTGAAGGCGCGCTCCACGTACACAATTTCATCGCCCTGGCGCAGGCTCAGGTTCACAGGTTGCTGGGTCAGGCGGTGCAGTTCACGCATGGGGGTCAATGCCGCATCGCGCACACTCAAACGGCCCTTGACCAGATTGCCCAGTTCCAGCAAACGCATACCCAGCCGGTAGCTGCCCGGCTCAGGTCGATCTACAAAGCGGCCGGTAGCCAGATCGTTCAGGATACGGTGGGTGGTGGACGGATGCAGACCGGTCTTTTCGCTGATTTCCTTCAGCGACATGGCCTCTTCACGCGAGGCCAGTACGTCGATCAGGGCGAACATGCGTTCGATCACCTGGACGGTCGGTGTGGCGGGAATACTGGGGTCGGTCACTTTCATGGGCAGTTCTCACAAGATAGATTTCATTTTACCTTGTGAAATTTCAAATTGCATGATGTGAAATAGCTCGGCTCATCCCTCTGACCAAACACCTTCGCGTAACACCTCGTGGGAAAGAAACCGGGCCTTGTACAGCATTTTCGGACTCTGGGCGATCCAGTAGCCCAGATAGACATAGGGCAGACCCAGTTGCTGGGCTTGCTCTATCTGCCACAGCACGTTGTAGGTACCAAAGCTGGCGCGCTCTTCGGGCTCGTAAAAGGTGTAGACGGCGGACAGCCCGTCGTCCAGCACGTCCAGAATCGACACCATTTTGAGTGCCCCGGGCGTACCGTCTTCCAGCGTTTCGCGGAACTCCACCAAGCGCGAATCAACCCGGCTTTGCAGCAAAAATTGGGTGTACTGGTCAATGCTGTCCTGGTCCATCCCTCCGCCCGCGTGACGGCCATTCTGGTAGCGCAGATACAGCTCGTAATGCTCGGGCATGAAGCCCAGATGCAGCACTCGGGCCTGCAAACCGCCGTGCTGTGTTTTGGCGCGCCGCTGGCTGCGGTCTGGCTTGAAGCTGGCCACCCGCACCCGCAAAGGCGTGCAGGCCTGGCAGCCATCGCAGTAAGGGCGGTAGGTAAATAGGCCACTGCGCCGAAAGCCACTGCGCACCAGCTCCGAATAGGTGTCGGTCTGGATCAGGTGGCTGGGCGTGGCCACCTGGGAGCGCGCCTGCCGCTCGGGCAGGTAACTGCAAGGGTAGGGCGCCGTGGCATAAAACTGCAGGGTTTGCAGGGGCAGGTCGGTGAGATGGGTCACGGGGAAGCCAGCGGTTGGGGTTGCAGAGCGGTCCAGCAATGGGGGTCAAATTGCCACACCGGGCCTGGCAACCTGGTTTGGAGCGCCAGCTGGTCGCAAAACACCGACCGCGGTATTTCACGCGCACCCAGCGATGCCAGGTGGGCCGTATTTTGCTGGCAATCGACCAATGGAATGCCGTGAATGCGGCAAAAACACACCAAGGCGGCCAGCGCGATTTTGGATGCATCCGGTACGCGGGTAAACATCGATTCGCCAAACACCGCCTTGCCGATGGCCACGCAGTACAGCCCGCCCACCAGTTGCCCGTCGATCCAGGTTTCTACGCTGTGTGCATAGCCCGCCTGGTGCAGAGCCTCGTAGGCCTGCACCATGTCGGCCACGATCCAGGTACCCGACTGGCCCGGACGCGGGCTACCAGAGCAGGCCCGGATCACCTCGGAAAATTGGGTATCAAAACGAATCTCTGCGCCTGTGTTACCTGCGAAGGCCGCTATGGTTTTACGCAAAGAGCGGTGCAGCCGAAAAGCATCCACCTTCAGCACCATGCGCGGGTCGGTGCTCCACCACAAAATGGGCTGGCCCGTACTGAACCACGGGAAAATGCCGTGCTGGTAAGCCTGCAGCAGGCTGTCCACATCCAGCGCACCGCCGGCCGCCAGCAAACCCGGCGCGGGGTCCATCGCCCCCCACGCGTGGCTGACCGACGGAAAAGCCTCCCCAGGAACGAGCCATGGAACAGGCTTTTGGACGGTAGGCCGGGCGGAAGACATGCAATAATTTTAAGGTTTTATGGGGCCAAGCGCTCACGCAGCCAGCACGAGCTGCTATCTAAGCTGTAGCGTAGCCGGTCGTGCAGTCGGCTTTTGCGGCCTTGCCAGAATTGCCAGTTGTCGGGCTGCAGCCGGTAGCCACCCCAGTGCGGTGGGCGCGGCGGGTTGAGCATGAATTTGGCACCGAATTTGGCTGCATTGGCCACCAGCACGCCCCGGCCTGAGATTACCTGCGACTGCGGCGAGGCCCAGGCCCCGATGCGCGAATCCAGCGGGCGGCTGTGGAAGTAGGCATCGCTTTCCTCGTCGCTCACCTTGCTCACCCGGCCTTCGATGCGCACTACACGCTCCAGCTCCACCCAGTGGAACTGCAGTGCTGCAAATGGGTTGCCCGCCAGTTCCTGGCCTTTGCGGCTGTCAAAATTGGTGTACCAAACGATCCCGCGCTCGTCATAGCCTTTGACCAGCACGATGCGGGTGGAAGGGCGCAGATCACTTGCGACCGTGGCCAATGTCATGGCGTTGGGTTCAGGCACCTTGGCCGAAATGGCCTCGTTCAACCATTGGTCAAATTGCTGCAGTGGATCGCTGTGCGAGGCTTCTTCGTTGAGTTCGGCGCGTTCGTAGCTTTTGCGCAGATCGGCAAGCTGGGTGTTGGATAGGCTCATGGCTAGATTGTGCCGCTGAACCCGGCGGCATTGCGCCGCCGGGTCTCTCCAAGTTCGGCCCGATGGGTACGGGCTGCGCTACATCAGAAGAATCAGAAGAAGCCCAGCTTGTTTGGGCTGTAGCTGACCAGCAGGTTCTTGGTCTGCTGGTAAGCATCCAACATCATCTTGTGGGTTTCACGGCCAATGCCCGACTCTTTGTAGCCACCAAACGTAGCGTGCGCAGGGTAGGCGTGGTAGCAGTTGGTCCACACCCGGCCGGCCTTGATGCCCCGGCCCATGCGGTAGGCCACACTGCCGTCACGGCTCCACACACCCGCGCCCAGGCCGTAAGGCGTGTCATTGGCGATGGCCAGGGCTTCGGCTTCGTCCTTGAAGGTGGTCACGGCCAGCACCGGGCCGAAGATTTCCTCCTGGAAGATGCGCATCTTGTTGTGGCCCTTGAACAGCGTGGGCTGCACGTAGTAGCCACCGGCCAGGTCGCCCGACATCTTCGCGCGCTGGCCACCCGCCAGCAGTTGCGCACCTTCGTTCACGCCGATGTCCATGTAGGACATGATTTTGTCCAGCTGGATCTGCGATGCCTGCGCACCCATCATGGTGTCGGTGTCCAGCGGGTTGCCTTGCTTGATCTGCTTGACTCGCTCCAGCACCCGGGCCATGAACTTGTCGTAGATCGATTCGTGGATCAGCGCGCGCGACGGGCAGGTGCACACCTCGCCCTGGTTAAAGGCAAACAGCACCAAGCCCTCAATTGCCTTGTCGAAGAACGCGTCGTCTTCATCGGCGATGTCGGCACAGAAGATATTGGGCGACTTGCCGCCCAGCTCCAGCGTGGCCGGAATCAGGTTGGTGGCAGCGGCCATGGCAATGCTGCGCCCCGTCACCGTGGAGCCGGTAAAGGCGATTTTGGCGATGCGTTTGCTGCTGGCCAGCGCCTTGCCAGCTTCACGGCCCAGACCGTTGACGATATTCAGCACGCCTGAGGGGAGCAGGTCGGCGATCAACTCCATCAGCACCATGATGCTCACCGGGGTGGATTCGGCGGGCTTCAGCACTACGCAATTACCCGCCGCCAGGGCCGGGGCCAGCTTCCAGGCCGCCATCAGGATGGGGAAGTTCCACGGAATGATCATGCCCACCACGCCCAGCGGCTCGTGGAAGTGGTAGGCCACGGTGTTGTCGTCCAGCTGACTCAAAGCGCCTTCTTGCGAGCGCAGGCAACCGGCAAAGTAGCGGAAATGGTCTACCGTGAGCGGCATGTCGGCGTTCAGGGTTTCGCGGATGGGCTTGCCGTTGTCCACGGTGTCGGCGTACGCCAGCTTTTCCAGGTTGGCTTCCAGGCGGTCGGCGATGCGCAGCAGCACATTGGAGCGCTCGGCCGCAGGCGTTGCACCCCAAGCCGCGGCGGCGGCATGGGCGGCATCCAGCGCCAGTTCAATATCTTCCGCGGTAGATTGCGCCACCTGGGTGAAGACCTGCCCGTTGATCGGGCTAATGGCGTCCAGGTACTCGCCCTTGACCGGGGCGACCCATTTGCCGCCAATGAAGTTGTCGTAGCGTTTTTTGAACTGCAGGGGAGCGCTGGCACTGCCGGGATTGGGATAAAGCATGGATGTCTCCTGTTATGGGTTGTTTGCACCGCTTTTTGGTACGGTGTCTATGTTGCACAGTGCATGCCAAACCGAGGTTGCGACCCAACATCCCTGTTTCTGGCCTAAAAGTCGCCTGAACCTGGTGTGTGCGGCGGGCGGTGTCAGCCAGCCGTGGGACAGGTGTTCCAAAATGGAGCACCTGTCCTGTAGCAATGGTTGAACTGCTTGGCACAAGCACCTTCCCACACTACAGTGCTTCATGACTGCCCCGGCACGTACCGAGGACGGCAAGGAGACAAGCCATGCATTCCAATATTCCCGCGGCCAGAACGGCCCCCGTGGCTTTGCGCCAGGCGCGCCGCCAGTTGCTCGACCAGGGCGGTGTGCCCACGGGCCTGCTGGACGAGCGGCTGGCGCGCTCCTGGAGCCGCAGCCTGGACTTTGGCCTGCAGGCCACTGGCCGCACTCCCGGCGCACC
>NZ_JBDTEM010000178.1:0-21945 GCF_039922535.1 Rhodoferax sp. | reverse complement strand
CCTGTGGTGGCGCTACCCGGCGTGGGGCACATGCCTGCCCCAGGCGAGGACGAGCAGGAAGCGGCGCGGGTGTTTTATGTGGCGGCTACCCGGGCTACGCAGAGGTTGGTGATCGGGGTGGGTGGGGATGGACGACTCGCCAAGAAACTCGCTTAAGGTCACCTGGAAAACTTGAAAATCAGAAAGTAGAGACATGCAATGACAGTTATTTCAATCAGTGCAGCAGACTTAGCGATAGGCAATATTGCACACTTCGGTGACACGGACATTTTCCCCTTTCCCATAGAAAATCGCTTGTTTTATGACTCACCTAAAGAGGTACAAAAAGTTCTTTTAGAGATCGACGCAGATTTTGAAAAGGCGATTGCAGAAATACCAATTCTTAGCTCCAAAAATCTATCGGTTGTTGGCTATGGGGGGTTCAGGTGGGGGGCGCAGATTGATCCAGTTTGGAACGCATATCTGTTAGCACTCACACTAACAATTGCAAGCGATCTTGAAAGCAATCGGGTTGCAGACACAGTCGTATTTTCCTACCGATACAAGCCTGACCCGGCGAATTTCTCCTTGTTTAACAAGGAGGTAGGTTGGATGCAATTTCAAGAAAAATCCCTCGAGGCAGCCAAAGACCATGAGTTCGTGATGCGTTGTGATATTTCCGATTTTTATCCACGTATATATCACCATCGCTTGGAGAATGCGCTGAAATCAGCCACGAAGAATCAAATGGCCGTTGAGCGCGTAATGAAGATTTTGGGTGCTATTTCTGACGGTGCTTCCTACGGTCTACCGGTTGGCGGTCCAGCATCAAGAATACTTAGCGAAATCTTGCTGAATAGGATAGATCGCCTACTTACTTTGGAGCAAATAAAATTTGGTCGATTTGTCGATGACTTTGTTGTTTTCGCCAAGAGCAGGGAAGATGCCTACTCCGCGCTAATCCAATTGAGCAGTTTTTTGCTGAATAACGAGGGACTGTCGTTACAAAAGTCAAAAACCAGAGTGATGACTTCTGCAGAATTTTTGGGTACATCAGAATTCACGGTAGAAGCTGCCAATGATGCAGATCCCGACGAACAAGAGCGCACCTTTAGAAGGTTACGTGTTCACTACGATCCTTACTCGGCAACGGCTGATGCTGACTACGCGATTTTGCTGAAGGAGCTGAATAGTTTTGATATTGTTGGGATGTTGGGTAGGCAACTTGTCAAGAGTCGACTCGACGAGAGTCTCACTAGAAGGCTGATTGCAGCGCTGAAGCACTTATCAGTTGGCGTTCAGAATGATGCCGTCCTGTCTCTTTTGAAAAATCTGGAACTGCTTTATCCAATATTTCCGTCTGTTATGAATCTGTGCAGAAGTTTATTGGATGTTCTCGACGAGAAGGTAAAAGATGAACTGTTTAAAACATTACGCCAGTCGATCCAAGTCAACTCTTACGTGACACAAGTACCAACAAATTTGGCGTATGCGTTGAGAACATTAGCTTTTGATAGCTCCGAAGAAACGGAAATATTGCTAGCTGGGATTTACAAAAAATCCGACAGCATGATGCTGCGTCGGGACATCATTCTGATGATGGCGCATCGCCGCGCAGATCACTGGGTATCGAATTGCCGAAAGAGCTTTCCCACCTTAACGCAATGGGAACGAAGGGCATTGCTGATTAGTTCATACGTGCTGGGCGATGAAGGGTCTCATTGGCGCGACTCAGTTAAGAAGAATCTCAACCACTTCGACAAACTTGTGCTCAAGTGGACCGGCGAGTCCAAATCTAAAAAGGGTGATGACTGGAAAGTGCCCCTATGATTTCAGAGCACAAATTCGTCACAAGTTTCACTTCTGCATGGCGTGAAGTAATGCCGCTCGGAGACAACTATTGGCGTAAACAAAATTTATTGCTGCATCCAAAACTGCCTGTCGTCGCAAATGTTGCTCCGCCAGATATTCGCGGGTTGGTCAATGAACTCGCCTTCATGTCTTTCTGCGAAATACTGGAGTCAACCCCAGGCCCTCAATCTTTGTCGCCAGGCTCTACAGTTATGAACAAAAGAGTTTCGGCTGCTGTGGCAAATTGTGTGCCAAAGGCAGTCAGCTATATCAGCAGACTACCTTTTGCCAACGAAGTTTCTTTGGCTGATGTTGGGCCTGACTGCACAAGTGAGGCGCAATATTTGGTTCGGAATTTATTCAAATTTTTCCCCCCAAGCGGAACGTATGTATTGCGACCAAAGTTCAACGGGTGTGGGCTGCTATCTGCCTGCGAGGGAGACTTAATTTCGGATGGGTGTCTTTACGAAATCAAAGCAGGTGACCGTGCTTTTCGAATTTCGGACATACGTCAACTGCTTGTCTACGCTGCATTGGCATATGCCAAAGACGCCTTGATTTTTGATCGAATAGGGCTTTGCAATCCCAGAAAAGGGCTGATTTGGGTGAAGTCTTTAGATTCCGTTTGCCAAGCTGTAAGCGGTCAAAGAGCAAGTGATGTTCTGGCAAATTTGGCTTTGCATTTCGACTCCATTGATACCACCCAATAGTGGTGGCAGGTACGGCAAATTGCTTCTGATTTGATACTGGCTCTTGCTGCGCTATCGCATCAACCCAGTGTGATGCTTCAGTTTTAATAGCTGCTTGCGCATATTCCAAAAGGGCTAGAGTCCCATTTTCCACTCAACCCGGCACCGGCCGCGTCCCACGTTGAACTGCAATCCCAACGCATGCATGGCTTTGACAACGGTTGCAAAGCTGGGGTTGCTTGTTCGCTCAGCGTCTTGTGAAGCCCTTCGCGGGTGATGCCGGTGTCGGGGGCAAGCATGCATCACGCGGCGCGCCCGTGCGATGTCGCCCACGGCTTTGGTGAACAGGGCGGCTATGCTCAGCCAGATACCCGCCCAACCAAAAATAAAAGGTCCAGTCGCCATGCACGAAATCATCTGCCCCCACTGCAGCAAAGCCTTCAAGATCGACGAAGCGGGGTATGCCAACCCCACGATGGCGGCAAAGTTTGCTGAGCTGCCGGGGACCATCACCCCGGCTGAGACAGAGTAGGACCCGCTGGGTTGTTGAGAGGTGCGAAAATTGCTACTGTATTGATAGCTGTTTGCACGCATTTCACCTTGGCTACAGCCAGATTTCTCAATGCATCAAATGAGCGCGATGGCTTCGCGCAGCAAGTCCGCCGTCATCGGCAGCCCACGTATCTCAAATGCTGTGATCAAGTCTTGCGCTGATCGTGCGGGGTTGGTCCAGCGGGCGCGCATTTTCTTGATGGCACTTAGCGCGGGTATCTTTTGCAACTGCAGTTGGTTCATCAAGAATTCGTCGGGGTGTTGCACTTCAATGCCATAGGGTTGCAACACCGCTGCCGGAAAGTCTTTGGTGTTGAAGGTGACGATAGCGTCGGCATGTCCAGCGATGGCTGCGGCCACAACGTGGCGGTCATCAGGGTCGGGCAGTTCGATGGTGGTGGCCAGTTTTTCATAGTGGGTCACCAAACAGTCGGGCACGCTGGCGTTCATCAGCTGAACGATCTGCGGCAGTCTGGCAGCGATTTCGGGGCGGTCTTTGGCCAGATTCCGCGTCCACTCGCCGTGAATCGTATCGCTCCACCGCGCGTGGTAAAGGCGTTCAACGGCCAAACTCAGCAGTGTGTCACGGACCAACTGTGGGTACAGGACGTTCGCATCCAGAATCGCCGTGTAGCGCGCCGAGCCTGCCACTTACAGCTCCAGCCCCAGTTCTTCGGAGAGCTTGGTCAGGTCTTGCAGGGACTGCTCCGATTGCTGCTGCTGCGCGGCCTGGTAGCGGCGCAGCTCTTCAAATTCGATGCGGCGGTGGCGGTTGACTTTGCGGCAAGCCAGCCTGTTGGCCTCGATCTCTTTGATGACAAAGGGCCGCGACACGTTCAGAAAATTCGCGGCCTCTTGTGTGGTGAGTTCGTGCTTTTGCGGCACCAGCAGCATGGGCTCTTGTTTGGCCATTTGCCGCAACACGTCGACAAAGAAGCGTAAGGCACGGGGCGGCAGTTTCAACACCGGCGTCTCGTCCTTGGTGTTACTCGCTCCGCCCATATCCAGGATGATGTTGATGTGGTCCGCCTTGGAATGGTCCAGCGCGGCGATCAGGCATTGATGGGCAACGGCGGCCATAACGGCTTCAGCGTCACTGGCGGGGTCGAGTACTTCTTGGTTTTTCATGCGGTTCTCCTTTGTGCAGCGGCCTTGGAATACGGCAATTGCTATTTCAATAATATTAGCATTATTCGCATCAAACGAATTATTCGCAACGATTGAAGAATTGAAGCCCAAAACCCCGCACTCGGTCCCCAAACCCGCCCAGTGCTGCCAGAACTGGGCCTTGAGCATCGATTTTGGACAGGTCGCCAAAAGGTCAGGCAGCGTCTGGCTTTTGGGACGTAGTGCTTGTGCTCCAGGTAATCCAGATGGTTCGCATGTGATATTTTCAGGTGCCAGACGCGGGATAGCGTGGAGGTGGTGCGGATCTTGAACCAGCGTATGGATGTGCCTGCGCATCTGTAATGCGCAAGATCGCGGGTAGCCGCAACTGCAAAATTTGCTACTGTTTTGATAGCTGCTTGCGCATATTCCAGAAGGACTAAAGCCTTACGTAATCCTCAACCCCTGCCCATTCAGCCAGCTTCTGCTGCAGCTCTTCTGTGCTGGGCAAATAGAGCTGGTATTCGCGGGCGTGGATGTTGGCGTCTTTGGGCAGGGTGATTTCTACCAGCGCTTCGTGCTTTTTCTTGCACAGCACGATGCCGACGGTGGCGGTTTCTGCGTCGGTTTTGACGTAGCGGTCAAAGTAGTTGACGTACATCTGCATCTGGCCCAGGTCTTGGTGGCTGTGCAAGCGAAATGGTCGGTCCGGCGGTGCCGACATGCTCTTTGCTTTGGCTTGTGTTTCAAAAACCGACCAAGCGAAAACAACGGGCGCAGTTATTGCTACAAATAAAGAGCATTTGCGAGCCTTGCGGGCTGCAAACACCCAAGTCCCAGCCTTGTCGTGGAAAACTTAAATGCTCAAATGGAGAAGACATGTCTCTGAATATCAAATCTACGGAAGGTGCCGGGCGGCGTACCTTCGTGCCAGTGGCAGACCAGATTGAGAATGCTTACGCCGGCATCAAGACCAACAAGGCGCATTACTATATTTTGGCGATGCTGTTGCTCGGCGTCTTCTTCGACTCCCTGGAGCAAAACGCAGTGGGTGTCACGGGGCCTTTGCTTCGCAAGGCCTGGAATTTGACCACCGGCGACATCGGCTTTCTCAACACCGTTACTTTCACGATGGTGGCCCTTGGGCGTTTGATGACCGGGGCCATTGCCGACCAGTATGGTCGCCGCACACTGCTGATCGTGAATCTGGTTATCTTTGCCTCTGGCTCGCTGCTGTGTGCACTGGCACCCAGTTATGGGTTCCTGGCCATGGCACGCGGCGTTGTGGGCTTTGGCCTGGGCGGTGAGATCGCGGTTGCTGTGGTCATGGTGTCTGAATACTTTGGCGCAAAGCAGCGTGGAACGGCGGTGGCGTTCATCAACGTGACCGCCGCTGGCTTTGGCAACATGCTTGCACCTGCTTTTGGCATTTTGGTCTTCACTCTGTTCCCGGATGACAACAGCTGGCGCTGGGTTTTCGGCCTGCTTTTCATCCCCGCAGTACTGGTTGTTTTCTTCCGGCGTTGGGTTCCTGAGACGCCGCGTTTTCTGGCCCAGCAGGGCAAAATCGACGAGGCGAACGAGGTCATTTCTCGCCTGGCACAAGGCGATTTGACTTCCAAAAACATCAAGGTGACGCAGTACATCACGCCACCTGAAGTGGATCTATCTGCGCCCGCCATGGCAGGCGCCGCAGGCACCACCCCGAAATCTCGTTTCGATATTTTCAAAGGCAAGTACCTCAACCGAACGATCGTCTTGTCAATCGGCGTGGCCTGCTCGTATGCCGCGCAGTTCTCGGTCTTGACGCTGATGGCGACCATCCTGGTGCAGTCTGGCTATGCGATTAACAAGTCGCTCTGGTACACGCTGGTGATGCAGTCCGGTTCGCTGGTCGGTGCGCTGACGGCTGCCTTTTTTGCCCGCCGCCTGCCGCGCAAGGCGACCTTAAGCATTGCCGCAATCATCGGCGTCGTGGGTGCGGGTACGCTTGGGTGGATAGGCGGCAGTTCCATCACACTGATCATCGTGTGTGGCTGGATTTTTAACTTCGCTGTCATCATCTGCAACACCACCATCTGGTTATTTGCCCCCGAGAATTACCCGACCCGCATTCGTGGTTTCGGTACGGCCTTTATTCTGGCCGTGGGCTCCTTGTCTGGAGGCTTGTTCCCTGTGATCGCCGGAAAGGTCTTTGATGCCTACGGTTTGGGCTCGATGTTTTCCATCCTCGCCTGCCTCTTCGTCATCATCGGTCTGACCATCCAGTTCATTCCTGAAACCTTCGGCATGCCCATGGAAGAGGACGGTGATTCGCCGCCTGCGGCAGGGTTTCATTGATGCACGGCCAAGGCGCAAAACATGGGGGGCCCATGAAGGTTCTGATCGTTAACCCCAATTCAAATCGGGCAACCACCGAGATGATGCGCAAATACGCGCAGGCAGAGCTGCCCGAGTTCGAGGTCATCGGCGCAACCGCTGCCGCTGGCCCAAAGATGATTACGGAAGACATCGCGCTGGGGCAGTCTCGCCGTTACGTTGTTTCGGCGGTTTTGAATGCGCTGGACGCAAACCCGGATATCGCCGCCGTGGTGGTTGCCGCCTACGGTGACCCTGGCCGCGACATCCTGGAAGATTTGTTGGACATCCCGGTATTTGGTATCGGCAAGTCTTCGATGGTGGCAGCGTCCCAAGGCGGAAGGGCCTTTGGAGTTGCCACCAGCACACCAGGGCTGGCTACTGCGATTGCTGCGATGGGAGAGCGGTTCAAGGGGGATGCGGACTTTGTCGGTGTCACACTAACCAAATCCGACCCGACCGTTTTAGCTGCCGACCCGCAGCGACAGTTCGAAGAGCTGCGTGACGCTGTCCAAGCCTGCGTCGATAAGGGCGCCCAGGCTGTCATCATCGGCGGCGGCCCTCTCAGTGAGACTGCCCGGCGCTTGTCCGAGCTAGGCATGGGGACCATCATTGAGCCGGTTCCCGCAGCTTGCGCAATGGTCAGAAAAGTGCTGACCTAGGAGCCTGTTGGGCTTTCGTTGCGCGGAGATGGTTTGCATAACCATTGAGAAGTTTCGTGGAGCGCATAGGGGGTAGAACCGTCAGATTTAGGCTCCAGTTATGCCGACTTCATCCACACATACCGGTACTTCGCTCCCGGCGTCCAGCTTGCAAAGCACCTCGCGCGCCCGCAAATCATGGATACCACGCAGCGCCGTATCCGCAGAGCATTTGCCGATCGCTGCCCACTGGGCGCTGAGGCTGTAGAAGTGCCGGTGGTGAACGGGCTGCGCCGCGTGCATGAAGGTGTGCTGGCGCGTTACGGCTTGCGGCCATCTGAGTTTGTGGCCTGGAAGGCGCGGGTGGCACGCTAATGGGGTAGGTAAACTGCTATTAAGTTAATAGCTTCTTGCGCAGGCATTTACTGGGCTGTAGCCCTATTTGAGTCATATTTATCCGCTGCCTGGTTTTATGAACTCCGCGCCATCGGCGATGATGGCTACCTATTACTTTGTATTTTTTGCAGGTCTACCGCATGCCAGTGATCCTTGAAGTTGAACATGTCACCACGTACCGCTACGCCAAAGAGGTGGAGTTTGGTTTGCACCGGGTGGCTTTTCACCCGCGGGCGGCGCATGACATCCGTGTGCTGTATGCCGACTTGACCGTGTCGCCGCACAGCCGCCAGCACTGGATCCACGATGTGTTTTCCAACTCGGTGATGGTGGTGGAGCCTTTGGTGCCCGCCAGCACGCTGGTGTTCACCGCGCGCTTTGCGATCGAGCACATGGGCGTGAAGAACCATGAGCTGCCGATCAGCCCTGAGGCGCAAAACTACCCGTTCGAATATTCGGCCGACGATAAGCAGAACCTGTCGCGCTACTTGGCGCTGCAATACCCGGACGATGCGGCCGTGGTGCGCAGCTGGGTGGCCAGCTTTCTGCCGCAGCGCGGCACCATCCACACCCGCGATGTGCTGGCGAACATCAACCAGTTCATCCGCACCGACTTCGTGTATGCGGCGCGCGATGCCATGGGCACCCAAAGCCCGGCGCAGACCTTGGCGCTGCGCAGTGGCACTTGCCGCGACTTTGCGCTCTTGATGATGGAGGCCGTGCGCGGCCTGGGCATGGCGGCCCGGTTTGTCTCGGGCTACATCTACGACCCGGCGCTGGATGCCGACAACTTTGGCCCGGGTGCCGTGGTGGGCTCCAGCATCAAAAGCGCGGACATCGGCGGCGGAACCCTGGGTTCGGGGGCCACCCACGCCTGGCTGAATGTGTATCTGCCCGGCGCTGGCTGGATTCCCTTTGACCCCACCAACACGATTTCGGGCGGTACCGACCTGATACGCGTGGCGTTCACGCGCACGCCTGAGCAGGCCGCACCGGTCTCCGGTGGGTGGACGGGCGACGCCAGCGACTTCCTGGGCATGGACGTGTCGGTGCGTGTGAGCCGCAGGTTGCCGGACGCAGCAGGTATTTCCGCACCGGGATAGGTGGGCGGGTGGATGATCGCGCCGCTGTGGGGTGTGCGGGGACTGCGTCGGGTCTTGCGCAGAGCCTTGTCCTTGTCTTTGTCTTTGTTATCGGCAGCCATTGCCACGGCAGCGCTGGCCAGCACAGTGGCGCAGGCCATGAAGCTGGCCGCATGGGGCAACACCTTGGTGTTGTCGGGGCCGGTGACGGGCTCGGAAGTGGTGCAGGTGAAAGATGCCTTTGCGGCCAACCCCCACATTGATCTGGTGGTGCTGCGCAACTCGCATGGCGGGGATGCTTGGACGGGCTACCGCGTGGGCGAGATGCTGCGCGAGGCGGGGGTGACCACGGCGGTTTCGGGCTACTGCATTTCGTCGTGTTCGCGCATGTTTTTGGGCGGAAAAACCCGGTTTTTCACCGACGACTACGCGCCAGAGCGCACGTATGTGGGCTTTCACGGCCACTACGACGCGCAAGGCAACCTGGACCGCAGCGCGGTCAGCAAGGGCGGGCTGTACGAGTGGATCCTCAAGTATTCGGACGGCAAGGCCGACCCCGCGCTGGTAAAGCGCTGGATTGCCATCGAAAAGAACCGGGGTGCCGCCAACTTCTTTCACCCGGATATGGCGGCTACCTTGGGAAACAGTGTGTTTTTTTGCGACGGCTTGCGGGCCCAAAAGCCCACCAGCTGCGAGCCGATGGCCACCAACGCGCTGGACCGCGGGGTGGTGACCGACCTGCGCCGTATTTCCAGCCCCGACCACGATGCGCTGCCCGAACGCCAGCGCGCGCGCCAGTACCCGCCCAGTGGATTTGCGGCGGTAGACGATGTACAGAAATTGCCGCTGGATGCCCCCGCCGGGGCAGAGCAGTACCAGCGCTATCTGCAGGCCAACCCGCCCAGGACTTTTGCCGTATCGCCTTCGCGGCAGCAGTGGGCCTGGGTGGCACAGGCAACAGACGACGTGAACGCCTTGGCGCTCAAGCGCTGTGAGGAGCGGGCCAAGCAGGCCTGTGTGTTGTACAGCGTGGACGACAACGTGGTTTACCGACCCTGAAGGTGGGGGCGGGTGTGTGTGCGGCTATTGGCGGCAGCCGTCACCCACAACCTGGTCAAAGAATTGCGCCATTTTCGTGGCGCGATTTATTGAATCGCGCCAAAATCGCGCCATGCCATCCAAAATCGCGCCACTTACTGCCACGTCAATGCCCGCACACCTGCTGACAAGCATCCAAAGCACCCCCGCGGGTTTGACGCTGGCCGAACTGTTGGCGCAGCACCCGGCGGTGGCGCGGCGCACGGCGCAGCGTTGGTTGGGCCAATTGGTGGCGGATGGGCGTGTAGCGGCGCAAGGCGCGGGGCGGGCACGGCGCTATATGGCCATAGGTGCAAGAGTTGCTGTGGCAGCGGTGGACCGCTTTCCGGTCGGCATCCCTTTGTCGGCCGACAGCCTGGATGTTCTGGCCTACGTGGACCAGCCGCTGCAGGCGCGCAAGCCGGTGGGTTACCAGCGTGACTTTCTGGATGCTTACCAGCCTAACGTGACGTGGTATTTGTCGGCCCCTTTGCGCCGCCAGCTGCACAAGATGGGCCACACGGCGCAGGCGGACGCACCTGCGGGCACCTACAGCCGGGCCATCTTGAACCGGTTGCTGATCGACCTGTCGTGGGCGTCCAGCCAGTTGGAGGGCAACACCTATTCCCGGCTGGATACGCGGGCCTTGATCGAACACGGGCAGGTGGCGCAGGGCAAGGCGGCGATGGAAACGCAGATGATCTTGAACCACAAGACGGCTATCGAGCTGCTGGTGGCGAATGTGGCGGGGAGCGCGGGTACCGCAGGCTTTGACCGCTACACGCTGCTGAATCTGCATGCCGCGCTGGCAGAAAATCTGCTGCCCAACCCGGCGGACGAGGGGCGGATTCGCCAGCATGTGGTACAGATTGGCAAGAGTGTATTTCGCCCGCTGTCGGTGCCGCAGCAGGTGGACGAGGCGCTGGCGCTGCTGCTGCACAAGGCGGGGCAGATTGCCGACCCGTTTGAGCAGTCGTTTTTTATGCAGGTGCATGTACCGTATTTGCAGCCCTTTGCCGACACCAACAAACGCACCTCGCGTCTGGCCGCCAACCTGCCGCTGTTCAGCGCCAACCTGTGCCCGCTGACCTTTGTGGACGTGCCCGAGGCGGCCTATAGCCGGGCTATTTTGGGCGTGTACGAGTTGACGCGGGTGGAACTGCTGCGTGACGTGTTTGTGTGGGCCTACGAGCGTTCCACCCAAGAGTATCTGGCCATCAAGCAAGACCTGGCCGAGCCCGACCCGACACGCCTGGCCTACCGCGATGTGATCAAGCAAACAATCCATGCGGTGGTAACGCACCCTGGTGAAGCCGCTCTGGCGCGGATCACCCAAGCCGTGGCCACGCGCGTGCCAGAGCCAGACCGCGCTGCCGTGCAAGCACTGGTGGTGGACGAGTTGCGCCGCTTGCACGAGGGTGTGCTGGCGCGCTATGGCCTGCGGCCGTCGGAGTTTGTGGCGTGGAAGGCCGGTACAGCGGATGCGTTGCTACTTAATAGATAGCTGCTAGCGCAGGTACTGCTTGCGCCAAAAGCTGTTTTTGTTTAAATTTCATGCGTCGGGTTTGCAGGCGTGGCTTGCAACTTGCGTAGGCGTTGTCTGGCTCGATAGCGCTTACTCTCTGACATGGTTACGGGCCCCCGGCCGCTACGTTGAGGTGGCGCATCCCGGCACAGTGGGTGGTATGGCTTCGAATATTTCGGGGCCGCAATCCATCTTCCCTCTGACTTCTGACCGGGCTTCCCATGTACATCAAAATCGGCTTCGACATTGAACTCGCCATCAACGCACCGATGGCGTTGATCCACCTGCTGCATGTGCACCCCTCGCGGCGCGGCGATTTGCTGGCCCCGCAGTTTGTGGAGGTGCTGCCGGGTTTGGCGGTGGAAGAGTACTTCGATGCGTTTGGCAACCTGTGCAGCCGGGTGAATGCGCCCATGGGCGTGACGCAGGTGGGCTTTCGCAGCGAAGCCATCGTGCGCGACTCCGGCCTGCCCGACGAGGTGAACTGGGGTGCCTGGCAGCACGACCCGACGGTGCTGCCGTCGTCCACGCTGATGTACCTGCTGCCCAGCCGGTACTGCGAGGTAGACAGTGAGCTGCTGCCATTTGCCTGGAACCAGTTTGGCCAGACGCCGCTGGGCTGGGCGCGGGTGCAGGCGATTTGCGACTACGTGCACAACCACATCCGCTTCGACTACATGGCCGCCCGCGCCACCCGCACCGCCGTAGAAGGCTGGCGCGAGGGCACCGGCGTGTGCCGCGACTACACCCACCTGGCCGTCACGCTGTGCCGCTGCATGAATATTCCGGCCCGTTACTGCACTGGCTACCTGGGCGACATTGGCATTCCACCGGTGCGTTACCCGATGGACTTCAGCGCCTGGTTTGAGGTGTTTCTGGGCGACCGCTGGTACACCTTTGACGCGCGCCACAACACGCCGCGCATCGGCCGTGTGGTGATGGCCCGGGGCCGCGACGCGGGCGACGTGCCCATCACCATGGCCTTTGGGCAGAACACGCTGCAAAAGTTCGAGGTAACCACCTACGAGGTGGATGCCTACGGCAACGTGGTGTGAGTGAAGCCTTACGGTTAAGGCTTACGCGGGCTGTTTGTCCTGCACCAACTCAGCCAGCTCACGTGGCATGCGCAGGGGCAGGGACGGTGCCGAGCCATCCTTGTTGACACCCGCGTAAAACGTAACATGGGGAAACGGAATCTCCACACCGCGCGCGTCGAAAGCGGCTTTGATGCGGCGCAGGTACTCGCGCCGCACGCCCCACTGCTGCAGCGGAGCGGTCTTGATGCGGCAGCGAAGTACCACGGCGCTGTCGTCCAGCCGGTCTACGCCGGCCATCTCCATGTCGTCCATGATCTTGCTCGCGAATGCCGGGTCGGCGCGTAGCTGTGCCCCCACCTCCGCCATGATGGCCATGACTTCGTCGACGTTTTCCCGGTAGGACACGCCCACATCCATCACGGCATGGGCAAAAGAGCGTGTCATATTGGTCACGGTGGAGATCAGGCCGTTGGGTATGAAGTGCACGTTGCCGTCGTAGTCGCGCAGCCGCACGTGGCGCAAGGTAACGTCTTCCACAAAGCCGCCAATGTCGGCAATCTTGACCACGTCGCCGGTGCGGATCTGGTCTTCAAACAAGATGAAGAAGCCTGTGAAATAGTCCTTCACCAGGCTTTGCGCGCCAAAGCCAATGGCCACACCCACCACGCCTGCAGCGCCGAGAATCGGCGCCAGCGAAACGCCAACCTCCGCCAGCACCAGCATGATGGCTACCGCGCTGATCACCACGCCAATCAGGTAGCGCACCACCCGCCCCAGCGTCTGCGCCCGGCGCGCGCCGTCTTCGCCGCCCATGTGTCCTTCGATGCGCGTACGCACTGTGCGCACGCCACGCTGCAGGACCGCGATGGCGATCCAGGCCGCGATCATGATGAAGACGATACGCACGCCGGACAGTGCAGGCGCGCTCCAGCGTTCCCAGTTGATGTTGTTTAGAAAATCCATGTTCATAGTGAAGGGGTCCTTCGTCGGGCTATCGGCAAGCCTGGCGGCTTGGGATGCGCGTAGTGGGAAGGGCGTTGGGGATGGACAAAAGGCGAGTTGCCGGAGCCTGGATCGGCTCCCTGAATACTGCCGTGGCAGCCCCAAGGCCTGGATGCAGAGGAATGAAGCACCATGCCGGTGGCCCATTGTCTTGCGCGAAATTGTTGTCAGTATGACACTATCAGTGTGCAATTGCTCTTAAAACCCCGCACTGTGTTCGGCCTTGGGCAAGGGGTTGGACAGCAGGCTTGATCCGGGTTACGCGCGTGCGGGCAGTGGCTGCAGGGTGCGCGGAATGTAGTAGAAACATCTTCTGTGGTCTGTCTGCAGGCCCCGCTAAACTTGTGCGCGAGGCACTTTGTGCCGGAACGGGAACGGATGCAACGCAGATATTTATTGGTGGCCAGCGCCCGGCTGGTGCTGGTAGGGGCCGGTGCCATCGCTATGACGGTGCAGGCGCAGCAGCCCAGCTACACCGTGTCGGCCGCGCAGTTGCAGCAGGCGGTAGCCCAGCGCTTCCCACTGCGTTACCCGGTGCCAGGTCTGTTGGACCTGGATGTGCAAGCCCCGCGCCTGCACCTGCTGCCCGCGCAGAACCGCCTGGCGGCGGATATGGCGGTGGAAGCCGCCGGACCGGCCCTGCGGCGCAGCCACAGCGGCAGCATCCGTGTGGACTTTGCGCTGCGCTACGAGGCCAGCGACCGCACGGTGCGGGCCGTTCAACTGCATTTTCAGAATCTGCAATTTCCCAGCCTACAGCCCGCCGTGGTGGAGCTGCTGAACACCTATGGCCCGGCCTTGGCCGAACAGGCTTTGCAAGAAGTGGTGTTGCACCAACTCAGCCCGCAAGACCTGGCCTTGCCCGATACCATGGGCCTGCAGCCGGGCAGCATCACCGTGACGGACAAGGGGCTGGTGATCGCGTTGGTGAACAAGCCGCTGTAAGAACGTGTTCTAGGCGGGCGGAAGGCAGCTTACTTCTTCATGGCATCAGCGGCCATGTCGTCCTTCTTCATCATGTCGTCTTTTTTCATCATGGTGTCCTTCTTGGCCATGTCGTGCTTCTTCATGCTGTGCTTTTTCACCATGGTGTCTTTGGCCATGCCGTCTTTCTTCATCATCTCGTCTTTTTTCATCATGCCGTCGTCGGCCATGGCACCGGCGGTAACGGCCAGCAGGCAGGCAGTGATCAGGGTGGCGGTGAATTTATGCATGGTGTTTCCTAGGGGTTGGGGGTTGGATGCAGGCGAAGCCACGGTGTGTGGCCACTGCCTGTAACCGTTGGTCTGGCGGGGTGCAAAAACCTTACAGGTGGCGCGCATTATTTTTGTGGCGGCCAGGCGCGCAGGGCGCTGCTGTAAGGTTTGGGGCCGCGGGCCGACCAACCTACCTCAGCCTACCGAAGGACACACACCATGACACGCATCCCCACGCCCCCCACTTCCCGTTTTTCCATGAACAAGATGAACCTGCTGTTGATGGCGGGTGCCGTGGTGATGGCGGCGCTGTACTTCAGCCCGAACGCCGTCGCCGAAAAGGCGGTGAGCATTCCGGCTCCGTCAGCGCAGGCTTTGGCCGGGGTGGTGCCCAGCAGCCAGGCCAGTGAGACCGTGGTGTTTGCCGGGGGCTGCTTCTGGGGCATCCAGGCCGTGTTCCAGCACACCAACGGCGTGCTGGAGGCCGTGTCGGGCTACGCTGGCGGCAAGCAGGGAGATGCCGACTACCAAACCGTCAGCGGCGGCGGCACCGGCCATGCCGAGGCGGTGCAGGTGCGCTTTGACCCCAAGCTCATCAGCTATGCGCAACTGCTGCAAATCTATTTCTCCGTGGCCCACGACCCGACCCAATTGAACCGCCAGTACCCCGACGTGGGCACGCAGTACCGGTCGGCCGTGTTCACCACCACGCCGGGCCAAAAGCAGCTGACCGAACGCTACATCGCCGAGCTGAATGCCGCCAAAGTGTTTCCGGCCAAAATCGTGACCCAGCTGGGTGCCCTGACCGCTTTCTACCCCGCCGAGAAGTACCACCAAAACTACGCCACGCTGCACCCGGATTCGCCGTACATCGCCCGGTTTGACCTGCCCAAGGTCGCCAACCTGAAAGCGATGATGCCGACGGAATACCGCGAGCAGCCGGTGCTGGTCAGCAACTAAAAACCTGTCAACTCCAAGGAATCTCCGTGACCCACCCGATCCAGCAAAAATGGCCTGCCCAACATCCCGAGCGCCTGCAGCTTTACTCCCTGCCCACACCCAATGGCGTGAAGGTGTCCATCCTGCTGGAAGAAATCGGCCTGCCTTACGAGCCGCACCTGGTCAGCTTTGAGACCAACGACCAGATGTCGGCCGCGTTTTTGGCGCTGAACCCAAACAACAAAATTCCGGCCATCCTGGACCCGAACGGCCCGGGCGGCCAGCCGCTGGCGCTGTTTGAGTCGGGAGCCATCCTGCTGTACCTGGCCGAAAAAACCGGCCAGTGCATTCCGCAGGACGCGGCGGGCCGCTACGAATGCATCCAGTGGGTCATGTTCCAAATGGGTGGCATCGGCCCGATGTTTGGCCAGCTCGGCTTCTTCCACAAGTTTGCGGGCAAAGACTATGAAGACAAGCGCCCGCGCGACCGTTATGTGGCCGAGTCCAAGCGCCTGCTGGCCGTGCTGAACCAGCGGCTGCACGGGCGGGCCTGGGTGATGGGCGATGCCTACAGCATTGCCGACATCGCCATCTTCCCGTGGGTGCGCGGGCTGGTGGGTTTTTACGGCGCGGGGGATCTGGTGGGTTTTGCCGATTTCCCCGAGGTGGCGCGGGTGCTGGCGGCCTTTGTGGAGCGGCCTGCCGTGGTTAAAGGCCTGGCGATTCCGGCCCGAGGCTAATTCACGCCGCCAGCGCGCCCATCGCCAGGCACAGATCCGCCCAGGCCTTGGCTTTTTCCGGGCGGTTGCGCAGCAGGGTGGCGGGGTGGTAGCTGACCACCACCGGCACGCCGTGGTAGCGGTGCACCCGGCCGCGCATCTGGCCCAGCGGGGTTGTGTCTTGCAGCAGCAACTGGGCCGCAAACGGGCCCAGCGCCAGAATCACTTTGGGCTGCAGCAGGGCGACGGCGCGGCGCAGGTGGGGGGCGCTGTCGGCCACCGGGTCGGCCTGGTCGTTCAAACGCAACTTTTGAACGCTGGTGATGCAGGCCGAGGGCGCGCCTTCTCGCCGCGCCGGGGTGATGCCCACCGCGTGCAGCATATTGCCCAGCAACTGCGCTTCGGGCACGCCAAAGGGTTTTGCGGGGTCATCGGCAATGCCCAGCGCCTCGCCCAGCACCAGCCAGTCGGCCGGGCCACCGGCGGCGGCATTCAGCCACACGCTGGCGATGGCGGCGGGCCAGTCCAGCGTGGCGGTGTTTTCAGTGTCTTTTAGGGCGCTAGCGCTGGGTGCATCTGCACGGGCAGCTAGCAATTCAGGAGTGTTTGACAGTACCTGGGCGATGCTTTGTGGCGCGGTCCGTGGTGTGGGTGCGGGGGCTGCGACCGGCGCGGCCACGGGTTCCACTTCTGCTGCAGGCCACCATACGGGGCTGTGCATTTCGGCCAGCATGGCGCGTTGGCGGGCATCCAGATCTAGGCTCATAGCGGCATGCTCATGACGATGGCGTGTTCGCGCTGGCCGGGGCCGTTGGGGTAGTAGTCTTTGCGCATGCCTACGCGGTTGAAGCCGTAGCGGTTGTAAACGTGCAGCGCCCGGGTGTTGCCCACGCGGGCTTCCAACCACAGCCACTGGGCTTTTTGGCCACGTGACCACAGTGCCAGCGCGTCCAGCATCAGGTGCGACCAGCCCTGGCCCTGGTAGGCGGGGGCGACGGTGATGTTGAGCAGGTGCACTTCGTCCACGCCCTGCATGGCCACAAAGTAGCCCAGCACCGTGTCGTCGGCCAGCAAGATTTGCATTTGGTAGCCCGCCACCAGCGCGTCCACAAAGTTGGTGCGCGACCACGGGCTGGCGTAGGCCGCCAGCTCGACCGGCATCACGGCATCCAGCCAATCAGGGGTGAGCGTCTCGAAGCGCACTTCGGACGCATCGGGAGGGGCCAGCAGCGCGCTCATGGCAGCAGAGCGGCGGCCAGCAAGGCTTTTTCGGCCATGCGCTCGTCGGTGGTTTTGGCCACTTTGTCGCGGATATAGCGCGGCAGGGCCTGGTCGGCGGGCACCGCCCCACCGGCGGCCAGCAAGGCCGGAGCCAAACGCAGCATGGCCGTGGCGGTGGGCAGGGCGGTGATGCGGATGCCGTCGCTGGGGGGAATGCGCTCGCTGTACACGGCAAAAGCATTACCCGCCTGCGCCCAGCCCGCTTCCTGGTGCAGTTGCTCAGGGCGCAGCAGCTGGAAGTCGTCGCGCTGGGTCCACTGGCCATCGTGATAGCTATAAAAACCGGTGTAGACCTCGTCCATGCGCGCGTCCAGCAGGGCCTGCACCTGCCATACCTCTTGCAGAACGCCGTGCTGGTGGCGGGCTTCTTCGGCCACGGCCATCAGGGTGTCGATGGGCAAAACGGGCAAGTTGGCCCCAAACGCCAGCCCCTGCGCCACCGAGCACGCGGTGCGCAGCCCGGTAAACGAGCCGGGGCCGCTGCCAAAGGCGATGGCCTCCAGCTGGTCCAGCCGCAACCCGGCCTGGGCTAGCAGCGCCAGGGTCGCCGGAATCAAGCTCGCCGATGCCTGCGCCCCGCCCGGCCCGGCGTGCTGCCACACCTGCACGCCATCGGTGGCGGCGATGGACAGGGTGTCGGTGCTGGTGTCGAAGGCTAACAAGTTCATGGGGCAGATTTACATAAGAAAAAGGGGGCTAGAGCAGGATTATCTTGCGCAATCAGCTACTATTTCTATAGCTGACAACCTATGACATATTCCACACACTCCCCCCGATTTTGGCGCAGCCTGTGCGCCCTTGCTTTGTGGGCTACGGCCACCGTGGTTCCCGCGCAAGCCCTGGCCCAGCGCCTGCCGCCCGAGATTGCCAACGCCCTGGCCCGGGCCAAGGTGCCGCAAGACGCCGTCAGCCTGTATGTGGCGCGGGCCGATGGCGTGGGCCTGCCGCGTCTGAGCCACCGGGCCAACGCGCCGGTGAACCCGGCATCGGTCATGAAGCTGGTCACCACCTACGCCGCGCTGGACACGCTGGGTGCCGACTACACGTGGAAGACGCGCTTTTACGCCGACGGCCCGCTCAAAGACGGCGTGCTGCTGGGCAACCTGTACATCCAGGGCGGCGGCGACCCCAAGCTGGTGCTGGAGCGCATTGCCGCCACCTTTGCCGCCCTGCAAGCGCGGGGCGTGCAAAAAGTGCGCGGCGACATCGTGCTGGACCACCACATTTTTGAGCCCGAGGCGCGCGACCCGGCTGAATTTGACGGCCAGCCGCTCAGCCCCTACAACAGCGCGCCCGACGGGCTGCTGGTCAACTTCAAGTCGCTGATCTTCACCTTCACCCCCGAGCCCGACAGCGGCATCGTCCGCATCCGCAGTGAACCGCCGATTGCCGACGTGCAAATGGACGCGCAGGTACCGCTCAGTGCCAAAAGCTGCGCCGACTGGCGTGGCGAGCTGCAGGCCGACTTTGCCGACCCGAACCGGGTGCAGTTTGGCGGCAGCTACCCGGTTAAATGTGGCGAACGCGTGTGGCCCGTGGCCTATGCCGACCCCGCCAGCTACGCCCGCCGCGTGCTGCAGGCCATGTACCTGGGCATGGGCGGCTCGCTGACCGGCGTGGTGCGCGATGGCCGCACGCCCAGCGATGCCGCCTGGCTGATGGACGCGCCCTCGCAGCCGCTGGGCGAGTTGATTGCCGATGTCAACAAATTCAGCAACAACGTGATGGCGCAGCAGATGTTTTTGACGCTGGGGCTGCACGGGGCTCACCCCGGAACCTTTGCCGCGTCGCGCGCGGCCGTGGCCGCCTGGTGGCCTCAGGCCATCGGCAGCGACGTACCTGTGCCCACGCTAGAAAACGGCTCTGGCCTGAGCCGAGACGAGCGCACTACGGCCCGCGCCCTGGGCCAGCTGCTGCGCCGCGCCGCCGCCCACCCCCAGGCAGCGGTGTTTGCCAACTCGCTGGGCATTGCTGGCGTGGACGGCACAGTGCAGCGCATGCGCGACCGTGGCCTGGCCCCCGAATCCTTGGGCAATGCCCAGCTCAAAACCGGCACGCTGCGGGATGTGGCCTCGGTGGCGGGCTATGCCACCGGGCGCAGTGGCCAGCGCTATGTGGTGGTGGGCATCGTCAACCACCCGCTGGCTCCGGCGGCGCGCCCGGCGCTGGATGCGCTGGTGGAATGGACGGTAAAGGAGCAATAAACGTGATTTTTGTCCCCTTCACCTAGTAGTTACCCTTTGTGGCTTTCGGGCCCGCCCGCGTAACATTCCGCCCATAAACGAACGACCGTTCTTTTTTATTACAGGAGTAAACGATGCATTGGATTCCCACAAAAATGGCTCTGCTGGTGGCCTCGGTCTCAGCCGCATTGGTCTTGTCGGCCTGCGGTGGTGGCGGTAGCGACACCACGGCCAAAGTGACCTACACCTCCCTGGTGTCCTTCGGTGACAGCCTGAGCGATGTGGGGACTTACAAGGTGGGTGCCATTGCCGCCGTGGGTGGTGGCCAGTTCACCGTTAACGGCACCACCACCGGCCCGGTCAACTGGACCGAGCTGCTGGCGGGGCAGATCAATGTGGCCGCACCTTGCCCGGCGCAAACTGGGTTGTTGTCCAACATCCCGCAAATCCCTTTGGTGGCTGTATCGCCCAATGCCAACTGCACCAACTACGCCCAAGGCAGCTCGCGCGTGACTTTGCTGGCCGGGCCGAACAGCGTGGCCTTGCAATCTGCACCGGCGAACGCCAGCAACATCGGCTTGATGGCAGTTCCGCTGGTGACCCAGTTCGCCACCCATCTGGCTACCCACGGCAACTACACCGGTACCGAGCTGGTCACCGTGATGGCCGGTGCCAATGATGTGTTTATGCACATCACTGCCGTGTCGGCGGTATCGACCTACGTGGCGGCTGCCACCGGCGGAACGGCAACGTCCACCCAAATCGCCCAGGCGCTAGGTGCCGCCCAAGCGTCCGCCTTCTATGCCGGTTGGACCAATACCGAAATTGCGGCCGTTTCTGCACCCAATGCAAGCGCCATCAACGCCGCCGCTACTGCCGCCGTGACGCACATGGGCGCGCATGCGGTCACGCTGGCAGGCTACATCCAGGCATCGGTGATCGGCAAAGGGGCCAAACACGTGGTGGTGGTCAACATCCCAAGCATCGAGAACACACCTTTCGGCCAGGGCTCTGGCGCACAGGCCCTGCTCAGAAGCATGGTCACTACGTTCAACAGCACCCTGAAAACCGCGTTGGATGGCACTGCGGGTCTGCTGCTGGTGGATGCGTATACCCAGGGCGTAGCCCAGTACACCAACCCGGCGCAATACGGCATTACCAATGTCACCGTACCCGCCTGCAGCAGCGCGGCCCCCAGTGCCTCCAACCCTGCGGGCAATATTTTGGCGGGCTCGTCCCTGGCGTGCACCGTCAACAACACCCTCAGCGGTGTGGATGTGAGCACCTATTTCTACGCCGATACCGTGCACCCCACACCGGCAGGCTACAAACTGCTGGACCGCTACGTTGCCGAGCAAATGGCCAAAGTTGGCTGGATCTGATTGGCTGGTTTAAGCCTTACTAGCCCTACAAGGACTCACGATGAAACTCAATACCATTGGCATGGCCTGTGCATTTTTGCTGGCCGCGGGCACCGCACAAGCGCAAACCGCGGGCACCTGGATGCTGCGCGGCGGCCTGACGAATATCACGCCCAAGGTGGATAGCGGCAACCTCTCGGCCTCCAGCCTGCCGGGTACGCAGATCGACTCTGATGGCGACACCCGGCTGGCGGGCGGCATCACCTACATGGTGACCAACCACTGGGCACTGGATCTGCCCCTGGCGATGCCGTTCAAACACAACCTGACCGGTGCCGGGGCCATCCAGGGGGTCGGCAAAATTGGCGAAACCAAGTCGCTGCCCATATCGCTGTTTGGCCAGTACCATTTTGGTGAAGCCAATGCCCAGTTTCGCCCCTACCTGGGCGCGGGCCTGACCTATGCCAAGTTCTACAAAGAGCGCGGCACCTCCACTCTGACGGCTATCACCGGCGGCACCTCTAGCAACCCGACCACGCTGTCACTGGATTCCAAGCTGGCGATGTCGATCCAGGCGGGCGCGACCGTGGCCCTGAACGACCGCTGGTACCTCGAAGGCACCGTGGTCAAGACCTTCCTCAAAACCAAGGGCACACTCTCCACCGGCCAGACCATCGACGTCACACTCAACCCCCTGACGCTGGCCTTGGCAGTCGGCTACAAGTTCTAAGCAGCCCACGCGTCCACAAAAAAACCGACCCTTGGGTCGGTTTTTTATTGTCTATCCAGACTACAGCTAGAACGTATCCCCTTCGAGAACACCGCAGAACTGGCTTTGCCAGGCTGCAGGTGTTGCCCCCCCCTGCATGTCGTATCGGCTATTCAAGCCGATACGAGGGGTTAACGAAAAATGCGAAACACTGCAGCCTGGGGGCCAATTTTACCAGCGCAAATGCACCCGGCCATAGGC
>NZ_JBDTEM010000177.1:0-3852 GCF_039922535.1 Rhodoferax sp. | reverse complement strand
CCCCAGACGTTGTCGCGCAGCACGCGCCCGCTGGCATCCACGGCGTGTTTCATGCCCGAGAGCTCGCCCTTGCTGGTGCGCTCATTGCCTTTGACCTGCTCAGCGTCAGCACTGTCGAGGTAGGCGCGGAAGGTCGAGACTTCGATCACTTCGTTCTCGCGGCCACGGCCATAGACCACGTGGACGATGCGAAAGCGCCGCCCGATGATGAAGGCGCGGCGGAACAGGCCCTTGACCTGCTCGGGCGTGGCGTTGGTGGCCACGTCGAAGTCTTTGGGGCGCAGGCCGACTAGCAGGTCGCGCACCGCTCCGCCGACGATGTAGGCCTCAAAACCCGCTTGCTGCAGGGTACTGACCACGTTAAGGGCGCGCTCGTCGACCAGATTGGGGTTGATGCCGTGCTCGGATACAGGGATTTCGACGCGTTTGCCAAACTTAGGCTTTTTGGCGGCGGCAGGCTTTTTGCCGAGTATTTTGTCGATGAATGTCTTGATCATGGTTGCTTTGTAAACAAGTCCAGTATGCGCCATCCGCGCTGGGTGGCGATGGCGCGCAAACGCTCGTCGGGGTTGGTGGCGACGGGGTGCTGGACTTTTTCCAGCAGCGCCAGGTCGTTGATAGAGTCAGAGTAGAAGGTGGCCTCCACGTCTTGCCAGCTTAAGGACCGTGCGGCCAGCCAGTCTTCGACGCGGGCGATCTTGCCTTCACGGAACGACGGCACCCCCCGGATCTGACCGGTGATCCAGCCGTCGGCACCCTGCTCCAGATCCACGGCGATGAGCTCGTCTACGCCCAGGGCATCGGCGATGGGGCGGGTAACAAACGCATTGGTGGCCGTAACGATGATGACCTGGTCACCCGCATCTTGGTGCTGTTTGAGCAATGCACGGGCCACGGGTTGTATGGCCGGGAGGATCACCGCGCGCATGAAATCTGCGTGGGCAGCTATGGATTTTGCAGCACCCTGCTTGCGCGCGGCTTCGGTGGCAAACAGCACGTATTCCACAATATCGAGCGTGCCGGCCTTGTAATGGGCGTAAAAATAGTCGTTGCGCTGTTTAAACACCTGCGGGTCGGTCCAGCCGATGGCGGTGGTGAACTCGCCCCAGGCGTAGTCCGAATCCAGGGGCAGCAGGGTGTGGTCCAGGTCAAACAGGGCCAACTTCATAGGGCTCACTTTCAAATCGTCTCCAACATGGATTTAACCAAAGGGATGGTGATGGCGCGCTGGGTTTGCAGGGCATAGCGGTCCAGATGCTCCAGCAACTGCATCAGGCTGCCCAGGTCGCGGCTGAAGCGGCGCAGCAGGTAGTCCACCACCTCGGCGCTCAAAGTCACGCCACGGGCTTGTGCCTCCTGGCCCAGCACGGTGCGCAGCTCGGCTTCGCTCAGCAGTTGCAGGGCAAACACGTTGCCACCGCCCAGGCGCGTGCGCAGGTCTTCACGCAGCTGCAAATCAGCCGGGGGCACGTCGCCCGCACCCAGCACCCAGCAACTGCAGGTTTGCGCGTTGACAAACCATTTAAAGGCCATGTGCTGCTGCGCCGGGTTGTACAGGTGCACGTCGTCCAGCAGCACTGCCGCCCAGGTGTCGTCGAATTCGGCTGGCTCGTAGACGCTGGGGTCCATCCAGCCGACGCGGGCGGCTTGCACGCGGTAGGCCTCGCGCACGGCGCGCAGCATATGGGTTTTGCCGGTGGCGGGGCCGCCCCATAAGTAGGTTTGCAGCGGGCGGCCGGTATCGACCACGGCCTGCTGCACATGCTGCAAGGCGGCCGCGTTGGGGCCGCCAAAAAAGTTGGCAAGCGTTGGGCTGGTGCCCAGCCCGATGTCGAGTACCAGTTGCTGCATCCTGGTCTAACCCTGATAAAGCCGGCTGGCCAGATAGCTGCCACGGATGCGGCGTATGGCCACCAGCAGCACGGCGCTCACGGGCAGCGCCACCAAAATACCGACAAAGCCAAACACCTGGCCAAAGGCCAGCAGGGCAAAAATCACCGCCAGCGGGTGCAGGCCAATGCGCTCGCCCACCAGCCGCGGCGTGAGAAACAAGCTTTCAATGAACTGGCCAATGCCATACACCACGGCCACCATCACCAGCGCCTTGATGGACGCAAACTGCAACAGTCCAGCCAATGCCGCCAGCACCAGGCCCACGCCAAAGCCCAGGTAGGGCACAAACATGGCCAGCCCGGTAAACAGGCCAATCGGCAGACCCAAATCCAACCCAAACAACGACAGGCCAATGGCGTAGAACGCCGCCATGATCAGCATTACCAGCAACTGGCCGCGCAAGTACTGGCCCAGCACCTCGTCGGCCTCTTCTACAAAGCTGTCAAAACCTGGGCGTGCGCGGGTAGGCACCAGCGACACCAGTTGGGCGATAAACCGGTCCCAGTCCATCAGCAAATAAAACAGCGCCACCGGAATCAGCACCAAATTGCCCAGCACCGCCATGGCCAAGCTGCCTCCCAGGCGTACGGAGGACACCAGCGAGCCCAGCGCATCCTCCACATTGGCGTTGAGGTACTTGAACACAAAGGCCTTGATGCTGGTCGGGTCTAGCGACACCTTGACCCCCAACTGGGCCAGCAGCGGCGTGAGCCAGTTGGTCAGGCTGTCCAGCAGCAGCGGCACCTGTTGGCGCATCAGCGGCGCTTCTTTGAACAGGATAGGCACGATCAGCAAAAGTATGGCTAACAGCACCACGATGAACAATAGCTCCACCACGGCCACCGCCAGCACGCGCGGCACGCGACCCCGGAACAGGTTGTCGAGCCGATCCACCAGCGGTGTCAGCATGTAGGCCAACACCGCCGCCACCACAAACGGGGTCAGTACCGGCCCTAGCAGCCACAGGGCCAGCACGGCCACGACAGCAATGGAAAACCAGGCCAGGGCACGCCGTTGGGTAGAGGTAAATTGCATCAGGTGGAGGGTGTGGGGCTCAGGGTGGAATAAAAACAGCGATTGGGGCGGATGCAGCAGCGCGCCGCCTGCCCTTAAAATCCGTGCAAATTGTAGAGGGCTACGCGGACAAATCCCGCCGGCCCTGATATCTGGGCCTTCTTAAAGCCCTTCACCTCTTGATTCACCCCGTGTGAACGCTCTGACCATGACCACCATGACCACCTCCCAAGCCGACCACACCGCCCCCCTCTCCTACAAAGACGCGGGGGTCGATATCGACGCAGGCGACGCGCTGGTCGAGCGCATCAAACCCTTAGCCAAAAAAACCATGCGCGAAGGCGTGCTGGCGGGCATTGGCGGCTTTGGCGCGCTGTTTGAAGTGCCCAAGCGCTACAAAGAGCCGGTGTTGGTCAGCGGCACCGATGGCGTGGGCACCAAGCTGCGCCTGGCGTTCGAATGGAATATGCACGACACCGTGGGCATCGACCTGGTGGCCATGAGCGTCAACGACGTGCTGGTGCAAGGTGCGGAGCCGCTGTTCTTCCTCGACTACTTTGCCTGCGGCAAGCTGGATGTGGACACCGCAGCCGCCGTGGTCGGCGGCATCGCCAAGGGTTGCGAACTGTCTGGCTGCGCGCTGATCGGCGGCGAAACCGCGGAAATGCCCGGCATGTACCCGGCTGGTGAGTACGACCTGGCCGGTTTTGCCGTGGGTGCAGTCGAAAAATCCAAAATCCTGACCGGCCGCGACATCCAGCCCGGCGACGTGGTGCTGGGCCTGACCAGTAGCGGCGTGCATTCCAACGGCTTCAGCCTGGTGCGTAAGTGCATTGAGCGCGCCGGTGACGCAGCCCCGGCCCGACCAATGCTGGATGGCCGATTGCACCGTGAAAGCGGCATAGAAAATGCCGATCAGCGGCAGCGCCAGGCCCCACAAAGGCG
>NZ_JBDTEM010000176.1:0-9402 GCF_039922535.1 Rhodoferax sp. | reverse complement strand
ATCAGCGCATACGCGTCCAGCGCGGAATAGTGCGCGCCCAGCAGCCAGGGGCCGCCGTGGCGGGCCAGTTCGGCATCCAGTTGGGCCAGCAAGGTGCCCACGCGGAGTTCGGCCTGGGTCTGCACTTCGGCTGCAGCGGCGGTGTTGCCGGGGTTGACCATGCGGTGCGGGTAAAAGTAGGCGATCAGCGTGCTTTGCAGGGTGTTGGTCATCCACACCAGCCACTTGTAGAAATGGGCGCGCTCCACCGTGCCCACCGCCGGGGCCAAACCGGCTTGCGGATGCATGTCGCACAGGTGCAGGCAGATGGCGGCGGACTCGAACAGCACCAGGTCGCCGTCGGTCAGCACCGGGACCAAGCCGTTGGGATTGAGCGCCAGGTAGCCGGGGGCCTTGTGCGCGCCGGTGCGGGTGTCGACCAGCACGCGTTCATACGGCAGACCGATGTCTTCCAGCAGGATGTGTGGTGCCATGGCGGCGGTGCTGGGGGCGTAGTGGAGTTGCAGCATGGTGGTGTGTTCTAAATAGCGCGGTGGTGTTGGCGAATACCCCAGGTGGCCAAGCTTAAACCCGCCAGCGCAAATATCCCCAGTGGCAAGACCAGGCCCACCGGACCTAGCCCTTCGAGGGCGTAGGCAAATACCGGCGGCCCCAGGGTGGAGCCCAGATTGCCCAGCTGCGCGACCGCCCCCGTGGCACGGGCCTGCACCGGGGGCGCATCACTCAAATATGGCACCAGCGCAAAGGCAGCACCGCCCGCCAGGCCGACCAGCGCGATCAGCACCAGGGCGACCGGCGCAATGGCTACGCCCAACCACAGGCAAACCCCCAGCGCCAGCGCGGCCGCAGCCACACCGGCAAACGCCAGGCGCACCAGCAGCGATGGCCGCAGCAGCGACTGGGCTAGCCAGCCCGCCAAAAAATTACCGCCAATGCTCAGCAGCGGCAGCGCCACCGCCAGCCAGGCGCGGTCGGCCCCGGCCTGGGGCGGAATAAAGGTCAGCAAGGCGATGGCGGTGGCGGTGTAGAAGAAAAAGCAGCCCCCCGGCAGCGCCGTGGCCCACTGGCTGTAAATGCGCGCATGCAACTGCGGCAGGCTGGCCAGCGTGGGCCAGGCGGGTCGGGCCGCGCTGTCGCGAGGCAGTTGCCACAGCACCGCGCCCGCCATGAGCGCCATGCCCGCCGCGTGCAGCACCAGCATGCCGCTGAGCTGCCAATGCGCCAGCACCCAGCCCCCGCCCGCGGCGGTGAGCGCAAACGCCACCCCCACAAACGTGCTCCACAGCCCCATGGCGATGGAGCGGTGCTGCGGCGCGCTGTGCTGCATGATCAGCGTGGGCGCGGCCACCACCACCGCCAGTTGCGACACACCTTCGAACAAACGCGTCAACCACAGCAGCGGAAACGGCGGCAGCAGCGACTGCACCAGGGCCACCACCGCCCCCAGCCCCATGCCCAGCAGCAGCAAACGCCGGTAGCCCATGGCCGGTGCACACAGGCCCATCGCCACCCCAAACACCAGCCCGACCATGCCCACGGTGGACAAGATCCAGCCCATGGCTGCCGGTGTGGCCCCGTAGGTGGCCTGCAGGGCCTGGAAGGCGAAAGACACTTTGGAAAACTGCATCGCCGCCAGCACGCCGCACAGCCACAGGGTGAAGATGCGGGGCCAGTGGGTGGTGGGCAGTGGGGTCATGCAAAGAGGATAACTGCTTTTAAAACGATAGCTTCCAGCGCAGTTAGCACCTGCGCTGGAAGCCTATTTCATCACTTATTTTTTGGCCAGAGCCGCACGCTCAGGGCCAGCCCACCCGCCAGCGCTGCCAAGCCACACACGCCCGGCCAGCCCCACTGGGCCAAGGCCTGGCTACCCAGCCAAGCACCGCTGGCCATGCCGATGAACATGCCGCCCATCAGCACCGCGTTCAGGCGGCTGCGGGCGGCGGGCTCCAGGCTGTAGACGATGGTCTGGTGGGCGATCAGGCTGGCCTGCACGCCCAAGTCGAACACCACCGCACCCACGGCGATCAACCACAGTGGGCCCCCCGTGCCCATGCTGCCCAGGGCCATCACGATAAACGCGGCCACCACCAGGCCCGCGCCGATGCGTGTCACCACCTCGGGGCCTTTGCGGTCGGCCATCTTGCCCGCCAGCGGCGCGGCCAGTGCCCCGGCCGCCCCCGCCAGGCCAAACGCCCCGGCGGCGGCACTGCCCAGGTGGAAGGGCGCGGCATGCAGCATCACCGCCAGCGTGGACCAGAACGCGCTGAAGCCCACGCTCAGCAGGCCCTGGGCCAGGGCCGCCCGGCGCAAGCCGTTGTGGCGCTGCCACAGCGCGCCCAGCGTGCCCATCAGCGCCAGGTACGACAGCTGGGTGGTCGGCACAAACCGCGGCAGGCCGCGCCACACCGCCACGCCCAGCAAGGCGATGCTGAGGGCGGCCACCACAAACATGCTGCGCCAGCCCGCGTGCTCGGCCACAAAGCCCGACACCACGCGCGACAGCAAAATGCCCAGCAGCAGCCCGGTCATCACTGTGCCCACCGTCTTGCCGCGGCTGGTTTCGGGGGCCAGCGTGGCGGCGGCGGGCACGATGTCTTGGGCCAGCGTGGCCGAGATACCAATCGCCAAACTGGCCGCCAGCAGCACGCCAATAGACGGTGCCGCCGCAGCGGTCAACAGCGCAACGCACAGAATGGCCGCCTTGCCCAGGATGATGCGGCGGCGATCAAACCGGTCGCCCAGCGGGGCCAGCAGGATCAGGCCCAGCGCGTAGCCCAGTTGCGTCAGCGTCGGCACTAGGCCGATGGCGACCGGGGAAGCCTGGAACTCGCCCGCCAGCACGCCCAGCATGGGCTGGCTGTAGTACAGCGCCGCAGCCGCCAGGCCCGCGCCTGCGGCCAATAGCAACACCAGCGCGCCGGGCATCGCTGCGCTGGGTTGGTCATGCGTTAAAGCAGATGAAGACATGGTAGAAACCCTCAAATAATCGAATGCCGCGAGTGTGCTTGAATCCGGCTTTGCAGGGAACGCCCGCGCTAGGCACAATTGTTATACGCTTGGCGCATGAAGACCGCCCCCGACCGCATCGAACTGATGCAAACCTTTGTGCGCATCGTCGAGGCGGGCAGCCTGTCGGCCGCTGCGGTGCAGATGGGCGCGACCCAGCCCACCGTGAGCCGCCGCTTGCAGGCGCTGGAGCGCTCACTGGGCATCAAGCTGCTGCAGCGTTCCACCCACGCCATGCAGCTTACCGAGGACGGCGCCCGCTGCTTCGCCCGCGCCAAAGACCTGCTGGGTCGCTGGGACGCGTTCGAGGCCGACCTGCGCGGCAGCCAGGACGTGCCCGAGGGCACGCTGCGCGTGATGGCGCCGCATGCGTTTGGCCAGCAGCAACTCATTGCACCCCTGGCCGACTACCTGCGCCGCTACCCCCGGGTGGCGGTGGAGTGGCTGCTGCACGACGGCACGCCCAACTTCATAGCCGATGGCATCGACTGCGCCATCCACGTCGGCACGGTGGAAGACCCGGCGGTAGTGGCGGTGAAGCTGGCCGAGATTCCGCGCATCGTGGTGGCCGCGCCAGCGGTGCTGGGCGGTGCGCCGCTGCCCGGCCACGCGGCCGAACTCAGCGCACTGCCCTGGCTGGCCTTGCGCACCTTCTACCGCAACGAAATCAGCTTGCAGCACCGCGACGGCGCCCAGCAGCGCATCGCCCTGCAGCCGCGCATCAGCACCGACAGCCTGTTTGCCCTGCGCAATGCGGCCTTGATGGGCCTGGGCGTGTGTGTGGCCTCCGCCTGGGCGGTGGCCGACGATGTGCAAGCGGGCCGGCTGCTGCACCTGCTGCCCGAATGGCATGCGGCCCCGCTGCCCATGTATTTGCTGTATCCGTATGCGCAGTTTTACCCGGCCAAGCTGCGCCGCTTTGGCGAACTGCTGCGCGCCGACTTGCTGCACGGCCTGGAGCGCGTGGCATAGAACTTCCCGCAAATGAGGGACGGTGCCTACCGGTTCGCCACAGAACCCCGCTAACCTCGGGCACTTGTCCATCCCGCCAAAGGCCGACCATGCAGTTCACCGAATCCGTGCGCACCTGCTTCTCCAAATACGCCAGCTTTGACGGCCGGGCCTCGCGGCCGGAATTCTGGTGGTGGGCCTTGTTCTGCGTGATCGCCACCCTGGCATTGGGGACCATCAGCGAAAAGCTGTCCGGCGCCTTCTCGATCGCCACCCTGCTGCCCTACATTGCCGTCACCACGCGCCGGTTGCACGACACCGACCGCAGCGGCTGGTGGCAACTGCTGTTCTTTCTGCCGGTGATCGGCTGGCTGGTGGTGTTGTACTGGTTGGTGCAGCCTAGCGAGGGCTCTGGTCGGTATTGATGCGGCAGGGTGTTCTTGACGCTCTGTATTTGATAGCTGTCGGCGCAGATAAAACCTGCGCAGGGGCGCTCTTTCTTATAAATTTGTGCGAATCAGAATTGCTGACTGAGCTACGGATGTGGCGGGTTACCGATGACAAATCTCAATTGCACTGCTGGTCAACGCAATACCGTTCAACTTTCTAGAAATCGGCACACTTCATGTCGCTAAAACCTTTAACCGTCTCCGCGATACTTGCATTTGTCATCTTGGTCCTCGCAAGTTTCTTTGTGTTGCGCTCTCCAATGCTGAGGGTGTCACCGATCGGGACAGCCGTCGAGAGTTGCTCCAGCACCGACGGTGCGGCCATCGACCTAGTGTTTCCAGTGTTCGATGCATTGCAGGTTGCACCTACATTCACAGGCCAACCAGTAGGTAATCAGGTGCTCAAGGTGCGTGCCAACAGTACTCTGTCGAACATCAAGCAACTTCGGCGATGGCAGATTCAAAATCCTGACAGCAATGGGGGACTGCTCGCCTGGGTATGTCAACCTTATGCCTATCCCTGCAACTTTGTCCAAAGTGGAAGCGTCCTCTTTACGCATGTAAGCGACAAAACACTTGATGGAGAGTGGAGTTTTTACCTGGAATCAGGCCATCGCATAGAAGGAAAATTCTCAGCTTCCTTCTTGCGCGGACACAAGGCTCCATGCGGCTAATGTCTGTACCAACCGACCCAAGCTACGGCCAGGCCGCGTTACCCCAAAACCATATCCACGCAATCCGCTAGCGCACACTGAGCGCACTAGATCATCCGGCTCAATCCGCCAGCCGCGCCAAGACCAAATCCAGCAGTGCCCTGAGCCGCGCCAACCGGCGCAGATCACGGTGGTAGCCCACCCAGGTGTCGCGCCCCGGCGGCTCTTCCCCCAGGCTGATGCGCTGCACGCCCGCCAGGCTGTCGCCCAGCGGCCGGGGTAGTACCGCCAAACCCACTCCCAGCGCGCACAGACGCGCCTGCACATCGCGGTTGTTGCAGCGCGACACCACATGGGCCTGTGGTAGCACCCGCCGCAGCCACTGCGCGTCGGGCATTCCGCCAAACGCTGTGTCCATGGTGATGATCGGCGTGCCGACACCCTCACCCACCCGCGGCGCGGCCATGCCCATCGGCAAGTAAACACCGTAGGGGATGTGCAGCAGCTTGCGCGCCACCACCTCGGGCTCGTCGAAAGGCTGGATGCGGAACACCATGTCGGCCTCGCGCCGGGGCAGGCTCAGGCGGCTGGCCGTGGTCAGCAGCTCTACCGTAACCTGCGGCTGCAAGCGGGCGAATTCGGCCAGCACCGGTGCCAACAGGTGCACCCCAAACCAGTCCGACGAAGAGATCGTCAGCAGGCCGTCGAGCTGGCCGTTGGCACCCGCCAACTGGCGCTGGAAGGCCAGGGTTTCCTCCTCCATGCGCTCGGCATGGGGCAGCACGGCCGCGCCCTCGTGGGTGAGCACAAAGCCGTCGCCGGTGCGCTGGAACAAGGTCTGGCCCAGTGCCGCCTCCAGCGCACGCAGACGCCGGCCCATGGTGGGCTGGCTTTGCCCGGCAAGGCGCGCTGCCGCACCCAAGCTGCCGGCACGGGCAATGGCCAGAAAGATGCGCAGATCGCTCCATTCGAGTGGCATGGCACATCCATTCATTTATGCATTAAGTACGTGCATTTTTGTCTATTTTCAAACACTTTAGTTCAGCAAAGAATCGAGGCTTCCCACTACCAAGGACAGTCCCCATGACCACTTCTTTCACCTCCCCCACCATGGCCGCCGCCATCGCAGACGCCGCTGGGGCACCGCAACGCATCGCCCAGATCGCCCGCCCACAAGCTGGCCCAGGCCAGGTGCTGGTGCGCATTGCGGCCAGTGGCGCCAACCCGCTGGACACCAAAATCCACGCTGGCCAGGCCGCCCATGCGCGGCAGCCGCTGCCAGCAATTCTGGGCATCGACCTGGCTGGCACCGTGGTCGCCCTGGGCGCGGGGGTCAGCGGTTTCCAGCCCGGCGATGCGGCGTACGCCATGGCGGGCGGTGTCGGTGGCGTGCCGGGCTCGCTGGCCGAATATGCCGCGGTGGATGCCGAGTTGCTGGCGCTGAAACCCGCCACGCTGGACATGCGCCAGGCCGCCGCCCTGCCCCTGGTCAGCATCACCGCCTGGGAAGGCCTGGTGGACCGCGCACGGCTGCAGGCCGGGCAACGCGTGCTGGTCCATGGTGGCGCGGGCGGCGTAGGCCATGTGGCGGTGCAAATCGCCAAAGCCCTGGGGGCCCAGGTGTTCGCCACCGGCTCAGCGGCCGACCTGCCCTATATCCGCAGCCTGGGTGCGACACCCATCGACTACCGCGCCCAGACCGTAGAGCAGTACGTGGCCGAGCGCACGGCTGGCCAGGGCTTTGATGTGGTCTACGACACCGTGGGCGGTGCCACCCTGGACGCCTCGTTTGCCGCCGTGCGGCGCTTCGGCCAGGTCGTCAGTTGCCTGGGCTGGGGCACCCATGCTCTGGCGCCCTTGTCGTTCCGTGCGGCCAGCTACTCGGGTGTGTTTACCCTGCTGCCGCTGCTAACCGGCACAGGCCGCAGCCAGCATGGCGCCATCTTGCGGGAAATCGCCCGCCTGGTGGACGCTGGCCAGTTGGTGCCAAGGCTAGACCCGCGACGCTTCCACCTGGGCAACGTGGACGCGGCCTACCAGGCCCTCATCGGCGGCCACAGCGCGGGCAAAATCGTGGTGGATGTGGCTTAAACGGTACGCGATGCACATGCTGCACGGATGAAATGCAGCCTTGCTGCAGGGCGTGAAACCGGCTTGGACACACGGCCTCGCGTCCTGAAAATAAAGCGCCTTCTTCCTACACCCTTGTCACAGATGCAGGGCTAAGCTGGGCTTTTTTTATGGGAGACGCACGCATGCAAATTACGGCCACCTGCACCCTGTCGGTGAACAACGCCGCCGACTGCCCTCTGGTCGCCATGCTCCGGGCCTGCCAGGGCGATGCCCAGAATATTCTGGAGGAAAGTTTCAACGTGCAGCCCTGGGTGCCGCGTTTTGACTACACCGATGTCTACGGCAACCTGTGCCAGCGCATGGTGCTGCAGCCCGGCCACACGGACATGGCTTTGTCGGTCACCGCCGAAGTGGATGCCAACATTGCCACCGCGCCCCAAGCCGCCCCCACGCCCATGCAATTTCTGCCCGACGACGTGCTGCTCTACCTGCTGCAAAGCCGTTACTGCCCGTCGGACAAGATGGCAGAACGGGCGCTGGGCATTGTGGGCAATGCACTGCCTGGCTACGACCAAGCGGAAGCCATCCGGGCCTGGATCCACACCAACCTGAACTACCAATACGGCGTGAGCACGGCCACCACCGATGCCATGGACACCCTGTCCCAGGGCGCGGGCGTGTGCCGAGACTTTGCGCATGTGGGCATCGCCCTGTGCCGCAGCCTGCGCCTGCCCGCGCGCATCGTCGTGGGCTACCTGTACGGGCTGGACCCGATGGACCTGCACGCCTGGTTTGAGGTGTTTGTGAATGGCCGCTGGTACACCTTCGATGCCACCCAGAGCCAGCCGCGCGGAGGGCGCATCGTGCTGGCCTACGGGCGGGACGCAGCGGATGTGGCGTTTATCTCGGACTACGGCAGCGCGCCGCTGGAGATCCAAAACATGCAGGTCACCGTGACCACGGTTTAAGCTTTCTGGGGGGTCGCGTAGAAGCCCAGAAACATATCGACGCAGTCGGCCAACACGCGCTGTTGCTGCGCGTCTTCTAGCGGCGGCTGGCCCAGGGCCAGCTGCGGCCAAAAGGCAAACGACTTGACCATGCCCTGCAACTGGTCGGCCGCGTACTGCGGGTCCACACCCGCGCGCAGCCGTTGGTCCTGCTGGGCAGCGCGGATCCAGGTGACCAGGCCCTCTTCCTTCTCGGCCAGCCGGGCCACCATGGCCTGGGCGCGCTGCGGCGACTGCATCATTTCGGCAATCGCCACCCGCGACAGGTCCACAAAACTGCTGTCGTTGAGCAGCCGCATCTTCTGCTCCAGGCATTCCAGCAACTGCGCGCGCAAGGGTTTCTGGGGCTGGTAGGCCACGGTCAACAGGCCCTGCGCGCGCTGCCACAGCTGCACAAGGATGGCGGCGAACAGCTCGTCCTTGCTGGGGAAATGGTTGTAGACCGTGCGCTTTGACACCTCGGCCACGGCCGCCACGCGGTCCATGCTGGTGCCAGCAAAACCGTGGGCGCGGAATTCGCTGATGGCGGCCTGCAAGATGGCTTCGCGCTTGCGGTGCGTGAGCAGGGTGGGAGGGGACGGTTCAGAGAGCATGGTCTAAATTTTACACCGCTGAGTTTACTTTTTTAAAACTTGCACTACACTGTGCAGTGTACTTTTTAACTTAACCCATGAAACTCCACCTTTCCTGGTTTTTTATTGCCCTTACCTGCTTGATCGCCATGGCCTACACCCTCTGCTCCCCTAGTCTGCCCACCGCCTCCTATGCCACGTCGCCGCAATTCAGCGACGGCACATTCCGCAACCCCGTGCCGCGCCACGCCATCGGCACCTGGAAGACGCTGACCCTGCTGTGGCGCTTCATGGTGGATAAACCCGCGCTGGCCTCGCCTGCCCAGCCGTTGCCGGTGCTGGCACTGACCCAGGCCGAGCTGCTGGCCGCGCCGGACAAAAGCCTGTGGCGCTTCGGCCACTCGACCATGCTGCTGAAGATGGACGGCAAATTTTGGCTGACCGACCCGGTGTTTGCCGAGCGCGCCTCGCAGCTGCAGTTCATTGGTCCGAAGCGCTTCCACGCGCCGCCCATGGGCATTGCCGACCTGCCGCCCATCACCGGCGTGATCCTGTCGCACGACCACTACGACCATCTAGACTACGCCGCCATCCTGCAGCTGGCACCCAAGGTGGCGCACTTCATCACCCCGCTGGGCGTGGGCGACCGGCTGATTGCCTGGGGCGTGCCGGCGGTCAAGGTGCAGCA
>NZ_JBDTEM010000175.1:0-18264 GCF_039922535.1 Rhodoferax sp. | reverse complement strand
TTCCAGCAGCTTGCCCTTCCAGGCGTTCCAGACCTTGGGGCTGGTGCCGCGGATGTCGGCTACCGTCAGCAGGTACAGGGCGGTCAGGTAGCGCTCGTTGCCCATGCGTTTGGCGAAGGCGGCGATTACGTCGGGGTCGCTGAGGTCGGCCTTTTGGGCCACACGGCTCATGGTCAGGTGCTCGGTGACCAAAAATTCGATCAACCGGCTGTCTTCGGCGGCAATGTGGTGCTGGGTGCAAAAACGCCGCACTTCGCGGGCACCCAGGTCGGAATGGTCGCCGCCCCGGCCTTTGGCAATGTCGTGGAACAGTGCCGCCACGTACAAGATCCAGGGTTTGTCCCAGCCCGCACCCAGCTGCGAGCAGGCCGGGTATTCGTGGGCGTGTTCGGCCATGAAGAAGCGGCGCACATTGCGCAGCACCATCATGATGTGCTGGTCTACCGTGTAGACGTGGAACAGGTCGTGCTGCATTTGCCCCACGATGCGCCGAAATACCCACAGATAGCGCCCCAACACCGAGGTGTCGTTCATCAGCCGCAGCGCATGGGTAATGCCCGAAGGGGCCTGCAAAATCGCCAGAAACGTCGCCCGGTTCACCGGGTCGTTGCGAAACTTGGCGGTCATCACGCCGCGGGCGTTGTACAGCGCGCGCAGCGTGCGCGCCGACAGGCCGTGGATGCCGCCTGCCGTTTCGTACAGCAAAAAAGTTTCCAGAATCGCGTGTGGATGGCGGGTGTACAGATCGTCGCTGGCCACCTCGATCATTCCGGCTTTTTCAAAAAACCGCTCATTGATGGGGCGCAGCGCGTGGGTAGACGGGTTGAGGCGCTCCTCGATGTTGAGCAGCACGATCTGGTTCAACTGGCTGACAGCCTTGGCGGCCCAGTAGTAGCGGCGCATCAGTGCCTCGCTGGCACGCACCGGCAAGCCGGTGTCTTCGGACACGGTTTGGTAGCCAAACGATTCGGCCACGGCGGTTTGCAGGTCGAACACCAGCCGGTCTTCGCGGCGACCGGCCGTGAGGTGCAGGCGGGCGCGGATCAGGCACAGCAAGGACTCGTTGCGCTTGAGCTGCTTGGCCTCGTGCGGGGTGGCGATGCCGCTGCGCACCAGTTCATCCCAGGTTTTGCCCAGCTTGGCGGCCTTGGCCACCCACAAAATAGTCTGCAGGTCGCGCAGGCCGCCGGGCGACTCTTTGCAGTTGGGTTCGAGCGAAAACGGTGTGTTTTCAAACTTGTTGTGCCGCTGGCGCATTTCCAGGGTTTTGGCCACGAAAAATGCGCGCGGGTCCAGCGCGTCCGACAGGCGCTTGCGGAACTGGTTGAACAGCTTGGTGTCGCCGGTGACCAGGCGCGATTCGAGTAGCGAGGTCTGTACCGTGACATCTTTGCTGGCTTCGGCCAGACAGTCGTCCACCGTGCGCACGCTGGAGCCGATCTCCAACCGGGTATCCCAGCAACTGCCGATGAAGCTCTCAATGCGGGCCTTGAGCGCCGGGTCTGCCTCGGGTGACACGCCCTCGGGCATCAGTATCAACACGTCGATGTCGGAACAGGGAAACAGCTCGCCCCGGCCAAATCCACCCACCGCGACTAGCGCGAAGGAGGGGGTAAATCCGGCAATCGCCCACAGGCCGCGCAGGATGTCGTCGGTCAGTGCCGACAGGTTCTGCAGCGTGGTCCGCACGCCACGGGTGCTGGCACCGCTCTCCCGCACCGCTTCGAGCAGCAGCGACTTTTCATCCAGGTAGTGCGCCCGCAATGCGGGGATATCGGTCATCAGACCTGCGTCGCGTTTCACGCGGTGGCAGCAGCTTGTACGGGCACAAAGGCCGGCGTAGGCGGGCTTCCCGCGGACAGCGTCAGCACTTCGTAGCCGGTTTCGGTGACCAGAATCGTGTGCTCCCACTGGGCGGACAGCGAATGGTCTTTGGTGACGATGCTCCAGCCGTCTTTTTCAGGGCCTTCCTTGATCTCCTTCTTGCCCGCGTTGATCATCGGCTCGATGGTGAAGGTCATGCCAGTTTTCAGCATCTCCAGCGTGCCGGGCTTGCCATAGTGCAGCACCTGCGGCTCTTCGTGGAAGATGCGGCCAATGCCGTGGCCGCAAAACTCGCGCACCACGCTGAAACCGTTGCTTTCGGCAAAGCGCTGGATGGCGTGGCCGATGTCGCCCAGGTGGATGCCGGGCTTGACCATCTTGATACCGTGCCACATCGCGTCGTAGGTTAGGGCGGCCAGACGCTTGGCCAAAATGCTGCCTTCGCCCGCTATGAACATGCGGCTGGTGTCGCCGTGCCAGCCGTCTTTGATGACGGTCACGTCGATGTTCACGCTATCGCCTTTTTTCAGCGGCTTGTCGTTGGGAATGCCGTGGCAAACCTGGTGGTTGACCGAGGTGCAGATCGATTTGGGGTAGGGGACGTTACCGCCGCCGGTGTAGTTCAACGGGGCCGGAATGCCGCCTTGCACCTGGGTGATGTAGTCATGCGCCAGCTTGTCGAGGTGGTTAGTGGTCACGCCGGGTACTACGTGGGGGGTCAGGTAGTCGAGCACTTCGGAAGCCAGGCGGCCCGCGACGCGCATACCTGCGATGCCGTCTGCGTCTTTGTAGGTGATGGTCATAGCCCCTAATTATCCTAGATGCCGCGATGGGTTGCTGCGCCGCCTTTGGGACTTTGCGCAGCCGTTAAAATTCTGCGCTCTAGGGTTTGCCCGTAGCAGCGGTTTGCGCGCTGCGCCACCGGGCCACCCAGTCCACATTTTTCCCCAACCAGGCCGCCACCGTGACCTTGCATATCTCTCTGTTTGAAGGCGGCAACGCCCTTAGCGACTTCCGTGTTCAGCAACTCCTGCCCCGGCTGCAAGCCATCCATGAAAAGATCACCGGCGTGGCCGCACGCTTTGTGCACTTGGTGGCCAGCGATGCCGCGCCTGCGGATGCCGTGCGTGCGCAACTGGCGGGTTTGCTGACCTACGGCGACCCGTATGCAGGCCCCACCGAAGGCCCCTTGCTGGTGGTCACGCCGCGTTTTGGCACCGTGTCGCCCTGGGCTTCCAAAGCCACCGACATTGCCCACAACTGTGGCCTGGCGGTGCGCCGGGTGGAGCGTTTCGTCGAATACCGCCTGACGGTGAAGCAGCCTTTGCTGGGCAAAACCACCTTGTCGGTTGAGCAACTGGCCCATGTGGCCGACCTGCTACACGACCGCATGACCGAAAGCGCCATGCTAGACCGCAGCCAAGCCCAAGAGCTGTTTACCGCATTGGAAGCCGCCCCACTGGCCCAGGTAGATGTACTCGGCGGTGGCCGGGCTGCGCTGCTGGCCGCCAACACCGAATTCGGCCTGGCCCTGGCCGACGACGAAATTGACTACCTGGTCAACGCCTTCACCACGCTGCAACGCAACCCCAGCGATGTGGAACTGATGATGTTTGCCCAGGCCAACAGCGAGCACTGCCGCCACAAAATCTTCAACGCCGAGTTCACCATCGACGGCGTGGCCCAGACCAAGAGCCTGTTCGGCATGATCCGCAACACCCACCAGTTGGCGCCGCAGCACAGCGTGGTGGCGTACTCGGACAACGCCTCCGTCATGGAAGGTTACGAGATCGAGCGTTTCTTAGCCAAATCAGCCTCCAGCACAGATAGCACCAGCGCAAGCAGCTACGAAAAGAGTAGCGCCCTGCACCACGTGCTGATGAAGGTGGAAACCCATAACCACCCCACCGCCATCTCGCCGTTCCCCGGTGCGTCTACCGGCGCGGGCGGCGAAATCCGCGACGAAGGTGCCACTGGCCGGGGCTCCAAGCCCAAGGCAGGCCTGACTGGCTTCACCGTCTCCAAGCTCTGGCCGCAAGAGGGCGACGTGTCTATTGGCAAACCCGAGCACATTGCCAGCCCCTTGAGCATCATGACCGAGGGCCCGCTGGGCGGCGCGGCTTTCAACAACGAATTTGGTCGGCCCAACCTGCTGGGCTACTTTCGCGAATACGAGCAAACCGTGACCTCCGACGTGGACAGCATCCGCCGCGGCTACCACAAGCCCATCATGCTGGCCGGTGGCCTGGGCACCATCGACGCGACGCAAACGCACAAGCTCGAATTTCCCGCCGGTTCGCTGCTGATCCAGCTGGGCGGCCCCGGCATGCGCATCGGCATGGGTGGCAGCGCTGCCAGCTCCATGGCCACGGGAGCCAACGCGGCCTCGCTGGACTTTGACTCGGTGCAGCGCGGCAACCCGGAAATCGAACGCCGGGCGCAAGAAGTGATTAACCAGTGCTGGATGCAGGGCGCCGAAAACCCGATTTTGGCGATCCACGACGTCGGCGCAGGCGGCCTGAGCAACGCCTTCCCCGAGCTGACCAACGATGCGGGCCGGGGCGCGCGTTTCGACCTGCGCGGCGTGCCGCTGGAAGAAAGCGGCATGAGCCCGAAGGAAATCTGGTGCAACGAGAGCCAGGAACGCTACGTGATGGCCATCGCGCCCGAGTCGCTGGCTGCCTTTACCGCGCTGTGCGAACGCGAGCGCTGCCCGTTCTCGGTGGTCGGAGTCGCAACCGAAGAACGCCAACTGGTTGTGGCCGATGACGGCGCCGCCAGCCCGGTCGATATGCCCATGAACGTGCTGCTGGGCAAGCCGCCCAAAATGCATCGCGACGTGCAGACCGTGGCCCGCACCTTCCAACCCGTGGATTTGACCGGCGTGAGCCTGCAAAAGGCCACGATTGACGTGCTGGCCCATCCCACCGTGGCCAGCAAGCGCTTCTTGATCACCATCGGCGACCGCACTGTCGGCGGCATGAGCCACCGCGACCAGATGGTCGGCCCCTGGCAGGTGCCGGTGGCAGATTGCGCCGTGACCCTGGCCGATTACAAGGGCTTCGCCGGCGAGGCTATGGCCCTGGGCGAGCGCACGCCGCTGGCGGCGGTCAACGCCCCCGCGTCGGGCCGCATGGCCGTGGCCGAGGCCATTACCAACCTGCTGGCTGCGCCGTTCGAGCTGCCGCGCGTCAAGCTCTCCGCCAACTGGATGGCCGCGTGCGGCGAACCCGGCGAAGACGCCGCCCTGTACGCCACCGTGAAAGCCGTGGGCATGGAGCTGTGCCCGGCGCTGGGCATTTCCATCCCCGTGGGCAAAGACAGCCTGTCGATGCGCACGCAGTGGACGGATGCGGATGACAAAAAGAAGGTGACTTCCCCCGTCAGCCTGATCGTCACCGCCTTCGCCACCCTGGCCGATGTGCGCGGCACGCTGACCCCGCAGCTCAACGCCACGGAAGACACCACGCTGATCTTGGTGGACCTGGGCAAAGGCCAGAACCGCATGGGCGGCAGCATCCTGGCGCAAACCCTGAACCAGGTGGGCGACACCGTGCCCGACCTGGACGACCCGCAAGATTTGGTGAACCTGGTCAACGCTGTCAACGCGTTGCGCCCCAAGCTGTTGGCCTACCACGACCGCAGCGACGGCGGCCTGTTTGCGGCCGCCTGCGAAATGGCGTTTGCCGGGCACGTCGGCGTGGCCTTGAACGTAGACCTGCTGGTCACCGAAGGCGACGGCATCAGCGACAGCCGCATGGACGTGGGCGACAGCAAAAACTGGGCGGGTCAGGTCGGCCCGCGCCGCGAAGAGCTGACGCTCAAAGCGCTGTTCAACGAGGAACTCGGCGTGCTGCTGCAAGTGCGCACGTCCGACCGCGATGCTGCCATCCAGACCCTGCGGACGCACGGCCTGGCCAAGCACAGCCACATCGTCGGCAAAACCCGTCCCGCCAGCAGCGCCATCAGCGCAGGCGTGGGCGAAGTGCAGGTCTGGCGCGATGCCAAGGCCGTGTTCGCTGCCCGCCTGGCCGACCTGCACCAAGTGTGGGACAGCGTGAGCTGGAAGATCTGCCAGCAGCGCGACAATCCCGCTGGAGCCGATGCCGAGCACGCTGCCGCCGGTGCACCTGCCGATCCCGGCATGCATGTATTTATAGAGCCAAATAGTGCTCTGGCGCAGGTGGCATCTGCGCAGGCAGCTACTAAACCCATAGCGTCGCCTGCCTTGCTGCTGACCCGCCCCAAAGTCGCCGTGCTGCGCGAGCAGGGCGTGAATTCGCACACCGAGATGGCCTACGCCTTCGGTCTGGCTGGTTTCGATGCCTTTGACGTGCACATGACCGATTTACAAACTGGCCGCGCCAAGCTGCAAGACTTCCAGGCCGTGGTGGCCTGCGGCGGCTTCAGCTACGGCGACACCCTGGGTGCGGGCATCGGCTGGGCGCGCAGCATCACCTTCAACCCGGTGCTGGCCGCAGAGTTCAAAGCCTTTTTCGCCCGCCAAGACACGCTGGCGCTGGGCGTGTGCAACGGCTGCCAGATGTTTGCCGAGCTGGCCGACATCATCCCTGGCGCACAAGCCTGGCCACGCTTCACCACCAACCGCAGCGAGCGCTTTGAAGCCCGCCTGTCCATGGTCGAAGTGCTGGAATGCCCCAGCGTGTTCCTGCAAGGCATGGCCGGTAGCCGCCTGCCCATCGCGGTGGCACACGGCGAGGGCTACGCCAACTTTGCCTACCGCGGCGATGCTGCCCAAGCGATTGCCGCCATGCGTTTCGTCGACAACTTCGGTGCCGCCACCGAGGTCTATCCAAACAACCCGAACGGCAGCGCCGGTGGCCTGACCGCGGTCACTACTGCCGACGGCCGCTTCACCGCCATGATGCCGCACCCCGAGCGTGTGTTCCGCAATGTGCAAATGAGCTGGACCAGCGGGAGCACAAGCGATTTCAGCCCCTGGATGCAGCTCTGGCACAACGCGCGGCGCTGGTTGGGCTAGGGGGCCCAACCTAGGCGAAAAACCAGGTTCAGGCCTCCAGCCGGAACCGGCTGACTGCCTCGGTCAGCGCATCCGCCTGCTCGCGCAGCGACTCGGATGCGGCGGCGGATTCTTCTACCAGGGCCGAGTTTTGCTGCGTCACCTGGTCCACCTGGCCCACCGACTCGCTGATCTGGGCAATGCTGCTGCTTTGGCCGCTGGCCTGCTTGGACAGGGTGCGGATGATGGTGGTGACCTGTTGCACGCTGCCCACGATGTCGTCCATGGTGGTGCCTGCGCGGGCCACCAACTTGGCGCCTTCGTCGGCCTTGGCCACCGAGGTGCCAATCAGCGTGCTGATCTCTTTGGCCGCCTGGGCTGAGCGCTGGGCCAGCAGGCGCACTTCACTGGCCACCACGGCAAAGCCACGACCTTGTTCGCCTGCGCGGGCGGCTTCCACGGCGGCGTTGAGCGCCAGGATGTTGGTCTGGAAGGCGATGCTGTCGATCACGCTGGTGATGTCGGCAATCTTTTTGGAGCTGGCGTTGATCTCGCGCATGGTCACCACCACCTGCGACACCACTTCACCACCGCGCGTGGCCACTTCGGCGGCCGACTGGGCCATCTGGTTGGCCTGGGCGGCGGCGCTGGCGCTCTCCTGCACATTGCCGGTGAGTTCGGCCATGGCGGCCACGGTTTCTTCCAGGTTGGCGGCGGTGTGCTCGGTGCGGTGGCTCAGGTCTTGGTTGCCTGCGGCAATTTCGGTGCTGGACGCGTGGATGGTGCGGGCGGCCAGTTGCACCTGCGACACCAGTTCACGTAAAAACACCTGCATGCGCCCCATGGCGTTGACCAGTTGGCCAATCTCGTCGTTGTGCTGCGCCTGTACCGGCACAAACAGATGGCCTTGGGCGATGGCTTCGGCAATGTTGCCGGCCTGGGCCAGCGACCGGGTGAGGCTGCGCACGGTGAAAAACGTCAAAGGAATCAGTACCAGCAAAGCCAGCACCAAAATCCCCATCTGGATGCCCGACAGCACCAGGGTGCGGTGGTCAATGCCCGCCTGAGAGGCCTGCATGTCTTCGCGCGAGGTGGTGGCGGCTTGCTGCAGCAGGCTGTCTATGGCATCCACGTGCGACTTTTGCTTTTCGGCATAAGCCCCGCCCACTGAGCCGTCGATCTGCGCCCCCTCGATCTGCGCCAGCACCGGCGACATGCCATCGGTGTAAGCCTTGATCTCGGCCTGCGAGGTGTCGAGCATCTTCAAATAGGTGGTGTCGCTGCCCTGGCTGCTGCGCAATGCAGCCAGCCCTTTGCCAAAGCTTTGCAGCGACTTTTGCCAGGATTCGCGCAGCACAGCCACTTCGACCGCGTTGTTGAAGCTGATGATGATGTCTTTTTCATTGCGGCGCACCTGGGCCAGGGTGATACGCAGCTCGTTCATGTCGGTCAGGGTCTGCACCTTTTGCTCGACCAGCACCTTCACCGTGCCCCGGGTGGAGTCCAGCGCCCAGTAGCCTAAAAGCCCAATGGCCACCAGCAGCAGCAATGAAAATGCGGTGCTGAAATACAAGCGAAAGCGGATCGAAAAGCGGTTGAGCGGGTTCATAGGGGGTCTTTGTTACACGAGAGGTCTAAGGGCAAAGGCTCAGGCTTTCAGTAAGTAAGCGTAACAATAACCGTGCCAATCTGGAAGGGTTAAGCCCCACGGAGGTAAATATTCCGTACTTTCAGTCAGGGTTACGCACTTTGGAGTCAGGGGAAGCTCGCGTGCCGGTTATACCCTGTCGGGCCGCTGTGCGCATGTAACTGCAGTTACATTTCAATGGGCCATTAGAAGAACGCGGAAACAGTGCGTGGCGCTACTAGTGGCGCGGGAGGTGCAAGGCTGCAACCCTGATCGCACCGCCTTGGCGCAGGGCGATGCGATTTTTAGAAATAAATGAGCGTTAGCGCTTGTGCCGATCGCACAAGCTGCGATGAATGCCGTAAGCCGTCTACGCGACCAAGACCAGATGCTTGGCCGTGGGCTGCAGTCTTACTTGGTGACTTCGTGGCCGACGACGCCGCCAACGGCGGCACCTGCGGCCGTGCCCAGCACGCCGCCGCCCAGGACATTGCCGGCCACGCCGCCGATCACGGCACCGGTAGCAGTGCCTTTTTCCTGGTGGGTCATGCCTGCACAGCCGCCCAGGCTAAGCAGGGTGGCTGCGATGGTGGCAACGGTGGCGGTGGTTGCATAGTGGCGTAGGGAGTTCATGGTGGGTTCCTTGTGGATGGTGGATACCCCAGTATGGAAAATACGCCGCGCAACACACAGCAGACGAGGCCGCTAGTGCATGTAGTTACTGTCCTACGTCCGGTATGTTTTTTCGCACTAACAGATAGTTGTTTCACCGACTTACACTTCCCCACGTACGCGGGTATGGTTTGAAACAGTAAGGTGCTTGAGTGGACCTACCCCAGAATTAATCCAGGAGACAAGACATGCAAAAGAGAAACTTTCTGCGGGCCTCAGCGCTTGCTGTGACTACGTTGGTAGCTACATATTCCGTAGCGCAAGACAACACCTTCAAGATTGGTCTGATCTTGCCCATGACCGGACAGCAGGCCTCCACCGGTCGGCAGATCGAGGCGGCGGCCAAGCTCTACATGGCGCAAAACGGCGACACCGTGGCGGGCAAAAAGATCCAGCTGATCGTCAAAGACGACACCAGCGTCCCGGATGTGACCAGGCGTATGGCCCAGGAGCTGGTGGTGAACGACAAGGTGAACGTGCTGGCGGGCTTTGGCATCACGCCGTCCGCCCTGGCCACTGCACCCATCGCGACGCAGTCGAAAACCCCCATGGTGGTGATGGCTGCTGCTACCAGCAGCATTACCCAGGCATCGCCCTACATCGTGCGCACCAGCTTCACGCTGCCCCAGGCCGCGGTCAGCATGGCCGACTGGGCCCCCAAGAACGGCATCAAGACCGTGGTGACCCTGGTCAGCGACTACGGCCCCGGCCTGGATGCCGAGAAGTATTTCAAAGAGCGCTTCTTGTTCAACGGTGGCCAGGTGCCCGAGTCGCTGCGGGTGCCCCTGCGCGGACCCGACTTTGCGCCGTTTCTGCAGAAAGTACGCGATCTGAAGCCCGACGCACTGTTTGTGTTTGTGCCGTCCGGCGCGGGCGCGGCGGTGATGAAGCAGTTTCTGGAACGCGGCATGGACAAGGCCGGTATCAAGCTGATCGGCACCGGTGACGTGACCGACGACGACCAGCTCAACGACATGGGAGACGGCGCTTTGGGCGTGGTCACCTCGCACCACTATTCCACCGACCACCCCTCGGCCCTGAACACCAAGTTTGTCGAAGCCTTCGGCAAGGCCAACAAGGGCCTGCGCCCCAATTTCATGGCCGTGGGCGGCTACGACGGCATGCGCGTGATCTACGAAGCCCTGCGTGCCAGCAAAGGCCAGGGCGGTGGCGATGCGCTGCTGGCGGCCATGAAGGGCCAGATTTTTGAGAGCCCGCGCGGCCCGATCTTCATCGACGCGCAAACCCGGGACATCGTGCAAAACATCTACCTGCGCAAGGTGGAGCGCAAAAACGGCCAGCTCTACAACGTCGAGTTTGCGGTCATCAAAGACGTCAAAGACCCCGGGAAGGCGAAGTAAACCCCGAAGCTGCCGCGCATGTTGACGATTCTTTTTGACGGCATCGCCTACGGCATGCTGTTGTTTATTTTGGCGGTGGGCCTGGCCGTGACTATGGGGCTGATGAACTTCATCAACCTGGCCCACGGCGCGTTTGCCATGGTGGGCGGCTACGCCACGGTGTTGCTGATGCAGCGCACCAACGTGCCGTTTTTGCTCTGCCTGCCGCTGGCGTTTGCCATCTCGGCGCTGCTGGGTGCGGTGCTGGAGCGCACGCTGTACCGGCCGCTGTACCGCAAGCCGCACCTGGACCAGGTGCTGTTTTCCATCGGCCTGACCTTTATGGCGGTGGCCAGTGCCGACTACTTCATCGGCTCCAGCCCGCAAATCATCCAGCTGCCCGAATGGCTCAAGGGCCGCACCGAGCTGGGCGAGGGCGCCTGGATGCTGGGCATGGGCCACTACCGTTTGTTCATCATCGCGGTGTGCACGGCGTTGACCGTGGCCTTGCAGTACGTGCTGGCCCGCACCCGCTTTGGCACGCGTTTGCGCGCCTCCGTGGACGACCAGCGGGTGGCGGCGGGCCTGGGCATCAACGTGAACGTGGTGTTTTTGGGTACCTTTGCCGTGGGCTCCGGACTGGCCGGGCTGGGCGGCGCGCTGGGGGCCGAAGTGCTGGGCCTGGACCCGACGTTTCCGCTCAAGTACATGGTGTACTTTTTGATTGTGGTGGCCGTGGGCGGCACCTCCAGCATCACCGGGCCGCTGCTGGCCGCGCTGCTGCTGGGCATTGCCGACGTGGCGGGCAAGTACTACATCCCCAAGCTGGGTGCCTTTATCGTTTACAGCCTGATGATTGCGATTTTGATCTGGCGGCCCCAAGGCCTGTTCGTGCGGCAAGGGGGCAAATGATGGCGACCGACGCACAAAACCTGTTGCTGCGCAGTGGCCGCTGGAAGCCCTGGGAAATCGCGCTGTGGTTGCTGGCCCTGGCCGCACCCTGGGTGCTGCCGCGCCACGCGCTGATCGTCAACGAGATCGCCATCGTGGCGCTGTTTGCCTTGTCGCTGGATTTGATTTTGGGCTACACCGGCATCGTGTCGCTGGGCCATGCGGCCTTCTTCGGCATGGGAGCGTATTCCGCAGCTTTGTTCGCCAAGCTCGTGATGCCCGACCCGCTGGTGGGCCTGGCGGTGGGCATCGCCACGGCCACGCTGCTGGGCGCCGTGTGCAGTGCGACGATTTTGCGTGGCACCGACCTGACGCGGCTGATGGTGACCCTGGGCGTGGGCCTGATCCTGATGGAGCTGGCCAACAAGCTGGACTGGCTGACCGGCGGTGCCGACGGCCTGCAAGGCGTGGTGATGGGGCCGGTGCTGGGCCGGTTTGAATTCGATCTGGCGGGGCAGACGTCTGCCTGCTATTCGCTGGTGGTGTTGCTGGTTCTGTTTGTGCTGGCGCGGCGGCTGGTGCACTCGCCCTTTGGGGCTACGCTCAAGGCCATCCGTGACAACCGCCTGCGGGCCATGGCGATCGGCATCCCGGTGCACAGCCGCCTGGTGGTTGTGTACACGCTGGCGGCAGGCATGGCCGGTGCGGCGGGGGCCTTGCTGGCGCAGACCTCGGGCTTTGCGTCGCTGGACCTGTTTGAGTTTCACCGCTCGGCCGATGTGATGCTGATTTTGGTGGTGGGCGGTGTGGGCTGGCTGTACGGCGGTGTGCTGGGCGCCATTGTGTTCAAGCTGATGCAAGACGCGCTCTCCAGCATCACACCGCAGTACTGGACCTTCTGGATCGGCCTGTTTTTGGTGGTGCTGGTGCTGGTGGGCCGCGAACGCCTGCTGCGCCCCTGGACCTGGCGCTTGCTGCGTAAATACCGGAGCGCGCCATGAGCAGCGCAAAAACCGTACTCTCCGCCCAAGGCCTGGTGATGCAGTTTGGCGGTATCACCGCCACCAACAACGTCACGCTGGACCTGCACCAGGGCGCGCGCCACGCGCTGATCGGCCCCAACGGTGCAGGCAAGACCACGCTGATCAACCTGCTGACCGGCGTGCTGCAGCCCACGGCGGGCCGCATCGTGCTGGAAGGGCAGGACATCACCCAGTTGCCACCGCACCAGCGCGTGCGCCGTGGGCTGGTGCGCACCTTCCAGATCAACCAGTTGTTTGACTCCCTGACTCCGCTGGAAACCCTGGCCATGACGGTGTCCCAGCACCGGGGCCTGGGCGGAGCGTGGTGGCAGGCGCTGGGTGCGCGCCGCGATGTCACCCAGCGCTGCGAACAATTGCTGGAGCAGTTCCACCTGACCGCCGTGATGGCCCAAGAGACCCGGGTGCTGGCGTACGGCAAGCGCCGCCTGCTGGAAATCGCCATTGCCCTGGCCTGCGAACCGCGCGTGCTGCTGCTGGACGAGCCGGTGGCCGGTGTGCCTGCGGGCGAGCGCGAAGAACTGCTGCACACCGTGGCCGCGCTGCCGCCCGAGGTGTCGATTTTGCTGATTGAGCACGACATGGACCTGGTTTTCAGCTTTGCCAAGCGCATGACGGTGCTGGTCAACGGCACGGTGCTGACCGAAGGCGACCCGCAGACCATCGCTAACGACCCGCAGGTCAAAGCCGTGTATCTAGGGCACAGCGAGGAAGCCCATGGCTGAACTACTGAACATTGAGGGCCTGAGCGCCGGTTACGGCGAGGCCGTGGTGCTGCATGGCGTGTCGCTGACACTGCACGCAGGCCAGACGCTGGCCTTGCTGGGCCGCAACGGTACCGGCAAAACCACGCTCATCAACACCCTGGCCGGGGCCACGCGCCAACACGCGGGCAGCATTAGCCTGGGTGGGGTGGTGCTGCACCGCCTGCCGTCGCACGAGCGCGCCGCCGCCGGTATCGGCTGGGTGCCGCAAGAGCGCAACATCTTCAAGTCGCTCACCGTGCACGAGAACCTGACTGCGGTAGCCCGACCCGCGCGGGCCGGGCGCAGTGCCAGTCCCTGGACACCCGAGCGTGTCTACAGCCTGTTTCCCCGGCTGGCCGAGCGCAAAACCAACCTGGGTACCCAGCTCTCGGGCGGCGAGCAGCAAATGCTGGCCATGGGTCGGGCCCTGGTGCTCAACCCCACGTTGTTGCTGCTGGACGAGCCCTGTGAAGGCCTGGCACCCATCATCGTGCAGGAGCTGCTGCAGGCCATCCGCCGCATCACCCGCGAAGAAGGCCTGTCGGCCATCCTGGTCGAGCAGCATCCGCAGGCGATTCTGGCCATCTCCGACACCGCCGCCGTGTTGGACCGTGGCACGGTGGTGTACACCGGCACGGCGCAGAGCCTGCAGGAGCAGCCGGAGTTGTTGGGCAAGCTGCTGGGCGTGGCCCGGTAGGTTTTAGGAAATTTATAGAAAAAAGGCCTCCAGCGCAGATACTACCTGCGCTGGCAGCTACTGAATAAATAGCAAATCCTGTACCGCTCAAGCCCCCAGCAGTTGCGGCTGCGGGTGCTGTTCCAGGTACCAGGCGCGCAGCCCGTCGTCCTCGAACGCGTAGTCACCGCGTCCGGCGCGCCAGATCAGTTCCTTGTCGCGCAGTGCGTCCAGCGCACCCTGGATGGCCGAGTTGTTCAGCGGCTTGCCCACCACTGCCCGGTAGGCGGCCAGCGCGGCTTCGGCGAACGGGGTGTAGTCGGGCGACAGGCGGGCAATCGCGTCCAGCACGGCTTTTTGCGCGTCGGGCAGGGCGTTATAGGTCGAGGCAAATTCCTGCCAGGCCCGGTGCTGGATTTCTTGGGCATTGCGCTCGATCAGCGCGTCCAGCGCCTGCGCGCCGCCCCAGTCGGCCACCGCCTCGCCGACCACGCGCTTGAGCATTTCCGGCCTGCGCCCCACCAGGGTAAAAGCGCGCTCCAGCGTGTCGGCGCTGAACGACTTGCCGTCGGCAAATTGGGGTTTGAGCCATTCGGCATAGGCCTCCACAAAGCCCCGGTCCAGCAGCGGGAAGCGCGTCACGCCAGCACCGTAAAACGGCTCGCTGCGGCGCAGCACCAGGTGGGTGAGCTTGTCGCGGTTGGAGCCGGTCATCACCAGATGCAGGCCCCGGATGGCCCGGCCCTGGTTGAGGCGGTCGCGCGCCGCCTTGAGGGCAAACATGGCCCGCGTGCCGGCTTCGGTAGACAGGGCGTGCTGGGCTTCGTCGACCAGCAACACCAGCGGCTTGCCGCTTTTGGTGTGCAGCCGCTCCAGTGCGTCCGACAAAGTGGCACCGCCGGGCTGGCCGATCTTGCTCAGGTCCAGGCTCAGCGCGCCCAGCACGTTGAGCTTGTCCAGGCCCACGCTTTTGGCGGCCTTGAGCACCGGGCCGTCCAACTGGGCCAGCGTGTCGCGCACCACGGCGATGATCAGCTCCGCCGGGTCGCGGCTGCGGTCCGACCACAGATCGACATACAGGGTTTGCCAGCCGCGCGCGCGCATCTCGGGCACCATGTCTTCGCGCAAGAAGGTGGACTTGCCGGTACGCCGGGGTGCTGCCAGAAACAGGCCCGAGGTCGCGTCCAAAATGCCGCGGCCTTCCAGCGCATCGCAGTAGCTGGCGGCCAGTGCCGTGCGGCGGTAGGTGAAAGGTTCTGCCATGGGGTTCCCTGGTTTTAGGGTTGAATTATGTACCAAGGGGTAATTTTATGACTTTTAGAATAATAAAAGCATAAAGCCCGCAGGGGACACGCAAAGGCACCGGGGCGCAGGCTGCAAAAATGGAGCTTAAAATAGCCCGCTAGCGCAGGTTTCATATGCGCTGACAGCTACGTAAAACATAGCTATCGACCGACGGGCTACCGTACCGCGTCCAAGGCCTCGGGTAAACTGACTTTTCTCTGTGCTGCCTGCGGCTGCATACAAACCATTTCTAAAACCCGGCACAAGCCCTCCATTTCCCGGTGCGCCTCCAATCCATCAAGCTCGCGGGCTTCAAGTCCTTTGCCGAACCCACCACCTTCCATCTGCCTGGGCAGTTGGTCGGGGTGGTCGGGCCGAACGGCTGCGGCAAGTCCAACATCATGGATGCGGTGCGCTGGGTGCTGGGCGAAAGCAAGGCCAGCGAGTTGCGTGGCGAGTCCATGCAGGACGTGATCTTCAACGGCACCACCACCCGCAAACCGGCCAGCCGCGCCAGCGTGGAGCTGGTGTTTGAGAACAACGACCACCGCGCGGGCGGCCAGTGGGGCCAGTTTGCCGAAATCGCCGTCAAGCGCGTGCTGACCCGCGACGGCGGCAGCAGTTACTACATCAACAACCAGGCGGTGCGCCGGCGCGACGTGCAAGACGTGTTTTTGGGCACCGGCCTGGGCCCGCGCGCCTACGCCATCATTGGCCAGGGCACCATCAGCCGCATCATCGAGTCGCGCCCCGAAGAGCTGCGCCTGTTTTTGGAAGAGGCCGCCGGTGTCTCCAAATACAAAGAGCGTCGCCGCGAGACCGAAAACCGCCTCAGCGACACCCGTGAAAATCTGACCCGGGTAGAAGACATCCTGCGCGAGCTGAACGCCAACCTGGAGCGCCTGGAAAAGCAGGCCGAGGTGGCGCAAAAGTACAACAGCCTGCACGCCAGCGCCACGCTCAAGCAGCACCAGCTGTGGTTCCTGAAAAAGGTGGATAGCGAATCCGACCAAAGCAAGGTCAAGGCCGACGCGGCCCAGGCGGTGAACGACCTGGAGTCGCGCATCGCCGACCTGCGCCACGTCGAAGCCGAGCTGGAAACCATCCGCCAGGCGCACTACGACGCGGGCGATGCCGTCAACCGCGCCCAGGGCAAGCTCTACGAGGCCAGTGCCGAAGTCGGGCGTCTGGAGGGCGAAATCCGCTTCGTGGTGGAAGGCCGCCAGCGCGTCGAGTTGCGCATGGCCACGCTGAAAGAGCAAATCCAGCAATGGGCCACCCGGCAAGAAGACGCGCATTTTGAGCTGGAAAATCTGGAGGCCACCGGGATCGAGGCCGAAGAAAAAGCCGAGCTGCTGGCCGCCCAGGTGGAAGAGCAGGCCGGGCAAATCCCCGACCTGGAAGATGCCCTGCAAACCGCCAGCCGCGCCGCCAACGCGCAGCGTACCGGCGTGGTGCAGGTGCAGCAGCAGATCCAGGTGCTGGCCGCCGACCAGCGCAGCATCGAAGAGCAAAGCCGCCAGTTTGACCAGCGCCGCGAAAAGCTGCTGACGGATAAAAAAGCCCTGGCTGCGCCCGACGAAGCGCGCTTATCGCAACTGCAAACTCAGCTAGATGAAGCCACCGAGGCCGCCAGCATCGCCGATGCCCGTCTGCACGAGCTGCAAGAATTTTTACCCCAACTCGACGAAGACCGCCGCACCAAACAGGCCGCCGTCAACACCGAATCTGCCCGCCAGGCCGATATTTCGGCCCGCATGGAAGCCCTGAAGGCGCTGCAGGAAAAGGTCAAAACCGACGGCAAGCTCAAACCCTGGCTGACCCGCCACGGCCTGGACGGCCTGCAAGGCATCTGGACCCAGCTGCACATCGAGCAGGGCTGGGAAAACGCGCTGGAAGGCGCATTGCGTGAACGCATGGGCGCGCTGGCCGTGTCCCGGCTGGAAATGGTGCGCGCCTTTGCCGGGCTGGATGGCCGCGACGTGCCGCCCACCAAGCTGGCCTTCTACAGCCCGCCGCCCGCAGGCCCGTCGCAAAATTCTGCAACCTTGCCCCGCCTTGCCGATTTGCTGCGCCTCAACGATGCCGGGCTGGCCGCGCTGCTGGGCGACTGGCTGCACGGCTGCTATACGGCCCCCAGTTTTGAAGATGCGCTGCACCAGCGCAGCCAGTTGCAGCCGGGCGAAGTGATCTACGTGCAAAGTGGCCACGCCGTAGGCCCGCACAGCGTGTCGTTTTATGCCCCCGATTCCGAGCAGGCAGGGCTGCTGGCACGCGCGCAAGAGATCGAGAGTTTAGAGAAGCAACTGCGCGCCCAGACCCTGATCAACGAGGAAACCCGCTACGCCCTGGTACGGGCCGAAGCGGCCTACAACGAGTCCTCCAGTCGCCTGGTGTCGGCTCGCCGCGAAGCCACCGAGGCGCAAACCCAGGCCCACGCGCTGCAGGTCGAAACGCTGCGCCTGGGCCAGTTGGCCGAGCAGGCGCGGCTGCGCAGCCAGCAGCTGGAAGGTGATTTGGCTGAAGTCGAAGCCCAGTTGGATGAGCTGCAAGAGCGCCGCGTGACCGCAGAAGGCCGGTTTGAAGAGCTCGACATGCAACTCGCCGACAGCCAGGAGCGCCACGCCCAGCTCGACGAGCGTGTCATCGAAGTGCAGCGCAAGCTGAATGAGTGCCGTGAACAGCAACGCAGCCTGGAACGCCAAGCCCAGGAAGCCACCTTCGCCCAGCGCAGCCTGGGAGCCCGCCGCGCGGAATTGACCCGTTCGCTGGACATGGCGCAGCAGCAAACCGTGGCCTTGGGCAGTGAGCAGCAGCGTGCCGTGGACGAACTGGCCCGCTTGAACGACGCAGCGGCCCAGGGCGGCCTGCAAACCGCGCTGGCGGCCAAGCTGGAGCGCGAGGCCGAGATGGCCGCACAGCGCAGCCAGTACGACGATTTGACCGCCCGCCTGCGCGCCAGCGACGAGGCCCGCATGCACAACGAGCGCGCCCTGGACCCGCTGCGCCAGCGCATCACCGAATTCCAGCTCAAGGAGCAGGCCGCGCGCCTGGGGTCCGAGCAGTTCAGCCAGTTGCTGACCGAAGCCAATGCCGATCTGGAAGCCATTGCCACCTCCATCGTGCAAGGCAATGTGCGCATCCCGGGTATGCAGAGCGAAATCGACCGCCTGAACCGCGAAA
>NZ_JBDTEM010000174.1:0-3135 GCF_039922535.1 Rhodoferax sp. | reverse complement strand
GTACGCCGGGTCGGGGGGATTCAGGCCCTGGGGATGATTTACCCGGCAGCCCAACACCCTGACACACCCAGCCCCTCTTATGCGGAAAACGGTGAAGGCAAGTTTTTGACGTATAGCGCGATGCGCTGGTTTATGGCCACCTACCTGGGCGGGCAGGCCGCAGCTGCACAGCACCCAGATTTTGACCTGCTGCATTCCGACATGGCCGCTTTGCCCCCGACCTGGGTCGCGACCATGGGGCACGACCCGCTGCGCGATGAAGGCCACGCGTTGGCCCTGCGCATCGAGCATGCCGGGGTGGCTGTGGCGCACGCGCATTACCCCGGTGCCATCCACGCGTGCATCCATTTCAGCGGTGTCTCTACCGTGGGTGCCCAGGTGGTGGTTGACCTGGCGGCCTGGTTGCGTTTGCAAATCTGAGGCGCGCCAAGCCCGTTTGATTAGGGGCTTTCCCTAGGTTGTTGGAGGCGCAATTTAGTTATGATAAATAATCAAATTGACCTGCAACAAGCGAAGAATTCCCCATGAAAGCCTACATTCCTTACGGGATTTACTGGTCGTCCCCGTTTGCCAAATGGCAAGGTGCGCTGGCCAATCTCAATGCCTTGCCCCTGGCGGCCCACACCGGCAAACAGGCGCTGGCGGCGCGTGGCTATGACATGGCGCAGATCGATCTGGCCATTCTGGGACTGACCAATCCGCAAAAGGGCAGCTTCTACGGCTTGCCCTACGTCACCGGCCTGATGGGCATAGACCGCGTGGCCGGGCCCACCATCCAGCAGGCTTGCGCCACCAGCGTGCGGGCCTTGCAAATGGCCGCGCAAGAGGTGGTGTGCGGCACGGCCACCAGTGCGCTGCTGGTGATGGCCGACCGCCAGTCCAACGGCCCGGTGGTCTACTACCCCGATTCCAGCGGCACCGGTGGCTACGGCATCAGCGAACACTGGGTGCCCGACAACATGGGCCACGACCCCTACGCCAAGAACCCCATGCTGCAGACCGGCGAAAACGTGGCCGCACGCTATGGCATCAGCACCGCCGAGCAGCACGATTTGAAGCTGCACCGCTACACCCAGTACCAGCAGGCGCTGGCGGACGACCGGGCCTTTCAGAAGCGCTACATGGCCGATGTGCCGCTGACCGATTCCAAGTTCCGCAAGCAAACCGGCGTACTCAGTGCCGACGAAGGCATCTTCCCCACCACGGCCGAAGGCTTGGCCAAACTCAAGCCGGTAAAAGAAGGCGGCACGGTTACCTATGGCGGCCAAACCCACCCGGCCGACGGCAATGCGGGCGCCATCGTCACCACGCGCGACCTGGCCCGTGCTGCGTCTACCCACCCGAACATTGAAATAGAGATTCTGGGCTTTGGCCAAGCCCGCGTGGAGCCGGGCTATATGCCCATGGCACCGTCGCCTGCAGCCTTTAACGCGCTGAAGAACGCGGGCTTGGGTATCCAGGATATAGCCGCCATCAAAACCCACAACCCCTTTGCCGTGAACGACATCGCCCTGGCACGCGACACCGGTTTTGCCTGGGAGAAGATGAACAACTATGGCAGCTCCATCATCTGGGGCCACCCGCAAGCGCCCACCGGTCTGCGCGCCATCATCGAGCTGATCGAAGAGCTGGTGCTGCGCGGTGGCGGCATCGGCATGTTCACCGGTTGCGCCGCTGGCGACAGCGGCTACGCCACCATTCTGCGCGTCACCGACAGCAGCAAATAACGTACACACACCGTACAGAAGCACCCCATGAAAATCATCACCGCAGCCCAAGCAGGCGCCCTCATCCAAGACAACGCCACCATCTTCTTGGGCGGCCTGGCCGTCACCAGCCTGCCCGAAGAAGTGTTGAAGGGCGTGGAGCAGACCTTTCTGGACACCGGCCACCCGCGCAACGTCACCACCTGGGCTTGCGGCGCCATCGGCAACAGCAAGGACGCGGGCATGGTCCACTTTGCGCACCCCGGCATGATCAAGCGCACCGTGGCCGGCCACTTTGGCCAGACCGGTGCCGAGATGATGAAGATGGTGTTTGAAGGCGAGGTCGAGGCCTATAACTTCCCGCAGGGCAGCCTGTCGCACCTGACGCGCCACATCGCCAGCCGCAGCCCCGGCCTGCTGACCAAGGTCGGCCTGGGTACCTTTGTCGACCCGCGCATCGAAGGCGGCAAGCTGAACAGCAAGTCCACCGAAGACCTGGTGAAACTGGTCGAATTCAACGGTGAAGAATGGCTGTTCTACCCCACGCCAAAGATCGACGTGGCCATCATCCGCGGCACCCTGGCCGATGAAAACGGCAACATCACCCTGGACAAAGAAGGCATGCTGCTGGAGCAGATCAACATCGCCCACGCGGCCAAGGCCTGCGGCGGCATCGTCATCGTGCAGGTGGAGCGCATCGTCAAGGCCGGCACGCTGCACCCCAAGGCGGTGAAGATCCCTGGCGTGTCGGTGGACTACGTGGTGCTCAGCCAGCCTGAAAACCACATGCAAACCATCGCCACCCAGTTCAACCCGGCGCTGTGCGGCGACGTGCGCGTACCGCTCAATTCGCTGGAGCCGATGGCACTGGACGAACGCAAGGTGATCGCCCGCCGCACGGCCATGGAGCTGAAGCCTGGCGCCATCACCAACCTGGGCATCGGCATCCCCGCGGGCGTGCCATCGGTGGCGGCGGAAGAGGGCGTGTCCGACCAGTTGACCTTGAGCATCGAAAGCGGCATATCCGGCGGCATCCCCGCGCAGCTGGGCGACTTCGGCGTGGCCTACAACGCCGAGGCCATCATTGAGCAGTCGCTGCAGTTCGACTTCTACGACGGTGGCGGCCTGGATGCCAGCTTCCTGGGCCTGGCCCAGGCCGACAACTGGGGCAATGTGAACGTCAGCAAGTTCAACGGCCGCCCGGTGGGCTGTGGCGGCTTTGTCAACATTACCCGGTCCACCAAGAAGCTGGTGTTCTGTGGCACTTTTACCGCTGGTGGCCTGAAGGTGAAGGTGGCCGACGGCAAGTTGAACATCCTCGTCGAGGGTAAGTCGCGCAAGTTCATCGAGAAGGTCGAGCAGATCACCTTCAACGGCCACGACGCGGCGCTGCGCCAGCAAGAGGTGTTGTTCGTCACCGAGCGCGCCG
>NZ_JBDTEM010000173.1:0-6951 GCF_039922535.1 Rhodoferax sp. | reverse complement strand
CACTGCAAGCAAAGGGGACGTATGCCGGGCGCAACTTCCATTTTGGGATTCGCGAACATGCAATGTGCGCCGCCGCCAGTGGCATGGCGCTGGCGGGGCTGCGTGCCTACGCGGCCAGTTTCTTGATTTTTACCGACTACTGCCGTGGAGCCGTCCGGCTGGCCGCCATGATGGGCTTGCCGGTGGTCTACGTCTGGACCCACGACTCCATCGCCATGGGCGAAGACGGGCCGACGCACCAGCCCATTGAGCAGTTGCCATCGTTGCGCGCTTTGCCCGGCATGCTGGTGCTGCGTCCGGCCGATGCCAACGAGGTGGTGGAAGCCTGGCGGGTGCTGGTGCAGCATACCGACTGCCCGGCCAGTCTGGTGCTGTCGCGCCAGGCCCTGCCCACGCTGGACCGCAGCCGCTACGCCAGCGCCGCCGGTGTCGGCCGCGGCGCTTACATCCTGGCCGATGCGGAGGAAGGCAAGCCTGAGGTGTTGCTGCTGGCCAGTGGCAGCGAGGTGGCGCTGTGCATCGCCGCTTACGAGCACTTGAAAGGCGAGGGCATCCGGGCCCGCGTGGTCAGCATGCCGTCGTGGGAACTGTTCGAGCAGCAGGATGCGGTCTACCGCGACAGCGTGCTGCCCGACGGTGTAGAGGCCCGCGTCTCGGTAGAGGCGGCTTCGCCGCTGGGCTGGGAGCGATACGTGGGCCGCCGGGGTGCAGCCATCGCCATGCGTTCATTCGGGTTGTCGGCGCCCGGTAAGGTGGTGCAATCACATTTTGGTTTTGACGTTGCCCATGTGGTGGCCGCCGCCCAGCAGCAAATCGCCTTGTGCCGCGCGATCTGATGCAGCCACTTGCACCTGGCGACGAGGCTTTGCTCGACGGCCTGCAGCGCAGCGCCTTCGATTATTTTGTCCAGCACACCAACCTGGCCAACGGCCTGGTGGCGGATACCTCGCGGCCCAGCTCGCACGCCAGCATCGCCGTGGTGGGCTTTGCGCTTTCGGCCTATCCGGTGGCGGTGGAGCGGGGCTGGATGGCGCGTGGCGACGCGGTGCAGCGCAGCTTGGCGGCGCTGCGCTTTTTTGCGCACAGCGACCAGAGCGGCACACCCGAAGCCACCGGTGCCCACGGCTTTTACTTCCACTTTTTGCACATGGACACGGGCACCCGGGCCTGGCGGTCCGAGCTGTCCTTGATCGACAGCAGCTTGCTGGTTGCGGGCATGCTGACGGCGGCGGCTTATTTCACTGCCGCCACCGCCGACGAGACCGAGCTGCGCGCGCTGGCCGATGCCCTGTACCGTCGGGTCGATTGGCGCTGGGCCCAGCACAAGGGGGATGCCGTGGTGCTGGGCTGGAAGCCCGAGAGTGGCTTTTTGCACTACGGCTGGCAGGGCTACAGCGAGGCCCTCATCCTCTACGTGCTAGGCCTGGGTTCGCCCACCCATCCGCTGACCACCAGCAGCTTTGAGGCCTGGACCCGCACCTACCAGTGGGAAAACCTGTACGGCTACGATTTTTTGTACGCGGGCCCGCTGTTCATCCACCAGTTTTCGCAAACGTGGATCGACTTTCGGGGTATCCAGGACCGCTTCATGCGCGAAAAGGACTGCGATTATTTTGAAAACAGCCGCCGCGCCACCTACATCCAGCGCGAATACGCCATCCGCAACCCGCGCAGCTTCACCGGCCTGGGGGCCGACTGCTGGGGCCAGTCTGCCGGAGACGGGCCGAGCACGCCCCGGCAGCGGGTGGCCGGTCGGCGACAGACCTTCTACGGCTACGCCGCCCGGGGCGTGCCCTACGGCCCCGACGACGGCACGCTGTCCGCCCCCGCCACTCTGGCCTCGCTGGTGTTTGCCCCCGAGATCGTGCTGCCTGCGGTGCGCCAATGGGTGACCCAGGGTGGCGAGCGCATGGTGCTGGCCAGCGGCTTCAATGCCACGGTGCGTACGCCGACCGGGGAGCCTTGGGTGTCGGAAGGTACTTTCGGACTCGACCAGGGTCTGCTGGTATTGATGCTGGAAAACCACCGTTCTGGGCTGGTGTGGCAGCTGCTGCGCGGCAGCCCGTACATCCGTGCAGGTTTGCAGCGGGCCGGGTTTAGCGGTGGGTGGTTAACACCATGAGGGCCGCTGACCCCGCCTGTGTCCAGGCGGCACAAGACCGCAGCCCCAAGGCGATCCCGCCCGGCTGGCGCAACCCGGTGCCGCGTGGGCGCTACGACTTGCTGGTGGTGGGCGCGGGACCGGCCGGGCTGGTGGCCGCTCGCACCGCCGCCGCCGCCGGGGCCAAGGTGGCACTGGTAGAAGGTCGCCAGATCGGTGGCAACTGCATCCATGAGGGCTGCATTCCCTCTAAAACCCTGATCCGCAGCGCCAGCCTGTACGCTGACATGCGGGATGCGGCCGAATTTGGTGTGCAAGCACCTACCGATATCGCCGTGGACTTTGGGGCCGCGATGGCCCGGGTGCAGCGCATCCGCGTGCGCCTGGGCCGGACCATTTCGCCCGCGGTGTTAACGGCCGAAGGCATTGATCTGCACTTTGGCTACGCGCGCTTTGTGGGCCCCGATGCGGTAGAGGTGGCGGGCAGCACGTTGCGCTTCAAGAAGGCGTTGATTGCCACCGGCTCGCGCCCGGTATGGCCGCAGATTGACGGGCTGGCCGAGGCGGGCTTTTTAAACAATGAAACTGTCTTCGATCTGCAGGCGCTGCCGCCTAGCCTGCTGGTCATCGGCGGTGGACCACTGGGTTGCGAACTGGCGCAGGCCTTTGCACGGTTTGGTGCGCGCACCCTGATCTCGCACAGCGCGCCGCTGTTTTTGCCCAAGGAAGAGCGCGACGCGGCGCAAATGGTGTCCGATGGCCTGGCCCGCGACGGCGTGGAAATCCATTTGAACTGCCAGATCCTTTCGGTGCGGGCCGAGGGTGGGCGCAAACGGGTCCAGATGCAGGTCGAAGGCGACGTGTCAGAAACCGTGGTGGACGCGATATTGACGGGCATTGGCCGCAGGCCTGCGGTGCAAGGCATGGACTTGGACCGGGCGGGCGTGGCCTACGACGCCAAAGTCGGCATCCAGGTCAATGACTTTTTGCGCACTACCAATCCGCGCATCTTTGCGGCAGGCGACGTGTGTATGGATCTTCCTTTCACCAACACCGCCGAAGCCGCCGCACGCATCGTGGTGCGCAACGCCCTGTTTCTGGGCCGCCAGCGTGCCAGCGCCCTGCTGATCCCCTGGTGCACCTACACCGACCCGCAGGTGGCCCACGTGGGTCTGTACGTGCAGCAGGCTCGGGAGCGCAATATCCCTGTGAAAACCTTCACCGTGCCCATGCACGCGGTAGACCGCGCCATCGCCGACAGCGAAGAAGACGGCTTTGTCAAAATCCATGTGCGCGAAGGGACCGACCGCATTCTGGGGGCCACCATCGTGGGCCGCTACGCCGGGGAAATGGTCAACACCGTGTCGATGGCCATGGTGACCGGCATGGGCCTGCGCCAACTGGCCCAGGTGGTCCACGCCTACCCCACCCAAGGCGAAGCGATCCGGCAGGCGGCCAGTGCCTGTGCCGACACGCTGGCATCGCCGCTGCGGGCCTGGCTGCAGCGCAAATGGCTGGGGCGGTAGCGGTGGGCCGCACGTAGGCGAAAATTGACACCATGTCCCTGCCCATTTCTCTGCCATTGCGCCGCCCTTGGCTGGCCTCCTTGGCGCTGGCCAGTGCCGTGCTGGCGGGCTGCGCGTCCGCACCTTCCAAGGCTCCGCCCCTGTCGCCTCCGTCCACCACCACCGCCCAACCTGCAGACAGTGAGGCCGTATTCCAACAAGGCTTCACCCGCTGGGTGGATAGCTTCCTGGTAACCGCCCGCGCAGCAGGCATTTCCGAAGCCACACTCCACGGTGCATTCGACGGCGTGCGTTATCTGCCGCGCGTGGTCGAGCTAGACCGTGCGCAGCCCGAGTTCACCCGCACCGTTTGGGACTACCTGGACAGCGCGGTGTCGCCGCAACGCGTCATACGCGGGCAAGACAAGCTGATGCAGGTCCGCGCTGAGGCGGATGCTGCGGCGGCGCGTTTTGGTGTGCCCGCCAGCATTCTGGCGGCCATCTGGGGCATGGAGAGCAACTACGGCAGCAACTACGGCGACATCCCGACCATTGACGCGTTGGCCACGCTGGGCTTCGAGGGCCGGCGCGAAGACTGGGCGCGCGACCAGCTCCTCGCGGCCTTGAAGATTTTGCAGAACGGCGATATTGACCGTGCCCACATGGTCGGTTCCTGGGCCGGCGCTATGGGCCAGACCCAGTTTTTGCCGTCGAACTTTCTGGCCTACGCCGTGGATGCCGATGGCGACGGTCGGCGCGACATCTGGGGCAGCATGGCCGATGTGATGGCCTCCACCGCGAACTTTCTGGCGCGCTCCGGCTGGCAAGCCGACCAGCCCTGGGGTACCGAAGTGCAGCTGCCGCCGGGCTTCGATGTGGGCCGTGCCGACGCCGGGCTTCGGCAGTCCTCGGCCCAGTGGGCTGCCGAGGGCCTGCGCAGCATGGACGGCGCACCGCTGCCGTCGTTTGCCGATGCAGATCTGCTGCTGCCCGCTGGCGCGCGCGGGCCGGCCTTTCTGGTGGGGCCCAGCTTTCGCGCCATCCTGCGCTACAACAACTCCATTAGCTATGCGCTGGGCGTGAGTTTGCTGGCGCAGCGCCTGGATAACGGGCCGGGTGTGCAGGCACCGTGGCCCCGCGATCTGCGTGCGTTGTCGCGCAGCCAGTTGCAGGCCTTGCAGACCGCCTTGAACCAGCGCGGTTTTGCCAGCGGCGCACCTGACGGCATGATGGGGCCCACCACGCGCAACGGCATCCGCGCTTACCAGCGCAGCATCGGTCTGCCTGCCGATGGCTATCCTGACTTGGATTTGCTGCAGCGCTTGCAGCAGCCATAGGGATGCTCTGCTTTTAATAGCTGTTGCCGCAGGCACTACCTGCGCTGGAGCCGGATTTTTTATAAATTTCGGCCGGCTTTCACACCACCGCCATCAGGCGTTCAGCCGCCGCCAAGTGCCTGGTGGGGTGCCGAGGTGCTGGGTGAACACCCGGGTGAAATGGCTCTGGTCGGCAAAGCCGCAGTCCACAGCAATGTCAGCCAGCGGCTGCGCGCCTTGGGCGAGCAATCCGCAGGCCATTTCCACGCGCTGCTTCATCAGCCACTGGTGCGGTGTCTCGCCGGTGGTTTCCTGGAACGAACGGCTGAAATAGCTGCGCGACAGACTGCATGCCAGGGCGATATCGCCTATGGACAGCTTGCCGTCGAGGCTGCTGAGCAGCATCTCCTTGGCGCGCGCCTCGTGTTGCCGCGACAAACGCCGGATGCGCCTGCGCGACGGCAGCGTGGCCCCGCCATATTGCTCCGCCAGGTAGGTGCCAATGGCCATACCCATCTGGTCGATAAACAGCGTGCTGGCCTCGTGCGGCCGCGCCAGCGTGGGTGCCACCGCGCGGGCCAGGTTGGCCAGCACCGGGTCGTGCATGCCGGTCACGCATTCAAGGCCGGTGACGCGGCGGCCCACCCGTTCATCGGTGGCGTTGTCAAAGAAGCTGGGCGCGATTTCCACCAGCAGAAAGTCGAACCGCCCCTGCAGATCAGCCCGGTAGTCATCGGCAAAATTCCGCACGTAGACCGAGCCGGTTTCGAAGTCGTGTGATGAAGCGTGGTGTTCGTGGAAGATACGGCGGCGGTGGCCCGCGCTCAGCGAGATGCCGACCAGGTAACCCCGCTCGCTGGCGGGCGTGAACACCGGGCTCAGGCCGGCGCTTTCGTTGCGTTTACGGTAGAAGCGGGCACCTGCGCCAGCCAATTCCTGGTCCTGGTAGAGGTGGCTTGCAATGCAACCCAACGAGTCCGTTGACTTGCTGGGTGGTGGTTTGGTGGGAGACGTGGATTCAACCCGCATCAATTGCCCTTGTGACCAAAATCATGGAAGAACACGTAAAAAACAGAATGGAAAAGTGGCTGCACGGTAGCATTTTTTCCCGCAGGCTGCCACCTGCAGCCCTACGTATTGGGAGGCCGTTCATAGCTGCCGACGGCGCCACGCGTTGGGCGATACACCCATCTCGCGCCGGAAGGTCCGCGACAAATGGCTGGGGTCGGTAAACCCGCAAGCGCGGGCGACGTCGGCCAGCGGTTTGTCGCTTCTCAGCTGTGTCATTACCTGCTGCAGACGGTGGTGCATGACCCACTGGTGCGGCGACTGGCCGGTGCTGATCTTGAAGGCCTTGCTGAAGTGGCTGCGCGACAAGCCGCACAACGCGGCTACCGCTTCGACGGACAGGTGCTGCAGCGGCTGCCTTGCCAGGTATGCCTTGGCACGGGCCTCGTGCTGCAAGGAAAGCCCGCCCAGGCGGGACCTGCCTGGCGCGGTAGTGCCATAGGTTGCCAGCAGATGGGTCTGCAGTGCTTGCAGCAGTTGCCCAATGAACAGTGGGCTGGCTAAATAGCGTGGCTCCAGCGACACCATCAATGCCCGGACCAGAGCTAGCAAGACTATGTCGCGGTATTGCTCTTGCTCCGGTGCGGGTGGCGCCCCTGGTGACGGGGGCGCCTGGGGCTTCACGACTTTACGAAGGCGAGCAAGTCGGGATTGATCACGTCGGCCTGCGTGGTCAGCATGCCGTGCGGGTAGCCTTGATAGACCTTGAGTGTGCCGTTCTTCAGGAGCTTGACGGCCTTCAGCGCGGAGTCCGCAATCGGTACGATCTGGTCGTCATCGCCGTGCAGCACCAGCGTGGGCACGGTGATCGCCTTCAAGTCTTCGGTTTGGTCGGTTTCCGAGAAGGCCTTGACACCGTCGTAGTGCGCCTTGGCGCTACCCATCATGCCTTGGCGCCACCAGTTTTGCGCCACGCCTGGATAGACCTTGGCATCCGGGCGATTGAAGCCGTAGAACGGCC
>NZ_JBDTEM010000172.1:0-1961 GCF_039922535.1 Rhodoferax sp. | reverse complement strand
TCGCCCACCATGTCAGGAATCACCGGGGCGATGCCGTGGGGGCCAGGTAGGGCTTGCATCAGCAGCTTGAACAGGCCGGCGGGGGCATCCGGCTGGGTCCAACCGGTGGCTTGCTGCTCGGCGGCGGCGAAGGGCAGAAACGTGGCTCGGGGCAGGCCCTGGGCCAGGGTGGCGCAGGCGGCCAGGTGCAACACCAGGTCGGGTGTCAGGCTGTGGGCGCGGGCCAGTTTGGCGAGGCGGTCGATTTCGCCTTCGGCCACCAGATCGGCCAGATCGGTGCGGCCCAGCGTCAGGGCGCTGTGGCCGTGCTGGACCATGGCCATGGCAGCCAGCATCAGAAACAGCGGGTCGCCACCCCAACTGGGTTGCATCAACTGCTGGTGAAACGCCGGGTCGTGCAACGGCAGCGCCACCGGCGTATCCGGGCTGGCGAGGGCCAGCATGTCTTGCAGCAAGGCCACCCGGTGCGCGGTGGTGGCCAGTGGGCGGATCGGCACGGGCAGGGCAGGGTCCAGCAGGGCCCGCTTGCCCAGGGCGCGCAAACCGCCGCCAAACACGCTGGCCCACCAGCCCGAGGCCGGGTCGGCGCTGCGCTCCAGCAGCAGAATGCGCAGCGGTTGGGGTGTGGCCATCGTGGCTATCGTGCGGTCGGCCAGTTCGTCCAGCCACGGGCCCAGCGCCTGGGCTTTGGCGGCGGCGTAGTCCATCACCACCAGGGTGGGTTTTTGCCAGCCCCAGGCGCTGAGGTTTTGGCCTGCGAGGAAACGGTCGGCCTCGGTGCTGGTGACAAAGCCGGTGTTCCAGCCCTCGGCCTGCATCTGGTCGCAGAGTTCCAGCGCCAGCCGGGTCTTGCCGCTGCCACCACCGCCCACCATGGCGCGTACGCTGATCGGCTTGGGGGTGTTTAAAAAAGCGCGCAGGCTGGCCAGTTCTTCTTCGCGGCCTAGCAGCCGGGTGGAGCGGGAATATGGCGACAGGGCGTTCAGCGGGTGGGCAATGCGGCGCTGGCTGTCAAACCGCGTCAGCGTCAGAGAGGCGCGGCCCAGCACCACTGTATTGTGGTCGCCCGCGATCTGCACCACGGTGTTGCCGTCGCCTGTGACGTGCGCGGTGTGCGGCATGGGTTCCTTAGCGAAATTGTGTAAACATTATGCGCAGCACTGGGTGCGGCAAGAGCTGCGGGCACAATACCCGCCATGCTGATCCACCCCGAAATCAATCCCATCGCCTTGCAAATTGGACCCCTCGCGGTCCACTGGTACGGCCTGACCTATCTGGCCGCGTTTGCGCTGTTCATGTTCCTGGGTATCCGCCGTTTGCGGCACCCCCCGTTTGCCCATATCACCGGGCCGGGTGCCTGGGTGTCCAAAGACGTGGAGGATATTTTGTTTCTCGGGGTGATGGGCGTGGTGCTGGGCGGGCGCATCGGCTACTGCCTGTTTTACAAGCCGGGCTTTTACCTCAGCCACCCGCTGGAGATTTTTTACGTCTGGCAGGGCGGCATGTCGTTCCACGGCGGGTTGCTGGGCGTGATTGGGTCCATGGTGTGGTTTGCCCATTCGCGCAAAAAGCCGTTCTGGCAAGTGGCCGACTTTGTGGCACCGTGCGTGCCCACCGGTCTGGCGGCAGGGCGCGTGGGCAATTTCATCAATGGCGAACTGTGGGGGCGGCTGAGTTCGCCCGATCTGCCCTGGGGCATGGTGTTCCGCGACGGCGGCCCGTTGCCGCGCCACCCGTCGCAGGTCTACCAGTTCCTGATGGAGGGCCTGTTGCTGTTTGTGCTGCTCTGGCTGTATGCGCGCAAAGAGCGTGCGCCGGGCCAGGTGGCGGCGGCCTTCTTGTTTGGCTACGGCGTGTTCCGTTTTATTGCCGAGTTCTTCCGCGAGCCGGATGCCTTTTTGGGTCTGCTGTCGCTGGGCATGAGCATGGGCCAGTGGCTGTGCGTGCCGATGATTTTGGGC
>NZ_JBDTEM010000171.1:0-2005 GCF_039922535.1 Rhodoferax sp. | reverse complement strand
GTGCGCAGCGTGGATGTGCTACCGGCCTACACCGCCCGCATCGTCTCCGACATCAAACTGGCCCGCCCGATGAAAATCGTGGTCGATTCCGGCAACGGCATTGCGGGCGCATCGGCTCCCGACATCTTGCGCGCCATCGGCTGCGAAGTGATCGAGTTGTTCAGCGAGGTGGACGGCAACTTCCCCAACCACCACCCCGATCCCAGCAAGCCCGAAAACCTGCTGGACTTGATCGCTGCCCTGAAAACCAGCGGTGCCGAACTCGGACTGGCTTTTGATGGTGACGGCGACCGGCTGGGCATCGTCACCCAAGACGGCACCAACATCTACCCCGACCGCCAGATGCAGCTGTTCGCTGAAGACGTGCTGCGCCGCGTACCCGGTGGCACCATTTTGTTTGACGTGAAATGCTCACAGCGCCTGGCCCCGGCCATTGCCGCCGCCGGTGGCCAGCCGCTGATGTTTAAAACCGGCCACTCCCTCATCAAAGCCAAGATGAAAGAAATCGAAGCTGCGGGTGGCCAGGCCCCGCTGGGTGGCGAAATGAGCGGCCATATCTTCTTTAAAGAGCGCTGGTTCGGTTTTGACGACGGAACCTACGCGGGCTGCCGCCTGCTGGAAATCGTCAGCCAGTCGCCAGATGCAAACGCCGTGCTGCACGCCTTGCCCACCAGCTTCTCCACCCCCGAACTCAACGTGGCCTGTGCCGAAGGCGAGCCGCCCGTGGTGGTTGCCAAGGCCCTGGCCATGGTGGACTTTGCTGCGCCTGCCGTGGTCAGCACCATCGACGGCCTGCGGGTCGATTGGCCCGATGGCTTTGGCCTGGTCCGGGCCAGCAACACCACGCCGGTGCTGGTGCTGCGCTTTGAAGGCCACACGCCCGAAGCGCTGGAGCGCATCCAGCACGACATGCTGGCCCTGCTGCGCCGCGCCAAGCCCGATGCCACCTTGGCGGCCAGCGCGCATTGATGCCTCTGCCTGGAGAAGGCCGGGGCATGCGGGTACTGATCGTTAAGCTGTCGTCGTTTGGCGACGTGGTCCAGACCCTGCCCACCTTGCACGACATGCGCCAGGCCTTGCCCTTGGCCACGTTTGACTGGGTGGTCGAAGAAGCCTTTGCCCCGTTGCTGCGGGCCCATGTGCCGCGTCTGGGCCGGGTGATTCCGCTGGCACAACGGCGCTGGCGCAAAACCCCGTTCAGCGCCAGCGTGCGGGCTGAAAAAGCCGCCTTCACCCAGACCCTGCAGGCCGAGTCTTACGACGTGGTGATCGACTTTCAGGGTCTGATCAAATCCGCCCTGATCGCCCGCCAGGCCCGACTCACACCCGGCGGCTGGCGTGCCACCTACGGCAACGGCAGCGAAGACTGTGGCTACGAATGGCCGGTGCGCTTCCTGGTGCAGCGTCCCCAGCCCATGCCGCCGCGCATCCATTCCTTACAGCGCTACCGCCGTCTGGCCGCGCTGGCGCTGGGCTATCCGCCACGGGAAGACGGCATTGCCTATGACGAACTGCAGGTGACCCCAGTACAGCCGGATGGCAGCGTGATGCTGGTCCACGGCACCACCCGGGTCGAGAACGAATGGCCTTTGGCCCACTGGGTACAGATCGGCCAGCACTTGGTAGCCCAGGGCCTGCCGGTCAGCGTGCCGCAGGCAAATGCCTACGAGGAAAATTTTGCGAAGCAGCTCTGCCAGGCGATTGGCCCGCAGGCCCACATGCTGCCGCGCATGGGTTTGGCCGCGTTGGCCGCGCAAATGGCGGGCTGCGTGGGCGTGGTGGGCGTGGATTCGGGCCTGAGCCATCTGGCCGTGGCCTTGAACCTGCCGCACGTACAAATCTTCAGCCAGCCGCGTATCTGGCGGGCCGGTCCGCTGGGCAGCTCCTACCAAGTCGCGGTGGGCGGGGCTAGGGCTCCCGATGTAGACACGGTGTGGCAGGCATGGCAAGCTGTGTGGAGCGTGTTCCACAACATCCAACACGAGCCCCAAGCTATTCCTGCATG
>NZ_JBDTEM010000170.1:0-3623 GCF_039922535.1 Rhodoferax sp. | reverse complement strand
CGGCAAATGCGCGACAAGATCCAGCAGGGCGCACTGGGCCGCCTGGTGTCGGCGCGGGTCAACCACTCGGTGTATCTCCCGGCGCATCTGCAGGGCTGGCGTTTGAAGGACAAAGGCGCGGGCGGCGGCGTGGTGCTGGACATCGCGGTGCACAACGCCGATTCGCTGGCCTTTTTGCTGGGCGAGTACCCCACCGAGGTGGTGGCCATGACCAGCAACAGCGGCATGGCCGAGGGCATGGAAGATAACGCCATGTCGGTGTGGCGCTTCCCCAGCGGCCTCACGGCTTTCACCCACCAGGGCTTCAACACCCCGTTTGCCGATGTCGGGCTGGAAGTCCACGGCACCCAGGGTTCACTCAAAGGCGTGGGCATCCTGCACCAAGGGCCGGATGGAACGCTCAGCTTCAAGAACGCCCAGGGCGAGCAAGCCTTGCCGCTGGACAACATCAGCCTGTACCAGCGTGGTGTGCAGAACTTTCATTTGGCCGTCCAGGGCCTGCCCCACGATATGGCCGATGGCAACGCAGGCGTGCGCTCCCTGGCCGTGGCGCTGGCCGTGCTGGAGAGTGCGCAGACCGGCCGCAGCGTGACTGTGGCCTACCCAGGAGCCGCAGCATGATCCACCACTGTGTGTTCATCCATTTCCGGCCCGAGATCACAGCGGCGACCCAACAGGGGCTGTGGGACGAGTTGCGTGCCCTGGTGGACGAAATACCCGGCCTGCGGGAAGTGCGCGCCGGGGCCAATGCCCGTTTTGAGGACCTGGACCACGGCTTTGCCGATGGCTTCATCGCCGTGTTCGACGATCGGGCGGCGCTGGCCGCCTACCAAGCCCATCCTGCCCACCAGGCCACCGGCGCCAAGCTGGTACAGGCGGCGCTCGGAGGAGTTCAGGGCTTGATGGTGTTCGATCTGGATCTTCCGTAATTCATCCGTAGTTTTTGTGCAGCAGCGGTGGCACCACCCACCGCTGCAGCGCCGTCCCGGCGCGCTGCGGCGGCCTCACAATGCGCGCAGGAGTGCGACCAACATGTTCAAAATTTACTGGACCGACGAAAACAACCAGGCCCACGGGCAGGAGACGGCAGAGCTTGCGCAAGCCCTGCAGATCACCAAGGACAAACGCGACGCGGGCTACAGCTTTGTCACCATGGCCAGCGAAAACCCCCAGCACGTAGGCAAGCAGGGCGTGGACTCCGTGGTAGATGGCAAGACGCCCGACGGCCAAGCCTACGACTGGTCCAAGGCCGGGCGTGCCGGTGTGCCGCGCCGAAACGACCGGGTCATCACCAAGAAAGACATCTGAGCCCTGGTTTGGCGCATGCTTGGTTTTGCTATTAAAAAAGAAGCTGCTTGCGCATATTAAATATGGGCTGGCGGCCGATTTATGCCGTATTCACACGCGTGCGCTTGGTCTCCGGTTTGAGCCGAATCTCCACAGTTTTTCCTACAGCACTTGCCGCCCTGATCAGCGTATCGAGCTGAATGGACAAATTGCCAGGGTCTAGCACCCGGTCCAACTGCGAGCGGCTGGTGGCCATGCGCTGCGCCATGCCTACTTTGCTGAGCTTCGCGCTTTGCATCGCGTCGTCCAACTGCTCGGCCAGCGCCCGCTTGAGTGCACGGGCCTGCACCTCCTCAAAAATGCCATCCTCTTTCAGAAAGTCATCAAAACTGCTTCCCGCATGGGGGTTCACTTTAGTTGTCTTGGCCATTTTTCCACTCCTTCAAGCGTTTGGTCGCCAGTTCAATATCTGCAGGGTTGGTTTGCTGTGTTTTCTTGATGAAGGCATGCAACAAAATCATTTCGGCCTGCTCTACCGCAAACAGTACGCGCGCAATACGGTTGCCAATTTTGCTGCGTACTTCCCAAACCGATCCCCGCAAATGGTCCACCCGAGGTTTGCCAATAGGCCACTTGTACTGAACGTAAGCAATGTCTTCGCCAATCGTTTGACGATCCGCCTTACCCAGTGCTTTCAGCCATTCACGTACTGGCTCATCCCCACTCGCAGAGCGATAGAAAATCGCGGGGATTTTTTGGTTGGATGCCACTTGATAAGTGTACCTTATAAAGTACTTTTTTGAACTTTAGAGCGGTTGGATTCTGTAGTGTTGGAGTCGGAACTCTCAAGTCCAGTTTGCTATCAAGAAAGAAGCTGCTTCAGCATATTCCACGAGGGCTAGAGGCCGCGGTTCAATCGCGCTTTCAAATCCGTCAGCAGCCAGCGCCCCGCGCGCCCAGGGGGGCGTTCGCGCAGGTGGGCGGCGTAGATCGTCAGGCCTTCGGCAGGGGTTTGGTCGCCCGCAATGTCTATCGGCACCAGCAGTCCGTCTGCCATCGGTTGCGCTATCAGGTAGTGGGGCATGCGGCACCAGCCAAAGCCGGCAAGCAAAAAGTCCAACCTGCGCCCCAGGTCTACAAAACGCCACAGTCGCTCACCCGCCAGCCCATAGTTGGGGCTGCCAGGGTCTACCGGGTCTGACAACACCAGTTGCACGTAGGGCGCCAAGTCGTCGCGCTCGGCTGGTCGCCCCAATGTGGCCAGCGGGTGGTCGCGCGCCACCACGGCTTGTAGCTGCACCTGCATCAGAGGGAATGCCACCATATCGTCTGGCACCAAGGGCAGTAGCACGCAGATGCCTAAGTCAGCCGTCTTGCTGCGCAAGCGGCGCAAGGAGCCGCCAAAGCCTTCCGTTGAGAAGGTGACCGGCAGATCGGGGAACATGGCATTCAGCGCGCGAATACTTTCGATCAGCGGGCTAGACGGTATGGGTGGGTCGATAGCGAGCGTTAATTCGGGCTCTACCCCAGCGCGTGTGCTGGCGGCCACGGCTTCAAATTGTTGGGCGCTGGCCAAAACCCTGCGGGCCTGATCGACCAAAACCCGGCCAATCTCGGTCAGCACAGGGCGGTGCCCGCTGCGGTCAAACAGCAGCACGCCTTGCACCTGCTCCAGCGCAGCCACCGCTTGGCTGATGGACGACTGCGCCCGGTACAGCTTGCGCCCCGCGGCAGAAAAACTCCCTGTATCGGCAATGGTGAGCAGAACACGCAGTTGGTCGAGGGTGAGGCTTTCAATCATGGGCGTACTCAGCTTATCTATCTGCTTTGACGATGGAGATTATCGGTTTTATATCACTTCCATAAATAGGAAGCAGGCCATAGATTCACTGCCTAGCCCTCAACCCTATGGAAAAAACCACAATGTCCCAAGCTCTTGCAAACCTTCTCGTGATTGAAACCAGCCCCCGTGGCGAGGCCTCCATTTCCCGCAACCTCACTCGCCGCTTCGTGGCCGACTGGCACGCCGCACACCCGCAGGGCAATGTGGTGGTGCGCGACCTGGCCGATACCCCACTGCCCCACGTCAATGCGCCTTGGTTGGCGGCTTACTTCACCCCAGAAGACAAGCTCACGCCCGATATGAAAGAGGCGTTGCGCATGTCGGACACGCTGGTGGCGGAGCTGCTGGCCGCCGACCACATCGTGATTGCCAGCCCCGTATACAACTACAACATTCCCGCTGCGCTCAAGGCATGGATCGACCACATCGTGCGCAAAGGCCACACGCTAGGCTTCGATGGCAAAGGGCTGGTCACGGGCAAGAAGGCGACGGT
>NZ_JBDTEM010000169.1:0-9608 GCF_039922535.1 Rhodoferax sp. | reverse complement strand
TTTTCGGTGACCGACAAGTGCGGGAACAGCTCAAAGTGCTGGAACACCATGCCGACACGGCTGCGCAGCTTGGGCAGGTCGGTCTTAGGGTCGTGCAAGGCAATGCCATCGACAAACAGCTCGCCCTTTTGGAAAGGCTCCAGCGCGTTGACGGTTTTGATCAGGGTGGATTTCCCAGAGCCTGACGGGCCGCAAACTACCACGACATCGCCTTTTTTGATGCTGACGTTGCAGTTGTTGAGCACCTGCACAGGGCCATACCACTTGGATACGTTTTTAATTTCAATCATGTTTTACTCCTCGGCTCGAATGACGGTGCTTGTTAGCGGATGATGGCAATCTTGGCTTGCAGCTTCTTAACCAGGTACGACAGGCCAAAGCACAAAACGAAGTACACCACGGCGGCCAGCAGATAGGCTTCTTCCGGGCGGCCGTAGATCTTGCCTGCAGTGGTAAAGCCCTTGAGCAAATCGTAGGCTCCAATGGCGTACACCAGCGAGGTGTCCTGGAACAAGATGATGGTCTGCGTCAGCAAAATCGGCAACATATTCCGAAACGCCTGCGGCAAGATCACCAGCTTCATGTTTTGCGCATAGGTCATGCCCACGGCCTGACCCGCATGCACCTGGCCACGCGGAATGGACTGGATACCCGCCCGCATGATCTCGCTGAAGTAAGCGGCTTCAAAAGCAATGAAGGTGATGATGGCCGACAGCTCTGCACCAATCGGCTTGCCGATCAGGAAGGGGATCAGCAAGAAGAAGCCCAAAATCACCATCACCAGCGGCAAGGAGCGCATGCCGTTGACGTAGAACGTAGCGGGCATCATCAGCAGCTTGCGGCCTGACAGGCGCATCAATGCCAGCAGGGTGCCGAAGAAAATACCACCCACGGTAGCAATCGCAGTAAGTTCCAGGCTGAAGATGAAACCTTGCCGAACGAACTTGCTAACGATTTCCCAGCTGAAAAAACTTAGGTCGAGCCCACCCATATCAATGCCCCCCGCCTGTACCACCGGCGACAACGAAGCCGGGGATCTGGATTTTTTTCTCGATGAACGCCATGACGCGGTTCACCACCACGGCGGACACCACATACAACAGGCACACCGCCAAGTACACCTCGATTGGACGCGAGGTTTCTTCGCCCACCTGGGTGAAGTAGAAAGTCAGCTCGGGGATAGACACCGCAAACGCCACCGAAGAATTCTTCAGCAAATTCATCGACTCGCTGGTCAGCGGCGGGAAAATGATACGTACGGCCATCGGCAAGATCACATAGCGGTAGGTCTGTGCAGTGGTGAAACCCACGGCCATCCCAGCATACCGCTGGCCTTTGGGCAGGGCCTGGATACCGGCTCGCACCTGCTCGGCAATCCGCGAAGAGGTGAAGAAGCCCAGGGCCATCACTACCAGCGCGAAGCCTGGAATCTGCTGCATCGGCGGAAATATTTTGGGCAGCACAAAGTACCAGATGAAGATCTGCACCAGCAATGGCACATTGCGGAACAATTCCACCCAGACATTGGCAATGCGCACCAGCCAAGGACTATTGGGCAATGTGCGCAAGGTGCCCATGAAGCCCCCCACCACAATAGCGACCAGCCATGAACTGCCAGCCACCGCGAGTGTCCAGCGCCACGCCTCCATCAGCCATTGCAGATAGGTGCGCCCACTGCCGTCATCGTTGAGAAATACCTGCCAATCCATAACACTCTCCATCCAGATGTGGGTGCCTACCGCAGACTGCGGTGCAGCAACCATGTAAGCAAATGCGTCTACCTTAAAGCAAAAACCCTGCCCCCAAACTTTGCGGGCAGGGTGGTGTACCGCCTAGTAACAGCGTTTACTTTTTAGCGTAGTCTTCTGCAGGCTTGTCGTTCAGGTTCGCCCAGGCGGCTTTGGTGGCTTCGCTGGCGGGCAGGCCGACCTTCACGTTCTTGGGTGGAATGGGCTGCATGAACCACTTGTCATACAGCTTGGCCATTTCGCCCGTTTTGACCATACCGGCAATGGTGTCGTCGGCCAACTTCTTGAAGGCCGGGTCATCTTTGCGCAGCATGATGGCAATCGGCTCGACGCTCAGAGGCTCGCCCACGATTTTGTACTCGGCGGGGTTCTTGGCAGTCGAAATATTGCCGGCCAAAATTTGACCGTCCATCACGAATGCATCGGCGCGGCCCGATTCCAACAACAAGAAGCTGTCAGCGTGGTCTTTGCCAAACACTTCTTTGAAGTCGATACCGGTTGCACGTTCATTCTTGCGCAGCAATTGCACGGACGTCGTTCCCGTGGTGGTGGCCACATTTTTGCCATTCAGTTGGGCAATGGTGGTGATGCCCGAGCTGGCCTTGACCGCGATGCGCACTTCTTCCACGTAGACGGTGTAGGCGAAAGCCACGTCTTTTTGGCGGGTCGCGTTGTTGGTGGTAGAACCGCACTCGATGTCTACGGTGCCGTTTTGCACCAGCGGAATCCGGTTTTGCGATGTCACCAACTGGTATTTGATGTCCAGCTTTTTACCAACCGTTTTTTCCAGATTGGCAATGATGTGCTGGCACACTTCGTAATGGAAACCGGTGTATTTACCGTCGCCCAGTGTGAAGGCCAGTGCACCTGAAGAATCCCGTACACCCATGGTGATGGTGCCGGAAGCCTTGACCTTGGCAATGGTGTCGGTGGCTTGCGCAAACGCACCACCAGCAGCTAAAGCAGCCACGGCAAAGGCGAGTAAATGTTTCTTCATGAAAACTCCAAGGTAAAAGATAAGAACTACACAACGCAAATTTTAAAGAACCGGGCGCAAGGGATAACCCTTGCGCCCATTCTTGGTGCATGCACAGGGATCGAAAATAATCGATTCCTACACACTATGCAGACTTTGTGCCTGCACGAAAAACGGCTTACTCAGGCTTCACCGCCATCGCCTGGATGATGGTGACCAACTGCGGGCTCATGGGCAAGTTGATGCTCACACCCGAGGGCAGGCGGCGCAAAAACCAGCGGGTATAGAAGCGGTTGAGGTCCCCTTCATCGGCCAGTGTCGCAAAGGTTTTGTTCACTACTTCGGCCAATGGCCCGTCGCCTTTGCGGTACATGATGCCGTAAGGTTCGTACGACAAAAACTCACCCACCACACCATAGTCTGCCTGCGCTTTGTTCTGCGCCAGCAGCCCATAGAGCAGTATGTCATCGGCGGCGAACGCATCCATTTTGTCCGCGGTCAATTGGGCAAAAGATTCAGCATAGCCGGGCGACACCACCAGTTGCAGATTGAGCTTGAATTTATCGGATAGTTCGCGCAAGGTTTTCTCACTGGTGGTGCCGGCCGTCACTCCTACACGCTTACCCACCAGGTCGCGGAACGACTTGACCGGCGAGCCATTTTTGACCATCAACTTGATACCCGAAATAAAAGTGGTGGGTGAAAATCCCACTATTTTTTGCCGCTCCAGGTTGCTGGTGGTCGAGCCGCATTCCAGGTTTACCTGGCCCGAAGTCACCGCATTAAAGCGTGTCTCGGGCGTGACAGGCTGCCATTTGATCAACAGCTCGCGGCCGATTTCTTCGCCAATGGCATCCACCAGCGCGCGACAGATGTCAATCGCATAGCCAATAGGCTCACCGCGTGCCGACAGGTACGAAAAAGGAATGGATGCGTCGCGGTAACCAATGGTCACCCCCCCGGTTTCATGGGCTTTTTTCAGAACACCAGTTAATGCCTGGGCATTCGCCGTGCAGGCCAGCAGAAAAGACAGCAGCCCAACTGCCAACGGTTTGATCCATGGGGTTCGCATGGTGTTGGGCATCAAGCGTGCGCCGGGCTACCGACCAAGGCCGCATCCATGGCGCGGGCATTGACTTCGGCGGCGGCTTCCGGAACCAGTTCCCCTTCCCATTTGGCGACCACGGCGGCGGCAATGGAGTTGCCCACGGCGTTGGTGGCAGAGCGGCCCATATCCAGGAAGGTATCCACACCCAGAATCAGGAGCAAACCAGCTTCGGGAATGTTGAACTGGTTCAGCGTGGCGGCAATCACCACCAGCGAAGCACGGGGCACACCCGCCATACCCTTGGAGGTCATCATCAGAATCAGCAACATGGTGATCTGGGTAGAAAGGGGCAAATGGATGCCGTACGCCTGGGCAATGAAGAGCGTGGCGAAAGTGCAATACATCATGGAGCCGTCCAGATTGAACGAGTAACCCATGGGCATTACAAAGCTGGAGATCTTGCGCTTGACACCAAAACGGTCCAGCGCATCCAGAATCTTGGGGTATGCGGCTTCAGAACTGGCGGTGGCGAAAGACAGCAGGAAGGCCTCCTTGATCAGCACCAGCAACTTGAAGACCCGTGGCCCCAGGAACACGTAGCCCGCAAAAACCAGCACGCCCCACAACAAAAACAGACCCAGATAGAAGTCGCCCATGAAGACGGCAAACTTCAACAAGATGCCCAGTCCGTTGACCGCGACGGTGGCGGCCATGGCGGCCAGCACTGCCAAAGGGGCCAGCTTCATGACATAGCCGGTAATCTTCAGCATCACGTGCGACAACTCGTCGATGGCGCTGACCAGCACCTTGGCTTTATCCCCCAGCGATGCCATGGCCACGCCAAAGAACATCGAGAACACCACGATCTGCAAAATTTCATTGTTGGCCATGGCTTCGGCGAACGACTTGGGCACCAGATGGCTCACAAAGTCTTTCAGCGTGAACTTGGACGTGGCCAAACCGGCCGAGGCACCAATATCTGGCAGCGGCAGACCCAAATTCTCACCAGGCTTCAAGAGGTTGGCCATGATCAGACCCAACACCAGTGAGATCAGCGAAGCCGTCACAAACCAGCCCAAAGCCTTTCCAAACACGCGCCCTACCGATGCGGCATCACCCATGTGTGCAATGCCCACCACCAGGGTCGAGAACACCAGCGGCGCAATCAGCATTTTGATCAGGCGCAAAAACACGTCCGACATGATGGAGATGTAGCCCGCAATTTCACTGGCTGCTTTTTTGTCGGGGAAACTGGTGAACACCATGTAACCCAGGAGGATCCCCATCACCATGGCTATGAGGATGGTGAATGCGGCTGGCATTTTCTTCTTCATGTCTCTTCCTCTCGATGTGTTGATACCCACGATGGGCAACCGCCAAAACTATATACAAAGCCCGTAGCAATGGGCTAGTGAATGCTCCATATTGCGCAAGAAAATGGCAAGCATTTTGTATGCCATCTAACGGTTACCGCGTACCAGAGCCATGGGCTGCGTCAGCTTTTCGGGTACCAGCAGTGCTTCCAGCTCGGCGCGGGTCATGATGCCCAGCGACTCGGCCACTTCGCCGATGGGGGCGCCGGTTTTCATCGCCGTTTTAGCGATCAGAGCTGACTTTTCGTAGCCGATGAGCGGGTTCAAAGCGGTGACCAGCGTCACCGATTCGCGCACACGCTTGGCCAGCAATTCGCGGTTCGGCTCGATACCGGCCACGCAGTTGGTCTGTAAGGTGCGGCAGGCCTGGCCCAGGTGTTCGATGCTTTTGAACAGGCTCCATCCCATGATGGGTTCGAACGCGTTGAGCTGCAATTGACCGGCTTCGGAAGCCATGGTCACGGTCATGTCGTTGCCGATGACCTCGAACGCCACCTGGTTCATCACCTCGGGGATCACCGGATTCACCTTGCCCGGCATGATGCTGGAGCCCGCTTGGCGGGCGGGCAGGCGGATGTCGCCAAACCCGGCCTGTGGGCCGCTGGACAAAAGGCGCAAGTCATTGCAGATTTTGCTGAGCTTGCAAGCCACACGCTTGAGCACGCCAGACAACTGCACAAATGCGCCGGTATCCTGCGTGGCTTCAATCAGATTGCTGGCTTTTTCCACCGGCACACCGCTGATTTCTGCCAGCAGCTGGCAGGCCCGGTCTGAATAGCCACCTGGGGCATTGATGCCAGTGCCGATGGCGGTGGCACCCAGATTGATTTCCTGGATCAGCGCGCGGGCTTCGCGCATGCGGGCCTCGTCTTCGCCGATCATGATGGCGTAGGTCAAAAATTCTTGGCCCAGGGTCATGGGCACGGCATCCTGCAACTGGGTACGGCCGATTTTGAGGATGTCTTTGAACTCCTCCGCCTTGGCCTCGAAGCCTTCGCGCAGAAACGCCATGGACGCCAACAGCCGCTCAATGCCCAGCCACAGCGCGATACGCACCGCCGTGGGGTAGACGTCGTTGGTGCTTTGCGAGGCATTCACATGGTCGTTCGGGTGCAGCACGTCGTAACGGCCTTTGTCCAGGCCCATTTTTTCCAGGGCCAGATTGGCGATGACCTCGTTGGCATTCATGTTGGTCGAGGTGCCCGCGCCGCCCTGGATCACGTCCACCACAAACTCGGTGTGCAGCTTGCCCTCCACCAGATCGTTGCAGGCCAGCACGATGGCGTCGGCCAGTTTGGCATCCAGCACGCCCAACTCCACATTGGTGCGGGCGGCGGCGGTCTTGACGAAGGCCAGCGCGCGAATCAGGTCCGGCATGGCCGAAATGCGGGTTCCCGAAATGTGAAAGTTGTCTACCGCGCGGGCGGTATGCACGCCCCAGTAGGCGGCTGCCGGAATCTTCTTTTCACCCAAAAAATCATGTTCGATGCGAAAGTTGGTAGACATACAAATCCAGGGCAGTTGTGGAGGTGGCGAACTGTAAGGGCGCGCCTATCCAAACACCAATGCCGTTTGCAGGCAGGCTTATGCATTGCTGTCATAGATCTGTCATAGCCGCCATGCCGCAATCGCATGACTGCGGCGGGCTACTTCGCAGGCTTTTGCGAGGCTAGGTAGGTCCACAAAGCCTGCGCCGTGCCCTTGGCGGCGGCCGGGCCGCTGGGCTTTTCGCGGTAGGCGCGCACGTCCATAGTCATCTCCAGCCCGGTCAGGCCCGGCGGGGCGGCGCTGACCAACTTGCGGGCGCGCAGCTCTTTCTTGACCGCGCTGTAGGGCAGGAAGGCGATGCCGTGGCCTTCCAGCGCCATGGCTTTCAGTCCTTCGGCCATGTCGGTCTCGTAGACCCGGTCCAGATGGATGGGCGTGGCCGACTGCTTCAGGATCATGTCCACCGTCTGGCCCAGGTAGGCACCCGGTGCGTAGCCCAGGTAGGGCAGCAACTGGCCAGGGCGGCCAGGCAACTGAAACAGCGGCGCGCCATCGGCATCAGCCTTGACGTAGGGCGCAATCACCTCCTGCCCCAGGCTGACCATCTCGTAGCGGTCAGCGGCCAACTGAAAGGGCTGCGAACTGTGGTGGTAGGCAATCAGCAGATCGCAGCTACCCTCGACCAGGCGCATCACCGCGTCGTGCACGTTCAGGGCGATCAGGCGGCTTTTGATGGGGCCAAACTTTTCCCGCAGCAGCGACACCCAGGCCGGGAAAAAGGTAAACGCCAAGGTGTGCGGCACGGCAAATTCGATCACATCCTGCCCGGCCGAATGGTGGCCGCGCAGCATGGCGCGGGTGCTTTGCAACGCTTGCAACACCTCCAGCGACTGGGCGTAGAGCGTTTCGCCCGCCGGGGTCAGGCGCGTGGGGTAGGAGCTGCGGTCCACCAGATCGGTGCCCGCCCATCCCTCCAGCGCCTGGATGCGCCGCGAGAATGCGGGTTGGGTCACGTGCCGCAACTGGGCCGACCGGCTGAAGCTGCGGGTTTCAGCCAAGCTGACAAAATCTTCAAGCCATTTGGTTTCCATGGCTGGATTATGGACGCGGCCAACCTAACTTTCATGGCTCGGGGTGCAGAGCACCCCGAGCCATGAAAGTTGTTTCAAGTTAGATGGGTGACACCACGGATTGGCCCGCAAAGTGCCGCGTCGCGTTGTCGATAAACCGCTGCACCGACGCTTCAATGGCCTGGGGCGACCAGCCACCCACGTGCGGCGTGAGCACAACCCCGTCCAAATCCAGCAGTTCGGCAGGCGGTTGGGGTTCGCTCTCGTACACATCCAGACCTGCACCCGCCAAGCGGCCGCCACGCAGGGCATCGGCCAGCGCTACGGTATCCACCACGCTGCCGCGCGACACATTGACCAGATAGCCGCCCGCGCCCAGCGCCGCCAGCACCTCGGCCCCCACCAGATGGCGGGTGGCCGGACCGCCCGGCGTGGCCACCACCAAAAAGTCGGCCCAGGTTGCCAACGCCACCAGGTCGGCAAAGTAGGTATGCGCCACCTCGGGCTGCGGCTTGCGCCCGTGGTAGCCGATCTGCATGCCAAAACCCAGCGCCCGTTGCGCCACCTTGTGGCCAATGCCGCCCAGACCGACGATGCCCATGCGGCGGTGCGACACGCTGCCGGACAAAGGCAAGGCATCGCGCCACACGCCCTGGCGGCACTGCCGGTCCATCTGCGGCACATTGCGCACCACGGCCAGCAGCAGGGCCAGGGCGTGGTCGGCCACGCAGTCGTCGTTGGTGCCCGCGCCGTTGGCCAGCACCAGCCCGCGTGCCCGGGCGTGGGCCACGTCGATATTCTCGAAACCCACGCCGAGTGCGCAGACGATTTCCAGGGCGGGCAAGGCATCCATCTCGGCGGCGGTCAGGCCCACACTGCCGATGATCAGCACCGCACGGATGCTGGCTGCATCGGCGGCGATATGGGCGGCCCGCAGCGCAGCGGTGGGCGCGTAGACCACCTCAAAATATGGTGCCAGCATGGCCTGGTGCAGCTCGGCCATGAAGTTCAAAACCAGGACGCAAGGACGGGAAGTTGCCATAAAGTGCTTTACTATCAAATAAATAGCTGCCAGCGCAGGTGCAATCTGCGCTAGAGGCCTATTTTTACCAAAAAACTATTCGGCGCTTTGCTGCAGCGCCCACATTGCGGCGTAGCGCCCGTTGGCCACCAGCAACTCGGCGTGCGTGCCGCGCTCCAGGATGCGGCCCGCGTCCATCACCAGAATCTCGTGCGCATCCACCACGGTGGACAAACGGTGGGCGATGACCAGCGTGGTCTTGTTGCGGGCAGCGGTTTGCAGCTCGGTCTGGATGGCCCGCTCGTTGGCCGAGTCCAGCGCCGAGGTGGCTTCGTCGAAGATCAGGATCGGCGGGTTCTTCAGCAGGGTGCGGGCAATCGCCACGCGCTGCTTCTCGCCGCCCGACAGCTTCAGCCCGCGCTCGCCCACCATGGTGCCGTAGCCCAGCGGCGTGGCGCTGATGAAGCCGTGGATGCGCGCCGCACGGGCGGCTTCCTCCACCTGGGCGCGGCTGGCACCGGGCTGGCCGTAGGCAATGTTGTATTCCACCGTGTCGTTGAACAGGACGGTGTCTTGCGGCACGATGCCGATGGCCTGGCGCACGCTGGCCTGGGTGACGGTCTGGATGTTTTGCCCGGCAATCAGAATCTCACCCTGCTGCACGTCGTAAAAGCGGAATAGCAGGCGCGCCAGCGTAGACTTGCCCGAGCCCGACGGCCCGACCACGGCCACGGTTTTGCCCGCGGGGATGTGCAGGCTGATGTCTTGCAGAATAGGCCGCGCCGGGTCGTAGGCAAAAAACACGTGGTCAAAGCGCACATCGACCTGGTTTTCATGCAACAAAATGGGCTTTGCCGCAGGCAGGTCGGCGATCTCCCGCTCTT
>NZ_JBDTEM010000168.1:0-2035 GCF_039922535.1 Rhodoferax sp. | reverse complement strand
CGCGGCAGCTTGGGGATTTGCTTGGCCAGGTCTTGCAGGTGGACCATTTCCACATCCACGCGGCCGCGCAACTGGGCTTCGGTGCTGAGCGCGTCGGCAATCATGGTGGCGCGGCGGTCGGCCTCTTCGTCCAGATCGGAGCGCCAGGCCCACACGATCACACCCGCCACCAACAGCACCGAGGCCAGCAACGGCAGGGCCCACAGTGTGCTGCGCGCCTTGCGGCGCGGCGCGGTGTGGGGGGCGGGGTGGACAGGCATGGTCGCAGTCTAGCGGTTGGATGCTTTTTTAAGGCTTAGAAACCGAGGGAAAACCCGTAATTCAACCCCCTGTAAGGCGATAAATGTGGAAGTCCACACTACCCGCCCGGCGGCCTGCAGAACACACTCCGGCCCTCACTACATTTCCATCTGGAGACACCGCCATGCATAAAATCGCCCGCCGTTCCCTGGTCCAAGCCGCTGCCGCCACCGTTGCCATCGCCGCCGCCCTGTGCGCCGCGCCTGCTGCTTTTGCGCAGGCCCCGATCGTCATCAAGTTCAGCCACGTCGTGGCTCCCGATACCCCCAAGGGCAAGGGTGCACAGCGCTTCAAAGAGCTGGCCGAAGAGCGCACCAAAGGCAAGGTGAAAGTCGAGCTGTACCCCAACAGCCAGCTGTACAAGGACAAGGAAGAGCTCGAAGCCCTGCAACTGGGTTCGGTGCAGATGCTGGCCCCGTCGCTGGCCAAGTTTGGCCCCTTGGGTGCCAAGGAATTCGAGGTGTTTGACCTGCCATTCCTGTTCAAGGACGAAGCCGCCTTCCGTGGCATTACCGAAGGCCCGTTGGGCGCAGAGCTGTTCAAAAAGCTGGAGTCCAAGGGCATCCAGGGCCTGGCTTATTGGGACAACGGTTTCCACATCATGAGCGCCAACAAGCCACTGCACACCGTGGCCGATTTCAAGGGTTTGAAGATGCGTATCCAAAGCTCCAAGGTGCTGGACGCGCAGATGCGTGCCCTGGGTGCGATTCCCCAGGTGATGGCTTTCAGCGAGCTTTACCAGGCCTTGCAATCTGGCGTGGTGGACGGCACCGAGGGCGTGCCTTCCAACTTCTACACCCAGAAGATTTTTGAAGTGCAAAAGCACATGACGATTTCCAACCACGGCCACCTGGCGTACGCGGTCATCGTGAACAAGAAGTTCTGGGACGGCCTGCCTGCGGACATTCGCACTACGCTGCAGGGCGCCATGAAGGATGCCACTACCTACGCCAATGCCATTGCCGCCACCGAAAACGTGCAGGCCATGGAGAAGATCAAGGCCAGCGGCAAGACCACCATCTACACGCCCACCGCAGCCGAGCTGAACGAGTGGAAAAAGGCGCTGATGCCGGTGCACAAAGAGATGGAGTCACGCGTCGGCAAGGCCACCATTGACGCCGCGTACAAGGCTGCTGGTTTTGTCGCGCCCAAGTAAGCCCCTCGACATTGAGAGACGATTGTGATCAACCGCTTTTTGAACCACCTGGAGGAATGGCTCATCGCCTTCCTCATCGGTGCTGCCACTTTGGTGATCTTTTTCTCGGTGGTGCACCGCTTCCTGTCGGGCGTGCCCTACATCCAGGACTACACCGTGCGCATGAACGTGAGCTGGGCACAAGAGCTGTGCATTTTCATGTTCGTGTGGATGGCCAAGTTTGGTGCCGCTTATGGCGTGCGCACCGGCATCCACGTGGGGGTGGACGTCATCATCCGCAAACTTACCGGCAAGCCCCAGCGCATGTTGATTTTGTTTGGACTGTTGGCGGGGGCTTTGTTTACCGGCACGGTGGCTTCCCTGGGGGCTAACTTTGTGTACCACATTGCCCAGACGGACCAGACCTCGGTAGACATGGAAATCCCGATGTGGTGGGTGTACCTGTGCGTGCCTCTGGGCTCGTCGCTGATGTGCTACCGCTTCCTGCAGGTAGCCTGGAATTTCGCCCACGGCGAAGACCTGCCGCACCATGACCACGGCCACGTAGAAGGCGTGGAAGACGTTGCTGCTGCCCCTGCC
>NZ_JBDTEM010000167.1:0-2236 GCF_039922535.1 Rhodoferax sp. | reverse complement strand
TTCGGTGTAGTCATGCCCCGATTATCGGTGGCAGGGCATTGCCGCCCTTGTGTGAGCCCGGTGAGCCTTGTATGTAACTGCCGGTAAAAGCCGGGATGGGCAGCGAGTTAACCCGCGTTTGGCCGCTAATTTATGCATTGGGTGTGAAAAATATCATCCACAATGCAGCTTACCTCCCGTAATCGCTATGGAATTGCAATACCAACTCAAAGGCGGCAGCTACTACCTGTACGACATGGACACGCCTCCGAGCGCGGTCACGGGGGAGCGTCGCTTTCGTTTGAAAACCGACACGGTGGCGATTGCGTTCGATGTCAGCACCGGCGAGCTGCACCAGCACGGCAACCCCACCCGCATCCAGTCCTGGGCCATGGGCGCACGGCGCAAGCTGCGGGCCGCCGGGGCGCAAGACTACGCCAATGACATCGTGGTGGTGTCCGGCCCGCTGCCGGTGGACGAGCTGAACAAATGCTTAGGCATTGACGGCTACTGCTCCCGCCTGTTGGCCCGCCTGGCCAGCCTGCCGCACGGCAAGTTCAACACCAAGCCCTACACCAGCCCGTTCAGCAAACCCCAACCGTTCAAGGCGACGGCGGCGGTTTAGTTTGATTTTTAGAGGTCAAATCGGCCTCTGGTGCAAGTAACGCCTGCGCAGGCAGCTACTTATTCAATAGCAAGCCGCGCAAACTCGCTTCCAGGTGCTCGGTGGGCAGCCGCCTGAAACCCGATCGGGCAAAGCGCTGCAGGCTCCCCGCCACAAACGCCGTCATCACCGAAGCCTGCACCTGTGCATCCACCGTGGGAGTGCTGCTGGCTGGATTGTCCGTGCGCAGGCACTGGCGCAGCGTGGCCTCGATCTTGTCGAAAAACAGGTTCATGCGCTGCTGCAGGCGGTCGTTTTCAAACACCAGCGCGTCGCCCACCATCACCCGGGCCATACCGGGGTTTTTCTCGCCAAATTGCAGCAGCACCGAGACGATGCGGCGGGCCTGCAGCGGGCCCGGTGCGTCGCCCGCGGTGGCCACGATCTGGTTCACCAGCGAGAACACCGACTGCTCGATGAACTCGATCAGCCCTTCGAACATCTGCGCCTTGCTGGCAAAGTGGCGGTACAGCGCGGCTTCGCTCACGTCCAGCCGGGCGGCCAAAGACGCGGTGGTGATGCGCTCGGACCCCGGCTGCTCCAGCATGGTGGCCAGGGCCTGCAGAATCTGCACCCGGCGCTCGCCCGGCTTGGGGCGTTTGCGCGGCGCTTCTGCGGATAACTCTTCGGGCGACTCTAGGGCCATCTAGTTCGACCGGATCATGGTGCCGAAAGCCTGCTCGGTCAGGATCTCCAGCAGCAGGGCATGCGGCACCCGGCCGTCGATGATGTGCACCGCCTTGACACCGCTCTTGGCGGCGTCCAGCGCCCCGGCAATCTTGGGCAGCATGCCGCCGGACAGGGTGCCGTCGGCAAACAGGCCGTCGATGTCCTTGGCCGTCAGGTCGGGCAGTAGTTCGCCGGCCTTGTTCAGCACGCCGGGGATGTTGCTCAGCATCAGCAGCTTTTCGGCCTGCAGCTCGATGGCCAGGCGGCCCGCCACCACGTCGGCGTTGATGTTGTAGCTGGTGTTGTCGGCGCCAAAGCCGATGGGGCTGACCACCGGGATGAAGGCGTCGTCTTGTAGCGCCTTGACCACGCTGGGGTCGATGCTCTCGATGTCGCCCACCTGGCCGATGTCGTGCAGCACGCTGGGGTCAGTGTGGTCGGCCATGCGCAGCTGCTTGGCGCGGATCATGCCGCCGTCGCGTCCGGTCAGGCCCACCGCCTTGCCACCGGCCTGGTTGATCAGGCCCACGATGTCTTGCTGCACCTGGCCGGCCAGCACCCATTCGACCACTTCCATGGTCTCGGCATCGGTAACGCGCATGCCCTGGATGAACTGGCCCTTTTTGCCCAGCCGCCCCAGCGCCGCCTCGATCTGCGGGCCGCCGCCGTGCACCACCACCGGGTTGATGCCGACCAGCTTGAGCAGCACCACGTCTTCGGCAAAGGCCTGTTGCAGCGCCGGGTCGGTCATGGCGTTGCCGCCGTACTTGATGACCATGGTTTTGCCGTGGTACTGGCGTATGTAGGGCAGGGCCTGGGCCAGGATGTCGGCCTTGTCGCGGGGGGCTATAGCAACTGAAGGGGTGGTCATAGGGTTCCTAAGAGGCGTTAAAGAGGACGCGAAATTAGTGGTGGTGGCCGTGT
>NZ_JBDTEM010000166.1:0-3987 GCF_039922535.1 Rhodoferax sp. | reverse complement strand
CCAAGGTCCCCAACGCCCCCAGCGTGGACCAGCTCATCAAGCGCATCACCGGTGAGTACGATGCCCTGAGCAAGCAGCTCAAGGTGATAGCCCGCCACGTAGAACTCAACCGCCACCACATCGGGCTGGACGGCATCCAGCAGGTGGCCTCGCAGTGCAGCGTGCAGCCCTCGGCAGTGGTGCGCTTTGCCAAGCACTTTGGGTTTTCGGGGTTTTCAGAAATGCAGGCCATCTTTCGCGAAGGCCTGTCGCGCCAGTTGGCTCCGGCCCGCAACTACAAAACCCGCATCCGCGACGTGATCGAATCCGGCGCGGGCAGCTTGTCCAGCATAGAGATTGCCAACGAATTTTTGTCGGGCAGCATCGCCGGCATGCAAGAGCTGCAAAACAACCTGCACGGCCCCACCTTCAAAAAAGCCGTGGACCTGCTGGCCGAGAGCGATTGCATCTGGATCGCCGCCTCGCGCCGCTCGTTTCCCATCGCTGTGTACCTGGACTACGCCTTGCAACACACCGACAAGCGCGTCGGCCTGGTGTCGGCCATGGGCAGCATGCACCTGGGGCAAATGCGCTCGGTGCGCAAGGGCGACGTGATGCTGGCCATCTCGTTCCTGCCCTATGCGGATGAAACCATCGCCGTGGCCAAAATGGCCGTGGAGCGCGGTGCCCGCCTGATCGCCATCACCGACAGCCGCATGAGCCCGCTGGCCAAGCTGGCCCAGGTGGCGCTGGTGGTGCAAGACAACTCCACCTTCGGTTTTCGTTCGCTCAACAGCACCATGGGCCTGGCGCAAAGCCTGTTCATCGCGCTGGCCTACATGCTGGAGTTGCCCTACCAGACGACCACGCCGCAGGGTACGGTTTCATAAGGAAAAAAGGCCTCTGGCGCAGGTTCCACCTGCGCAGGTAGCTATTTATTGTGTAGCAACTCACCCGCTGGCAAATACGGCTGGCTGGGCAGGTTTTCGGTGCAGAACAAGCGGAACTCGTTAGGCCCGGCCAGGGGTTTTTGCGCCAGCCATTTGGTCTGGAACAGCAGGTGCTGCATGCCCGACAGGACCTGGCCGTCCGGGTCCTGGTCGATCACCAAGTCCATCGCACCTTGCTTGAGCCAGCGGCGGTGCTCGTCAGACAGTTCGTGTCCGATCCACACCACTTTGTCCGCACAGCCATGGCGCTGTAGGGCCTGGTGGATACCGGCTGAACCGGCACCGGTGTGGTAAATACCAGCCACTGGGCCTTGCTGGCATGCGCTATCCACGGCTTGGAAAATCTGGTCGGGGTCGTCAAAACAAGGAATGGCGGGGGCGCACTGGAACTGGGCAAATTTTTCTTGCACTACGTCCAAGAACCCGGCAGTGCGGTCGCGGTGGGCGCGGAAGTGCAGGTCGTTGGTCAGCACCAGCAGCCGCCCGCCGACGCTTTTTCCTTGGGTGGCCAGTCGCCCCATAAAGTGCCCAGCGGTGCGGCCTGCGTGCAGGTTGTCGATGCCCGCGTAGTGCAGTCTGGTGACATCGCTGATGTCGCTCATCAGGGTGACCACCGGCACACCTTGCTGGCTGACCTGTTGCACGGCAGCGCGCAGCACCGGGGTGTCGTGCACGGCCAGCAGCAGGCCGTGGCGGGGGTGTGGGGGCTGGCGGATGAACTGTGCGGTGCTGTCGTCCTCACTGGGTGCAAAGCTGTGGCGGTGCACCACGATGCGCCGGTCCAGCAGCTGCATGAGTCGCTGCAAGGCCAACTCCATGCGCTGGAAAAACGGGGTCTGGCTGCGTGCGAACACCACATCCAACCGGGTTAGCCCGCGGTGAACCTCGGGCATCAGGCGCGGCACGGCGAGTTGCTGTGCTGCCCGTATGACCTTTTCGCGCGTGGTGGTGGAGACACTGCCCCGGTCGTTCAGCACCCGGTTGACGGTGGCCGGGCTGACCTGGGCCAGCACCGCAATGTCGATGAAGCGGGCGCTGGATTTTTTGCGGGGTGCGGGCATATCGGACATGCCCGCACTGTAGATCAGGCGGGCTGGGCGCTTTTTTCGCGCGCTGCTGCCACGGCCAGGGTCAGGTAGGCCATGCTGGAGGCCAGTTGCTGCTCAATGTCGGTGGCAGCGGCGATTTCTTCGGCAAAGGGCTCGAACGACACAAAGCCTGTGTAGCCCGCATCCAGCAAGGTGCCGAGCTGGGTGGCATTGCCCAGACGGTCGGCCTGACCGACCAGCACGCGGTGGCTGTCGCGCATCTGGGCGGGGCTGAGGGCGGTGTCTTCTACGCCCGAGATGTGCACCAGGCCTGTGTGCTCGGGGAAGAACAGGCCTTCGCCCGCCAGGTGGTGGTGGAAGGTGTCGTGTACCAGTTTGAAGGTGCCGCCGCCGCCGATTTCATCGATGGCACGCACGGCCTGCGACTTGCGGCGTACCGCACATTCCTCAAAACCCAGAGGTTCGACCAGGCCGACCAGCTTGGCTTTTTCCAGCAGTGGCTTGAGCTTGGTTAGCGCGTGCACTAAGTCCCGGTGGCGCTGGTCGGCGCTGCGCTTGTCGCGCAAGTCATTGGTGGGGCATAGCACCAGGGCTTCGGCATCGCAGGCTACGGCGTAGGAAATCATGTCCTGGGCTTCTTGCTGGCGCTGGGCATCGAACTGCTCAAAGCGTTGCAGCGCGTTGATGGAGCGGATGGTCAGGCCCTGGGATGCTGCGGCAGCACCGATGTCGCCGGCTTTGGCGCCGTTGACCATTTCTGCGTCGGGTAAGTCATTGCGGATTTCGATGGCAGCTACGCCCAGACGCTTGGCCATTGCGGTAAAGGCGGCGAAGGGGATCCGTGGTGCGCTAATGCGGTTGATTGAGAAAGGAATGGTCGTGGGCATGGGCATGGAAATGTCTCAGTAGGAGTGGGTTAGGGCCGGTAAACAAGCCGCCACTCTAGAGAAATTACGCTAACTTGGCATCTCTTTTTTTGACCATTTTTGGTCATTTTTCATGATTTTTATTGAAATATAATTCTATTTATAAATATTTTAGAAAAGTATTTATTGAGGTGAAAAGTCCCCGTATAGTGCCGCCTGTCGTGACCCGGTTTGCGGGTTATCTTGGCGATTTGTCGCTCTTTTATCTGGACTATTTATGAAAAACGTTGCTGTTTTTGGTGCCGGTCGCATTGGCCGCATCCATGCCTCCAATATCGCTGCGCTGCCCGGTGTGCATCTGCAAGCCGTGTGCGATCCCATGCCCGTTGCTGCTGCCGATCTGGCGCAGCAACTCGGTGCCCAGGTGTCCACCATCGAAGCCGTGCTGGCCGACAAGAGCATTGATGCCGTGGCCATCTGCTCGTCCACCGCCACCCACAGCGACCTGATCACCCGCGCGGCGGCGGCCGGCAAGCACATATTTTGCGAAAAGCCCGTCGATCTGTCGGTGCCGCGCGCCCAAGCCTGTGCAGATGCCGTCAAGGCCGCCGGTGTGGCCTGCATGATCGGCTTCCAGCGCCGTTTCGACCCCACCTTCAACGATGCCAGCCGCCGCCTGGCCGCCGGTGAGATCGGCAATGCCGAAATGCTGGTCATCACCAGCCGCGACCCGGGCGCACCCCCGGTGGACTACATCAAGGCCTCTGGCGGCATCTTCCGCGACATGCTGATCCACGACCTGGACGTATTCCGCTGGATCTTGTGCGCCGACGGCGACGAAGCCGCCTGGCTCAGCGCCACCGGCTCGGTGCTCACCGATCCGGCCATCGCCGCCACCGGCGACATGGACAGCACCGCCGTGACCATCCGCACCCGCAAGGGCCGTCTGTGCCAGATCAACACCAGCCGCCGCGCCGCCTATGGCTACGACCAGCGCTTTGAAGTGCTGGGCTCCACCGGTCTGCTGCAATGCGGCAACCACACCCCCACCGAAGTGGTGCAGTGGGATGCCAACGGTATCCGCGCCGACAAGCCCGAAGCCTTCTTCCTGCAACGCTACGCGGCGGCCTACAAGCTGGAAAT
>NZ_JBDTEM010000165.1:0-8736 GCF_039922535.1 Rhodoferax sp. | reverse complement strand
ACTCGCGATGAGATCATGGATTGTGAAAAATTCACTAGACTTCATATGAGGCTTTCTTTATTGAGAACTAACGTAATGTAGACCGCAAAACCTGCCGGATAAAAAAGGCGCTGCCGTATACATTGGGCATCGATATCTCCTGAAAGTGGCTTCTAGACTGGTTTTCCAGCGAGGTACCTGATTCAATACACAGGTATAAAAATTCCGACAAACCCCGCATTCGAACAGTGGGCCACTATAGCCCGGCGAAACCTTGTTATTTTTCTGGAGCCTGCAACTATTCTTCAGCGGGTAACGGTATGGAATGCTCTACTTTCCGTAGCTGCTTGCGCAGGTGGAGTCTGCACTGGAGCCACTTTCTCTTAGATATTTTTGACGGAGATGTGTAGTGGCGTGCGCAGCGGTGGGTGCCACAGTCACCGCTGACCGGGATGTGCGCCCGGCGCCGCAGTAACTTGTTTTTTGCGTGGTCGTCGCGGCGTCACCAAAAGAAAGGCCACCCCCGCTGTCTGCGTCCTGCGCTGGCGCTGCGGGAACCTGCGGTGCGCGCTGTGGGCGGGGTCTGGCTCAACTCGCCTGCGGCTCAAACAACGCCAGCCGTGAGCCGGAAATACTGGCAGCACCCACACCACCCAAAATTTCAAGCCAAACGGCCCGCCAGCGCAGTATCTAACTGCGTAACCAGCTATCCATTTGAGAGAATCCGGCAAGCCGAACGCCCACCGGTATGCAAGCAGACTTACCCACTCAGCCTAGCATCTTCCGGTACGGCGCAAAACCACGCTTGTCAGCGATCCAGTCGAAGCGCATGCGTTCGCTAGCTCCCATGCAAACCGGCCTCAGACTCCTGCAATGATCCAGCGCGCGGCCTTCTCGGCAATCATCAGCGTAGGGCTGTTGGTGTTGCCACTGACGATGCTGGGCATGACGCTGGCATCCACCACGCGCAGGCCCTGGATGCCGTGGACCCGTAAATGGCTGTCCACCACGGCCAGCGGGTTGGATGCCTTGCCCATTTGAGCCGTGCCCACCGGGTGAAAAATGGTGGTGCCAATGTCCCCGGCCAGGCGCGCCAGCTGTTCGTCGGTTTCGTACTGCACGCCGGGTTTGAATTCTTCGGGTTGGTAGCGGGCCATGGCCGGTTGGGCCGCGATGCGGCGGGTCACCCGCAGGGAGTCAGCGGCCACACGGCGGTCTTCGTCGGTGCTCAGGTAGTCGGGCGCAATACAAGGTGCATCCCGAAAATCTGCGCTGCGCAAGCTCACGCTGCCCCGGCTGCTGGGGTTCAGGTTACAGACGCTGGCGGTGATGGCGGGGAAGCTGTGCAAGGGTTGCCCGAAGGCCTCCAGACTCAGGGGCTGCACGTGGTACTGGATGTTGGGGTGCACGTAAGCGGCGCTGCTGCGGGTAAAGATACCCAGCTGCGACGGGGCCATGCTCATCGGGCCGCTGCGGGTCAGCGCGTATTCCAGGGCAATGCGCGCCTTGCCCCAGAGGTGGTTGGCCTGGGTATTGAGGGTGCGCGCACCCTGTACTTTGTAGACCGAGCGTATCTGTAGGTGGTCTTGCAAATTACGCCCCACACCCGGCGCGTGGTGCACCACGGGAATGTTGTGCTGCTGCAGCAACTCAGCATCGCCCACCCCGGAGAGTTGCAGCAGATGCGGCGTGCCAATCGCCCCGGCGCTCAAAATGACTTCGCGGGCCGCACGGACGGTATGGCGCTCTCCTTTGTATAGCACCTCCAGCCCGGTGCATCTGCGCGAACCGCCGTTTTCATTGCTAAACAGCAGTTGACTGGCCTGGGCACCGGTCCACACCGTCAGATTTTTGCGTTGCTTGCGCACGGGCCGCAAAAAAGCCTTGGAGGCATTCCAGCGCCAACCGCTGCGTTGGTTGACCTCAAAGTAGCTCACGCCGTGGTTGTCGCCGGTGTTGAAGTCGGTGGTGGCGGGAATACCGGCCTGTTGCGCGGCTTTGCTGAAGTCGTCCAGCACATCCCAGCGTAAACGCTGTTTCTCGATGCGCCATTCGCCGCCGGAGCCGTGCAGCGCGGCAAACGCTTGGGTGGCAGCGTCCGGGTTTGCCGCCGCCGCAGCGTCCAGCCGGTAGTGGTCTTCATGGGCCCGAAAGTCCGCCAGGCACTGCTCCCACGACCAGGCCTGGTCCCCCGTGGTGGCGGCCCAGCCGTCGTAGTCACGGGCCTGGCCCCGCATGTAGATCATGCCGTTGATGCTGGAGCAGCCGCCCAGCGTCTTGCCGCGCGGATATAGCAGCGTGCGGCCATTGAGTCCTGGCGAGGGGGCGGTTTTGAAGCGCCAGTCGGTGCGGGGGTTGTCAATGCAATACAGGTAGCCCACGGGGATGTGGATCCATGGGTAGTTGTCGGGCCCACCGGCCTCCAGCAACAGTACGCTGCGGTTCTTGTCCGCACTCAGCCGATTGGCCAGCAGGCACCCGGCGGTGCCTGCACCCACCACGATGTAGTCAAACGTCAACGCATTCATGTCAATTCCTTGGTGGTGCTAGTTTGGCACCGTCAGCTGGGCAGGTATTCGCCACTCCATGCTTCACTGACCGCATTGTTAGCCAACAGGGTGTGGATGTGCGCTTCGGAATAGCCCATTTGAGCCAACACCTTGCGGGTCGATGCGCCAAACTTCTCGGCGGGTGCCAGGGCCCGGATCGGGGCATGTTGTGGCCGAATGGCGATCGGGTCGAGTTGCGTCACACGGTGGCCGCTGGGATGGTCGGCAAAGATGCTGAAGGCATAACTCCCTTTGTCGGTGCCCGGCTGCTGGTCGGCGGCACGGCTGTAGCGGCTGCGCAGCTTGTCGATGTTGTCCGGTATGGCGGCGGCCACATCGGCGGCTTGCAGGCGGGTCTGCCAGACGGCTCCAGCTTCTGCGGCCAGTGCCGCCGCCAGAAATGCGGCCGGATCGACCGCCCCGCCGATGCCGCGCAGGCCCTCAACGCCGTCGAGTCGCCCCAGCTCTTTTTCACAGGTGTCCACATAAATCCAGTGGTCCGCCGTGCGAAAGAAGCGCGACAAGGGGGAAAAGCCCTGCACCTCACGACCCGAAGGCTCGTCAAACGGTGCCCGGCCCGCGTAGTCAAAGCAGTACGGTATTTGCACCAGGTTGCCCAGCGCCGACAGCGAAGTACGGGCACGGCTGGTTTCGCCGGTTTTGGCCTTGTGGTACAGGGCGGCGGCCACGCCCAGTGCGGCCGCAAACCCGCACATCACATCAATCGTGCCGACGTGGGCGTGCTCCTCCGGCGTTTGCATGCCGCCGCCAAAGCGCAGCATGATGCCGCTGGTGGCCTGCACCAGATCGTCGTAGCCAAGGTAGTCGGTTCTGGGGCCGCGCCGTGGGCCGCCAAAACAGTCCAGCTGGCAAAAGATGACGCCGGGGTTGAGCGCCTGCAGACTGGCTTCGTCCAGGCCCAGCGGTGCCAGTTGGCGGTCTGGTGCGTTCATCACCACCACATCGACCGAACGCACCAGGCGGTTGAAGACTTCGCGTCCGTCGGGGTGGTGCAGGTCGACCAGCACGCTTTGCTTGCCCCGCGCGGAAGACATGCCAAAGACCACCGTATTCCACGGGTCGTAGTTGGGCATGACGGGGTCGAGCTTGGTCACTTCGGCCCCAAACCGCCCCAGGAAAGAAGTGGAATGCGGGCCTGCAATCACATTCGTCAGGTCCAGAATGCGGATGCCTTGCAGCCAGCCAGCGGCGGGCTGGTCGGATGGGGGCGGTAGCCCGCTGGGGGCGCATCCGTCCAGAAGAGCCTGCGCCTCCGACACGGTCACCGTGTGGCGCGGCAAAGGCGACAGCATCTGCGCGGCACTCGCCTCCAGCCAGGCAACCGGCCCCGGCTGTTGCATTTCGCCGTATTCCGAATCGCGCACGTGGACCACCAGGCCCGTGGCATGGGCGTGCGCATCGTGCAGCCATTCCTGCGTACTGCGGTGGGCAGCGCCCGGAAACCGGCCTTCGCCAAAAACCTTCTCCCATTCGGCGGCAGTTTTGGTGAGGAAAACCTCTTGCATGCGCGCCGAGATGCGCTTGGCCCAGTGTTCGGGCAGCGGGTACACCCCCAGCGATGCATCGCCCTCCCACTGGTCCAAAGGCAAGTAAGGGTCGGCCACGTGGGGCAGGCCAGCGGCCAGCATTTCGTCCAGCAGCCCCATGGCTTGCAGGCAGCGCTTGGCGTGCGAACGGTGGGACGGGCACACGGCGTAGAACTTGCGGCCATCGGCACATGCGTAGGTGCGGTAGAAGGGGTCTAGGTACTCTTGCAGGTCGGCGTACTGCAAGTCCATGGGCAGGTTTTCTGCGCGCCGCCGCTCAATCTCCTTTTCTCGCAGGGTTTTATAGCGCAGCGGGTAGTCGTCGATCTGGATGGAGTTGTACGACAGGCCTTCCATCACCGCCGAGGCCAGTGGCACCTCGATGCCGTCGCCCCGCCCGTTGCGCTGGCGCGACTGCAAGGCCAGCGCCACGGCCGACACCGCCAGCATGGTGCCGTAGGACGAAGCCAGCGGCAGCGGCGAAAAACTGGGGTTGATGCCCATCAGCACCCGGTTTTGCCCCATGTCGGTAAACACCCCCGAGGCCGCGGCAATGATGGGCTCCAAGGCGCGCCAATCGCGGCGCAAGGCGTCGTTGCTGGCAAAACCCGGAATGGACAAGGTGATGAGCGTGGGCTGTTCGCGCCGCAAGGCGGCGAAGTCCAGACCCAGACGGGCCATCACGCCAGGGCGAAAGTTCTCCAGCACGATATCGGCCGCTGCGATGAGCGCCTTGGCATCCTGTAGGCCTTGCGCCGATTTCAAATCGATGCGCAGAGAGTGCTTATTGCGGTTCAGCACCGCGTTGGCCGGGCTGTCCCACAGCGGGCCATCGGGCGGGTCCACGTGAATCACGGTCGCCCCCAGATCTGCCAACACCATGGCAACGGCGGGGCCGGCAATGTACTGGCCAAAGTCGATGACTCTGACCCCGATAAACGGCAGCTGTGTGTGCTTTTCCATGGTGTCCCCGGTGTTGTAAAGCGTCTTGTACCGCCACCTTCAAAAGAAAAGATGCAGTGCCAAACCGGAGCGCAGTGTCCACCACAAAAAACACGGGCGAAAGCAATAAAAAAAATGTCTGAGGGGTGGTTTTATTTATAGCTAAAGCAGCAAGCTTTCGCTTTGCGTGCGCGATTCCTGGGCTTGCGCAGCCAGCCAGACGGCGAATGCGGCGGCTTGCGGGTTGACGATGCTGTGCGGGGAATAGACCAGGTAAAACGCCTCGCTGGTGGCGAAGCGGGCCGTCAACGGTGCCACCAGTTGGCCGGAGGCCAGCAGGGTCTGCACCAGCGACGAACGCGCCAACGCCACGCCCTGGCCCAGCTCGGCCATCTTCAGTGCAGAAATCAGGGTGTCAAATTGCATGCCCTGCGACGAGTCCACTTGGCCCGCACCCGCCTTTTTGAGCCAGTAACCCCAGCCTTCTTCGTAGCCCAACACGTGCAGCAACGTGTGCTGGGCCAGGTCTTTGGGCATCGCCAACGGGCGCTGTGGCGATGGCAATGACGGCGCGCACACCGGCACCAAGCGGTCCCAGGTGAGGCGCTCGGCCTTCAGCCCCGTCCACTTGCCGTGCCCGTGCCGAATGTCCAGGTCGGCTTCGGCATCGTTCACGCTGGCATCTCCGCCCCAGATGGTGCTGGTGATGCGCAAACCCACCTCAGGGTGCAAGGCACGAAATTGCGGCAGACGCGGTGCCAGCCATTGGGTAAAAAACACCAGGCTGACCCGTACCGTCAACACCCGGCGGCGGCCTTGGCCAAAGATCTCGTCGGTGGCCGCTGCCAAGCGCTCCACCGCCTCGTGCACCACGGGCAAATAGGCCAGCCCCGCCTCGGTGAGCTCCAGCCCCCGGGGCAAGCGCTTGAACAGAGCCGCCCCCAGTTGGGACTCCAGTGCCTTGATCTGCTGGCTGACGGCGGCCTGCGTCAAGTTCAGCTCGGCCGCCGCGTGGGTAAAGCTGAGGTGCTGGGCGGACGACCCAAAGGCGCGCAGCCAATTCAGCGGGGGAAGGCGTTTTTTCACAGGGCTAGCCTTGGGCAAATGCGAGGCCGCGATGGTACTGCCCTAGGGGGCGTGGTGCTACTTGTTCTATAGCCTTACGAGTGTCTGCGCCGTCGGCGCCAGTGGTAGGCACTCCTATTAAGCCCAGCCTTTAACCGTAAACTCCGCTCACTTTGGGAGGGACGGAAAAAATGGAATTTCAGTGGTGGTTTATTCTTGTCGGCGTTGCCGTTACGCTGCTCATTGGCCTAGCGATTTGGCGCTTCTTCAGCACGGCGACCGAAGGTATCCATGCCTTGGCAGGGACAACCAACGAGGCTATCGATGCAATCAAACCGCTGACATCAGCGGTAGGCCATGTCATAGAAGGTGCGGGTAATGTCGTCCATAGCGCGGCAGACATCGTCCAGGTTTTCGCGGACTCCCTGCGCAACAAGCAGCACCAGCGAGTTCAATTGGCATCCGAAAACGCTTCACTGCACGCACAGATCGAGCAACTGAGGGGCCGCCAAGTGAATGCGACTGCCATCGAACGGCAGTTGCAGGTTTCCTTCTTCTCCATCAAGAGCAAATACACCTCGTTCAAGAAGACCAGCAACAATATGGACGTTGGTGGTTTGCTGGGGCTCGAGCGCCCCACCACCCGGGAGTTCGTGGGCATCATCGATGCGCATTTCACCGCCAAGGTTGGCGTTGACCTGAAGAAGCTCCGGTTCGAGCTGAAGAAGGAGTCCAACGTCGTCTACGTCATTGGTGCGCATGAAGTGCAAAACATTGGCCTCAGCGATCTCAAACTAGAAGCGCCATTCACCGAGGCACGAACCATTTTTCACAAGACCGGAACGCGTGCTGGTGCGATTGGCGTTCTACCCGAAGACGGCGAACTGCTGAAAGAATCTCGTCTGCACCAGAGCGAAGTCCTCCAAGAAATCCAGAACAGTACGCTGACATCGTCTCTCGCCGAGGCAAACGAGAAAGTTGCCCTTGGATTTTTTCAAGCGCTCATGGGCGCGGGTCGATATGAGTTTGTATCCAAGACAGATGCCAGCGACACACCGCTGACCTTCGAGCAGCTATGCGGCGAAATAAATTCGGCACTCTCATTGCAAATAGATGAACTGGAGACAGCCCGCGCATCTGCCAGCGCCCGCGCCGACTACCTAGACCATGAAATTCTCGAATTGGCCATCCAAAGCAACATCGAGCGCAATGGATTTCCCAATCTAGCCGCGGTGAGGGAGTAGCGTGTCGCTGGCAGGTCGATCAACAGCACTATCCATCATTCGGCTGTACCCTCAATGAACAGCGCCCATGCCGGTGCGTCGCATCGCGATCGGTGGGTTTCCCTCGATTTTTAGCGATCTTTCTCCTGCCCAGCCGCCCCCCGAATCCAATCGCGAAACGCCCGCACCAAGGGCGCTTCGGCCCGCGACTCGGGGTAGACCAGGTAGTAGGCATCGCTGCTCTGCAGCGCCTGCGGAAACAGTTGCACCAGCGCGCCGGATGCAATCTCGGCTTCGACCAAAAACCGGGGCAACAGCGCAGCCCCCAGCCCGGACACCGCCGCCTGGGCAATCATCGCAAACTGCTCGTAACGCGGGCCGCGCAGGGCATTTTGGCCGTGTTGGCCGTCGGTACCCACCTGCTCGAACCAGTCGGCCCACTGGGTGGGGCGGGTGGTTTGCTGCAGCAGCACCGCCCGGGCCACACCCTGCACCTGGGCAATGCCGAGCCGCTGCCGGTAGGCGGGGCTACACAGGGGCACGACCTGCTCGTGCATCAAATATTCGCACACCGCACCAGCCCACAGAGGCGCGCCAAAGTGGATGGCGGCATCCAGCGGCTCCTGGGCGAAGTCGAAGGGCTCGCTGCGGGCGGCGATGTTGACGGTCACGTCGGGGTGCAGCGCGGCAAAGTCGGCCAGCCGGGGGATCAGCCAGCGGGTGCCAAAGGTGGGCAGCACGGCCAGGTTCAGCAGGCCACCACCATCCGACCAGGCCATCGTCTTTTGCGTGGCCGCCGCCAGTTGCTGCAGCACGGCGCGCACGTCGGCGGCGTAGACGCGTCCTGCGTCGGTCAGCACCACACGCTGGCGCACGCGGTGGAACACGGCCATGCCGAGCTGCGCCTCCAGTTGGCGGATCTGGCGCGACACGGCGCTTTGCGTCAGGTGCAATTCTTCGGCCGCGCGCGAGATGCTGGTGTGGCGGGCGGCGGCCTCGAAGGCCAACAGGTCGGCGATGGGTGGCAGAAAGGCTTTTCGCAGCATAGTGATGCCCTTTTGGAATGAAGCGCAGTTTCTATTTTTAAAGAAATTTGACCACCAGCGCAGATTTAACCTGCGCTGGCAGCTAGCATCTCTGCAGACCACATTATTCTATTTAAGCATCAACTCCTTCGCATTTGTTGCTATACAGGTGCAGCAGATTGGAGGATATTGGGGCCACTTTTATCCTGCCACCATTGCCCCATGCCCCACACCGCCAGCCCTCTGCCCGCCGAAGTTGACCAATTGCTGCAACGCCTGGGCGTAACGCGCGCCGCGTATACCAGTGGCACGCTGGCCGTGCGCTCGCCCATCACAGGCGAAACCATCGCCCAGTTGCCGCAAACCTCGCCTGCCGAGGCTAGCGCCGCCATTGCCCGCGCCCAGG
>NZ_JBDTEM010000164.1:0-1938 GCF_039922535.1 Rhodoferax sp. | reverse complement strand
CACCCTGTATGGCATTGACAGCGTGATGTGCCCCCTACCCCAGCGCCAGCAAGCCTGGCAACGGCTGGCGCAAGACCTGGACGTGGCCAAGCTGGAAGCCATGGTGCACGAAATCGGTCTGGATACTGCCGTAGCCGTGGGGGCCGAGCTGCTGAAAGGAAGCGTGCGCGGGCGGGTGGTGGTGGACGTACAGCGGGCACTATAAAAAAAAGAGCTGCCAGCGCAGGTAGCACCTGCGCTGGCAGCTCTTTTTATCTAAATTCGACTAGTGGTTGTGGCGCGGCGGGGTCGCGGCGATACCCCGGTATTTCAGGGCAAATTCCAGCACGCCGCCGCCGTCCAACTGGCCGGTTTTCTCCCGGTACAGCTCCTGCCACGGGGTGGCGCTGGCGGGGATGGGGGGCGGGGCCAGCAGCTTGCGGCGGGCGATTTCTGCCGCATCGACCAGCGCGTTGCACTGGCCCTGGCGCAGGTCGACCCGTACCATGTCGCCGTCGCGCAGCCAGCTCAGGCCACCACCGGCGGCGCTTTCGGGCGCGGCGTTGAGGATGGACGGGCTGTCGGCGGTGCCCGACTGGCGGCCATCGCCCAGCGTCGGCAGGCTGCTGATGCCGCGCTTGAGCAGGTGGTCGGGCGGCTGCATGTTGACCACCTCGGCCGAGCCCGGCCAGCCCAGTGGCCCGGCACCCCGGATCACCAGGATGGAGTTTTCGTCGATATTCAGCGCCGGGTCGTTGATGCGGGCGTGGTAGTCGTCCGAGCCGTCAAACACCACGGCGCGGCACTCAAACACGTCTTCGGCACCCGGCGTGCTGAGGTAGCGCTGGCGGAAGTCGTCCGAGATGACGCTGGTTTTCATGATCGCAAAGTCAAACAGGTTGCCCGACAGCACCAGGAACCCGGCCTGCGCGCGCAGCGGTTCGGCGTAGGGGTAGATCACCTCGCGGTCGCCACTGGCGCGGCCTTGCAGGTTTTCGGCCATGCTGCGGCCGGTGACGGTGGGCCGGTCGGCGTGCAGGCGATCGGCTTGCAGCAGCTCCCACATGATGGCGGGCACGCCGCCCGCGCGGTGGAAGCGCTCGCCCAGAAACTGGCCTGCGGGCTGCACATTGGCCAGCAGCGGCACGTCGTAGCCCTGGCTCCAGTCGTCGGCGGTCAGCGTGACCCCGGCGTGGCGGGCCATGGCCACCAGGTGCGGCTGGGCGTTGGTCGAGCCGCCGATGGCTGCGGTGACGGTGATGGCGTCCAAAAACGCCTCGCGGGTCAGGATGTGGCTGGGCCGCACGTCGGCGTAGGCTAGCTCGACGATGCGCTTGCCGGTGGCGTAGGCCATCTGGCCGCGCTCGCGGTAGGCGGCGGGAATCGCCGCGCAGCCGGTGAGCGACAAGCCCAGCGCTTCGGCAATGGCGTTCATGGTGGAGGCCGTGCCCATGGTGTTGCAGTGGCCCACCGACGGGGCCGAGGCGCAGGCGGCTTCCAGAAATTCTTCTTCGGTGATTTCGCCTGCAGCCAGGCGGCGGCGGCTTTGCCAGATCACCGTGCCCGAGCCGACCAAGGCCCCGTTGTGCCAGCCGTCCAGCATCGGCCCGCCCGAGAACACCATGGCCGGGATGTCTACCGTGGAGGCGGCCATGATGCCCGCCGGGGTGGTTTTGTCGCAGCCGGTGGTCAGCACCACCGCGTCGATGGGGTAGCCGTGCAGGATTTCGACCAGCCCCAGGTAGGCCAGGTTGCGGTCCAGCGCGGCGGTGGGGCGGCGGCAGTTCTCGAAGATGGGGTGCATCGGGAACTCCATCGGGATGCCACCCGCGTCGCGGATGCCGTCGCGGATGCGGCTGGCCAGCTGCACGTGGACCCGGTTGCAGGGGCTCAGGTCGGAGCCGGTCTGGGCGATGCCGATGATGGGGCGGCCCGAGCGCAGTTCGGCCGGGGTGATGC
>NZ_JBDTEM010000163.1:0-29776 GCF_039922535.1 Rhodoferax sp. | reverse complement strand
ATAGCTGCTTGTGCTGATGGAATGAGCGCCAGAGGTCGATTTTCTTTATAAAACAGCGTCTGGCGGTTGTACTAGCTTACATGGGCGCGGGCGTAGCAGATGCAAGCCCTGGCGTAGAGTGGTGTCTGTGCAAACACCCCACACCCTTCCCCCCGCGCTGGCGGCTTTTGACCTGACCGGGCGCACCGCGCTGGTCACCGGCTCCAGCAGCGGCATCGGCTTTGCGCTGGCCTGCGGCCTGGCATCGGCCGGAGCCCACCTGCTCTTGAATGGCCGCGATGCCAACCGGCTCGACGAAGCCACCCACAAGCTGCAGGCGCTGGGCTTTACCGCCACCAGCCTGCCGTTTGATGTGACCGACCCTGCCGCTGCGGTCCAGGCCATCGACGGCTGGGAGCGCGACCACGGCCCCATCGACATCTTGGTCAACAACGCAGGCATCCAGCGCCGCGCGCCGCTGGAAAACTTTCCGCTGGCCGACTGGGCCGAGCTGATGCGGACCAATGTAGACAGCGTTTTCTATGTCGCTCAGCCCGTCGCGCGCCACATGATTGCGCGCGGGCGCGGCAAGATCATCAACGTCTGCTCGGTGCAAAGCGAGTTGGGCCGCCCGAATATTGCCCCCTACACCGCCACCAAGGGCGCGGTGAAGATGCTCACCAAAGGCATGGCCATCGACTGGGGCCCGCACGGCCTGCAGGTCAACGGTCTGGGTCCCGGCTATTTCAAAACCCCACTGAACCAGGCCCTGGTAGACGACCCCGCCTTCAGTGCCTGGCTGCTCAACCGCACCCCTTCGCGCCGCTGGGGCGATGTGGAGGACCTGGTCGGTGCCGCCATCTTCCTGTCCAGCGATGCGTCGCGGTTTGTCAACGGGCACATTTTGTACGTGGATGGCGGGGTGACAGCGGCGCTGTGAGGGGGGCCGTTTTTTTTAGATTTTTAGGCCCATTTTCAGGTGCAAAAAAAGCTCTCTGCGCTGGTGGACTCTGCGCAGAGCGCTCCTCTTTTTTACTATCAAAAGAGAAGCAATCTTCACGGCTGCACGGGTCGTAGCCAATGGGGATCCGACCCCCATTGGCTACGGCCGCGCGTTTTACGCCAGCACCCGTCGCGCAATGGGGATCTGACCCCTCCTAGCTATCCAGCCCACCCAAGCAGATGTACTTCATCTCCATGAACTCATCCAGCCCGTACTTGGACCCTTCACGGCCCAGGCCTGATTGCTTGACACCGCCAAACGGGGCTTCGGCGGTGGAGATCAAGCCGGTGTTCACGCCCACCATGCCCGACTCGATTTGCTCGGACACGCGCATCACGCGGCCGATGTCGCGGCTGTAGAAGTAGGCGGCCAGGCCGAATTCGGTGTTGTTGGCGCGCTCAATCACCTCGGCTTCGGTGTCGAACACGAAGATCGGGGCCAGCGGGCCGAAGGTTTCGTCTTGGGCGAACAGCATGTCCTCAGAAGCACCGCCAATCACGGTGGGCTCAAAGAACAGGCCGCCCAGCGCGTGCGGCTTGCCGCCGGTCAGCACCTTGCCGCCCTTGGCGATGGCATCGGCGATGTGTTCCTTGATCTTGGCCACGGCCTTGGCATCGATCAGCGGGCCCTGGGTGCTGCCAGCGTCTACGCCATTGCCCACCTTGAGCGCCTGCACCTTGGCCACCAGCTTGGTGGTGAAGGCCTCCAGCACGCTGCGTTGCACGTAGATGCGGTTGGCGCAGACGCAGGTTTGGCCGGTGTTGCGGTACTTGGAAATCATCGCGCCGTCCACGGCGGCATCCAGATCGGCATCGTCGAACACGATGAAGGGCGCGTTGCCGCCCAGCTCCAGCGACAGCTTTTTGATGGTGTCGGCCGACTGGCGCATCAGCGTGCGGCCCACTTCGGTGGAGCCGGTGAAGGTCAGCTTGCGCACGATGGGGCTGCGCGTCATTTCGCCGCCGATCTGGCTGGCGGAGCCGGTCAGCACCGACAACAGACCCTTGGGCACACCGGCGCGGTCGGCCAGTTCGGCAAAGGCCAGGGCCGAGTACGGGGTTTGCGTGGCGGGCTTGACCACCATGGAACAACCCGCCGCCAATGCAGGCCCAGCCTTGCGGGTCAGCATGGCGGTGGGGAAGTTCCAGGGCGTGATGGCCGCCGTCACCCCGATGGGCTGCTTGATGGCCAGCAGGCGGCGGTCGCCGGTGGGGGCGGGAATGGTGTCGCCGTAGATGCGGCGGGCCTCGTCGGCAAACCACTCGATGAACGATGCCGAGTAGACGATCTCGCCCTTGGCCTCGGCCAGCGGCTTGCCCTGCTCGGAGGTGAGGATGAGGGCCAGATCGTCCTGGTGCTGCAGCATCAGGTCGTTGAGCTTGCGCAGAATAGCGGCGCGCTCTTTGCCCGACACATTGCGCCAGGCGCGCTGGGCCACTTCGGCCGCGGCAATGGCACGCACCGTCTCGGCCGTCCCGCACATCGGCACGGTGCCCAGCACTTCGCCGGTGGCGGGGTTGGTCACCGGCACGGTTTCACCGTTGTCGGCATCGACCCAGGCACCGGCGATAAAGGCCTGCTGGCGCAGCAGGGAGGGGTCTTTGAGGTTCAGAGTGGTGGTCATCAGGTGATTTCTTTATGCGGTCATGGCTGCGGCGAGGATGTCCAGGCCTTCGGCCAGCACGCTGTCTTCGATGGTCAGCGGGAACAGGAAGCGGATCACGTTGCCGTACACGCCGCAGGTCAGCAGCAGCAGACCGGCCTTTTGGGCGCGCTGGACGATCAGCTTGGTGAAGTCGGTATCGGGGGTGCCGTCGGCCTTGGCAAATTCCACCGCCGCCATGCAGCCCAGGCCGCGCACGTCGCTGATTTGCGGCACGGTGGCCCGCAGGCTGTTCAGGCGGTCGGTCAGCACCTTGCCCAGGCGCTCGGCGCGGGCGCAGAGCTGCTCGTCGGCAATCACGTCCAGCACGGCGTGGGCCGAGGCGATGCCCAGCGGATTCCCGGCGTAGGTGCCGCCCAGGCCGCCGGGGGCGGGCGCGTCCATGATTTCGGCGCGGCCACACACGGCAGACAAGGGCATGCCACCGGCCAGGCTCTTGGCCATGGTCATCAGGTCGGGCACGACGCTGTGGTGGTCCATGGCAAACAGCTTGCCGGTGCGGGCAAAGCCGGTCTGGATTTCGTCGGCAATCATCACGATGCCGTGCTGGTCGCACAGGGCGCGTATCGCCACCATCAGCGCCGGGGGCATCACGTAAAAGCCGCCTTCGCCCTGGATGGGTTCGATGATGATGGCCGCCACCTGGTCGGGTGCGATGTCGCACTTGAACAGGTTCTGGATGGCGTGCAGCGTGTCGTCCACCGTCACGCCGTGTATGTCCATGGGGGCGGGCACGTGGTAGATGCTGCCGGGGAAGGGGCCAAAGCCCACCTTGTACGGCACCACCTTGCCGGTCAGCGCCATGCCCATGAAGGTGCGGCCATGGAATGCGCCGGTCAGCGCAATCACGCCGGGGCGGCGGGTATGGGCGCGGGCGATCTTGATGGCGTTTTCGACGGCTTCCACACCCGTGGTGAAGAAGGCGGTTTTCTTGGCGTGGCTGCCGGGGGTCAGGGCGTTCAGACGCTCGGCCAGGTAGACCGAGCTCTCGTAGGGCACGACCTGGTAAGCCGTGTGGGTGAAGTGGTCCAGCTGGTCGCGGATGGCGGCGATCAGGCGTGGGTGGCGGTGGCCGGTGTTCAGCACGGCAATACCCGCCGCAAAGTCGATGTAGCGGTTGCCCTCTACGTCCCAGATTTCCGAGTTCAACGCGCGGTCGGCGTAGATGGGGAAGCCAATGCCCACGCCGCGCGGGGCGGCGGCAGCCCGGCGCTGGTCAAGCTGGGCGTTGGTGGGGCTGGAGGATTGGGTAACGGCAGAGGGGGCGACGGCGGTGTTCATGGGTGTCCTTGAGTGGTGGCCAAAGTTTAGATTTAGTTTGGCTCTACAAACAGAACCAATTACAGTTAATTAATGGAACCAATCCGCCCCCCGAAACGTCTCCCAGACCACAGCCGCGAGGCCCTGCCCGACTTCGTGCAACGGCAGTTTGATGCGGCCAGCCCGCAGAACGACCACCGCCAGCTTTACGGCATCTTGCAGCGCGGCATCCGCAGCGCCGTATTGGCCGCAGGCACCCAGTTGCCGCCCAGCCGCGTGCTGGCCCAGGTACTGCAGATTGCCCGCAACACGGTGGTGCACGTGTACGAGCAATTGGCGCTGGAAGGCTATGTGCAGGCGGGCGTGGGCCGGGGCACCTTTGTGGCTGCGGTCGGCCCGCGCCTGGCCGACCGCAGCACCGCGCCGCGCCCAGCCCTGCCCCCAGACCGTTCGGCCCTGCTGTCGCGCCGCGGTAGCCAGCTGGTGCGCGAAGCCGGGGCGGCCCCGCTGCAATGGGGCGCGTTCACCCCCGGCGTGCCCGAGGTGCGCATGTTTCCCACCGCCATCTGGAGCCGCCTGCAGGCCCGCGCCGCCCGCAGGCAAACCCCCGCGCAGCTCACCTACGCCACCGGGCCGGGCGATGCGGGCCTGCGCCAGGCCGTGTCCGACTACCTGCAGGGTACGCGGGGCGTGGTGTGCAGCCCCGAGCAGGTGGTCATCACCAGCGGCACCCAGCAGTCGCTGCACCTGGTGGCCCAGTTGCTCACCGACCCCGGCGACAAGGTGTGGCTGGAAGACCCCGGCTACTGGGGGGCCCGCAGCGTGTTCCGCGCGCACGGGCTACAGCTAGAGCCGGTGGCGCTGGACGATGAAGGCATGGCCCCCAGCCCGGCGCAACTGCGCCAGCCGCCGCGGGTGATGTTCTTGTCGCCCTCGCACCAGTACCCACTGGGCGCGGTGATGGGCCACGGCCGCCGCCAGCAGCTGCTGGACTACGCGGCCGTGCACGGCGTGTGGGTGGTGGAAGACGACTACGACAGCGAATTCCGCTACGGCACCCGCCCGCTGCCCGCGCTGCAGGGGCTGGATACGCAAGGCCGGGTGGTCTACCTGGGCACGTTTTCCAAAACTCTGTACCCCGCCTTGCGCATCGCCTACCTGGTGCTACCGCCCGATTTGGTGAATGGCTTTGCCCAGGCGCTCAACGAGCTGTTTCGCGAGGGGCAGACGGTGCAGCAGGCGGTGCTGGCGCAGTTTCTCAGCGAGGGCCACTACGCCACCCACATCCGCCGCATGCGCGCCGTGTACAGCGCGCGCCACGACGCGCTGATCCACGCCATCGGCCAGGAATTTGGCAGCCAGTTGCCCATCTTGGGGGGCGACGCCGGCCTGCATCTGGTGCTGGGTCTGCCGCCTCAGGTGGACGATGCCGCCGTTGCCCAAGCCGCGCTGCGCGCAGGCATCAGCACCCGGCCCCTGTCGCTGTACCACCTGCGCCAACCGGCGGCCACCAAGGGGCTGATGCTGGGCTACGGCGCGGTGCCGGAAGGAGAGATTGGCCCCAGCTTTGCGCGGCTGGCGCAGGTGGTGCGGGGATTTTTGTGAAGCTGTTTATATTAATTTCATAGCGCTCTGTGCAGGTGGAAACTGCGCTAGCGCCCTATTGGATCCGCGAGTGCTTAATTTTTCAACAATTTGCCAGACCAGAAGGTGTCCACCATGTGCCGCAGCATCAAAACACTGTTCAACTTCGAGCCGCCCGCCACCGAGCTGGAAATCCGCGATGCCTCGCTGCAGTTTGTGCGCAAACTCAGCGGCTTCAACGTGCCGTCGCAGGCCAATGCTGTCGCGTTCGATGCGGCGGTAGAAGAAGTTGCCGCCAGCGCCCGTCGCCTCATCGCCGCCCTGGTCACCAGCGCCGAACCCCGCACCCGCGAAGCCGAGGCGGCCAAAGCCAAAGCCCGATTTGCCGCCCGCTTCGCCAGTGCCCCAGATGCCATGGATTGAGCAGTGGGTTCACCGGGATGCGGGCGTTATTCCGGCGCGGCACAGGTTTGTTTTTATGCGCAAGACACGGGTCCGCGCGCCGTGAAACGCCCATGACAGGTTGCAGGATATATTGGCCTTCCAAACTAACCAAACACCCATGAACCTCCAATCTACCGTGCTAGTGGCCTTTTTCCTCGCTTCCTTGGGCGGTTGCGCCTCGGTCAAATACGGTGACAAAGACACCGAAGCCAAACTACAGGAATTGCAAGCTGTCCCCGGCAAGACCAGCCTCTACGTCTGCCGTGAAAATGCCGCCTTCGCTGGAGCCGGTAACCGAACCACCGCGATGGTGGACGGTAAGCCGATAGGCACGCTGAAGCCCAACAATTTCGCCCACACCATCGTTGAACCTGGGACACATGACGTGCACATCAAGCGAAGTCCGGGCGGCGACAGTGGCACGCTGACCATTAGCACGCTGGCAGACGAGGTGGCGTTCGTGTGGGTAGGGATGACCGGAGGCGGTTGGGGTGCGCTGACTGTTGATAATTTTTCTAGCAAGAGCGATGCGGAGCGGTGCGTCAAGGGCGCAGCCTACGCCGTGCGGGCTGAGCCATAAAGGGGTACTGCCCTACCAAGGGCACAGCCCTACCAGCGGCAACGGTGGCACCCAAGACCACCGAGGTCGTCAAAAATCAAAGAAAAACCGGCTTTTGGACATATTTCAACTGCACAAGGTGCTATGGAAAAAATGGCGTTTCACACCGCTGCCTGAAGAGCCGCAAACCCCGTCTGCAAGCCTTTTTCGGAGGCTTGAGATGGTTTTGTGGTCTGCATTTTCTTCATTCCCTCTGCAACCCACCCGACACAAAAATGCCAGACGATCCCCGACCACTTGACGATGACGACGAAGAAAATGACGACCAACCAACGCCCGAGGAACTGGCACAAATTCGCCGAGCGACGCTGGCGGATGCGGCGGCTGTAGATGCACTCATCCTGCAAAATTGCACCGACCGCTGGCGAAAGGTGGCGATGGTCGTCGGTACTGCATTGGAAGAGTTTGATGCAAAGTTTCCCTATCTTCCCTATGTCTACATGCCGGTGCGTATCCTTGAAATGGCACGAAGCGGAGTGCTTGAAGTGCAAGGCGACGCAATGGACATGCGGTCCTCTGAGGTTCGCTTCGCAGGAAAATAAGCCGTGGTGTTGAACACATTGCACGGAGCAGAAGGCACACAAAGTGCGCCAAAGCCCAATTTCTGTTGGTGTTTCCTACGCCCCCAGCCTAGCGGCAAGGAATGCGGAACTGCGCATCGCGCGCTCGCTGTCTTTGGCTGCGTATCCAGTCTTGCGTTTGGCCGGTTTGGGGCTGGCGGGCCATGTCATCCCAGTAGCTGATTTGCGCCTCTAGCTGCTTGCATAGCGTGGCGGTGTCTGGCTGGGGGCTGTTGCCTGGTATTGCCGCCACAGGCGGGTAGGGTGATGCGACAAGCGCTTGCGCAGGTGGTTCGGATGGGGGCCGGGGCGCGTCCATCAGATTGAGGTCGGTGCGGGCGTGGACGGGCGTGGCGACGGCAGTGGGCGCGCAGCCTCTGTCGCTATAGCTGGTTTTGCCGTGGTCAACGCATTTGGTGATTTTGCGGGGGCTGGGGTTCGGCGCTGGATTTTGTGTGGACAGTGGGCTGGGGGCCGGACTGGGCGCATTCTGGGGGGCTGGCTGTACGGGCCGCGGCACACTTGCAGCGTGATGGCGTAACGTCCATTCACGTCCACCAAGGTAGAGCGCCGCGAGCACGGCGCAGAGGACCAGGGTGATGGTGCCCACACCCCAACGCTGGGATGGCGGGCTAAACGGCGGGTCGCGGCGGGAATCCATGGGGTCTTGCTGCTGTGGTGTAGCTCCGCAGGGTAGCGGATGCGCCGCCAGGCGCATACCCTGCCAGCGGCGGCTGCGGCACCCAAGGCTAAATGGGCTGCCGCAAATCTCTGTCAAAAATATTTGGATAAAAGCGGCTTCAGCGCAGGTTCTACCTGCACAAGTAGCTACTGAAAACAGAGCGATTTGCACCTTGGCTTGCCGAAGGAAAGATGCAGACTTCGGGGCGGTCAGGCGGCTTCACCGGGCTATAGTGGGCCGCTGAGGGGCTGAGGGGTTTGTCGGAATATGGATGCCGGTACATAAACCGGCTGGCCCCGCGCATAGCGGGTGTTCAAGCCACTTTCAGGAGATTTTGATGGCCCATATTTACCGCCCCGGTCTTGTTAATCTGCAGCTTGTGCGGCCGGCTGCGGCAATCAAGAAGCCTCCACGCAAGTCCTCCGCACCAGCCAAAGTACCGGCCAGCAAGGAAAAGTGATGCATGGGTACACCGGCATACGGCATGGCTACCGTGCGATGCGACCATTAACCCTCCGCTTCCAGCGGAGCCACGCCAGCCGATTGCGCTGTTTCTCCGAGTCCGCTCCGCTACAACTTTAGGTGTCTTCCGTGTCCATCAAACCCCTCATCGGCCCAAGAATCCAATTGCGCCCTCTGTGCATCGAGGATGCCCCAGACCTCGTGCGCGCTGCGGCAGACGGGGCGCTCTGGAATCTTCCATTCACCGTTGTACCTTCGAGCGAAACCGTGCACGACTACATTCGAAATGCCCTTGACGGCCAGGCGGCAGGCACCGTGATTCCGTTCGTGACTTGCCTGCGCGAGACCCAACAAGTCATTGGCTCCACACGCTTCTGGAAGGTGGACCGCAAGAACCGCAAGCTTGAAATTGGCAGCACCTGGCTGTCGGCTGCGTGGCAAGGGACGTTTGCCAACACCGAGGCCAAGTACCTCATGCTGCGCTTCGCATTCGAAGAGTTGGCGTGTGTTCGCGTGCAATTCACCACCGACGAAACCAACCCCAAGTCGCGGGCCGCCATCCTTCGCCTTGGGGCCCAACAGGAAGGCATCGTCCGCCACGAGCGCATCATGCCCGACGGGCGCAAACGAAACTCTGTCCGCTTCAGCATCATTGACGACGAGTGGCCCGCCGTTCGACAGCAGCTGGAACAAAAACTTCGTGCACCCCAGGCCTAACGGCGCGCGCACACAGTCAACACCAGGGTCGCACAGGGCAGGGAGGTTCAGCTTGGTTCTTGCGCAACCCGATGGCCGGGCATGCTGCCGAAGTCCCTGAAGCGCAGAACCTGAACCGTTGGCAATTCGGAATGGATGCTGGCACTGGGCCCATTCTGTAATGCCGCAGGACCCCACTGCCAAAGCCCGTCACTTCGCCTAATGCAGGTATTTGCTGTAGATGGCATCGAACGATTTGTCTGCTTTCATGGACCCAAGCGCCTTGTCAAATTCGGCGATGGTTTGGGTGTAGTCGCGCTTTTTATGGAAGGCCAGGTAACTGGGAATGGATTGAACCGGGGGCATCAGTTCTTTGATTTTGTCCATCGCGCTGGCGCGTTTTGCCGCATCCAGAAAAACGTAGCGGTAGCTGGGCGCCAGCTCAATTCGCTTGGCGGAGAGCATGGCCACCAGGCTTTCAACGCTATTGGTGTCGGTGACTTGGCGCCACACGCCATTCTTGAGGAGGCTGTCAATTTCTGGGCCGTAGCTGGTGCCCAAGATGACGCCAATCTTCGCGTTGGCGAGGGTGGCCAAATTGCCGTCAAACCGGATGTTGGAATCTGCGTGGGCAAAAAAGACTTCAACCTGCGTGATCACCGGCACGTTGGTGTAGGCCAGAAATGCCTCTCGTTCGGGGAGTCTGAAAACCGAAAATATGCCATCCACTTTGCCACCGCGTACTTCGGCCAGGCAGCGCGCCCAAGGCATTAACTGGATTTTGACGGAGTGGCCAGATCTGCGGAAAGCTTCGGTGACCACGTCTACCAAAATTCCGGTGGGTTTGCCGTTTTCAATATAGGCCGTCGGTCGGCTGTCGGCCGCCACCAAAACAAGCTCTTCGGCCCAGGCACTGTGGACCAGCATGGCGGTAAGGGCCATACCCCCAAGCCCGGTTTTGAAGGCATGCAAGAGGGACGATATTTTGCTTGTCGGCATGTTGAGCTCCCTGGCTATGTTCTTTGTGGATACGGCTGACAAGACGGGCACACAGAGCGGAAAACCTCCCCATGCCCGCTACGGCCTTGGGTCTGTGTGCAACAAGCCTGGAACAAGCTGGGTCGGTGCGGGTGCTGGCTTGCGCTGGTTTCAGCGTAGCACAGAGGAATTTATACGCTTTCCGCCGTGCGGGTAGGAACATACACTGTTCCGTAACCGCCATGGTTCCCTGTGGCGCATTCCTGTGATGCATCTGTTTGGCCAGGCACCTGCGGACCCACACTTTGCACTGCCCTAACCCCTGGAGAGTTGATGAAACTGGCCGATGTCCTGAAACTGAACTTCCTCAACAAGGCACTGATTCGCAACAACGGGATTGCGCGCAGGATCATGTTGGCGGTGGTCCTGTTCAGCTCGGGTGTGACCGCGGTGATTACCGCATTCGAGTTGTACCTGGACTACCGGGTCGATGTGCGCGGCATCGATGCGCAGTTTGAGTCGATCCGCGTGGTGCAGTTGCCCACTTTGGTTGAAAGTGTGTGGGTGCTGGAGCCTAAACAAATCCAGAACCAGCTCAACGGGATGCAGAACCTGCGCGATATTGAGTATGTGGGCATCGTGGTGGACGGCAAGACCCTGTGGTCGGCTGGCGCACGTCGCTCCCAACGGCAGATGGAAACCGTCTTTGCGCTGAACCGTTTCAACCTGGGCGAGAGTTTGTCCATCGGCGAGTTGCATGTGGTCGCCAGCGTGGACGGCGTGGTGTCGCGTCTGTGGTCCAAATTCACCGTGATGTTGGTGAGCAATGCCATCAAAACCTTTTTGGTGACCGCGTTCGTGTTGCTGATCTTCCAGGCTTTGGTGGGACAACATTTGGAGCATATTGCGGCGTATTTGGTGCGCTTTTCGAAGACCGTATCCAGTGGGCGCGCATTGCGCCTGCATCGGCGGGAAACCGGCCGTTGGCGCCCGGATGCGCTCGACCACGTGGCGAACGCCGTGAACCAGATGCGCGAAGCGATGGAACGCTCCAGCACCGAGCTGCAGGCGAGCAATGAGCGGCTGGGTTCCATTGTCCAGAACTCGCCGCTGGCGATCTATACCAGCGACTTGCATAACGTGGTGACCAGTTGGAACCCGGCCGCAGAGCGGATGTTTGGCTGGAGCGCCCAAGAGGCCATCGGCCAAAAGGTGCTGTTTATTCCCGGCGACAAGCGGCAAGATTACGAGAATAACGCAAAGCTGCTGCGCCATGGGGAGTCGCTCAACCAGGCCGAGTTGAAGCGCCAGCGCCGCGACGGATCCACCATCTATATCAGCCTGTCTACCGCGCCCTTGTTCACCGCAGACGGGCAGCAGCACGGCTATATGTGCCTGGTGGCCGACATCACCGAGCGCAAGCTCGCCGAGCAGAAGATCCAGTTCCAGGCTTTTCACGATGCGTTGACGGGCCTGCCCAACCGCTTGCTGCTGCAAGACCGTTTCGAACAGGCCACGGCCCATGCCAGTCGTGCCGGTAGCAAGCTGGTACTGCTGTTTATGGACCTGGATAACTTCAAGAGCATCAACGACACCATGGGCCACGATACCGGTGACGTGCTCCTCCAGCAGATCGCCACCCGCTTGCGAGCCTGTGTGCGCGAGACCGACACCATCAGTCGGCTCGGTGGCGATGAGTTCCTCATACTGGTGCCTGACCTGGCCCACGCGGACGACGCGGTACCGGCTTTGGTCAAGCTCATGGAGCAGATGCAGCTGCCGTTTTATGCCGACGGCCACGAGATTTCGACCTCGGTGTCCATGGGCGTGACCGTTTTTCCCGACGATGGCAGCAGTTTTGAGAGCCTGCTCAAAAGGGCCGACATGGCCATGTACAAGGCCAAGGGCGACGGGCGCAATACCTACCGCTTTTTCGACGACACCATGAACGTGGAGGCGGTGGAGCATTTGTTCATTCGCAACGGTCTGCGCCGGGCTTTGGAGCGGGATGAATTTGTTTTGCACTACCAGCCCCAGATAGATCTGGCCAGCGGTGCCGTCATCGGGGTGGAGGCCTTGATTCGGTGGAACCACCCCGAGCTGGGCATGGTGCCGCCCGCACGGTTCATCCCCGTGTCCGAAGAGAGTGGTTTGATCGTGCCGATGGGCGATTGGGTGCTGCGCGAAGCCTGCCGCCAGGCCGTGGCTTGGCAGCACGCCGGGCTGCCTGCCCTGTGCATGGCGGTGAACCTCTCTGCCGTGCAATTCAAGCGTGGCAGCGTAGAGCAGTCGGTGGTGCAGGCTCTGGAAGAAACCGGCCTGAACCCCGCGCTGCTGGAGCTGGAGCTGACCGAGTCGATCCTGATCCAGAACGCAGAGGGCGTGCTGGACAGCGTCAAGCGCCTGAAACTGCTGGGCGTGAAGCTGTCGATTGACGACTTCGGCACCGGCTATTCCAGCCTGTCGTATCTCAAGCGGTTTGCCATCGACAAGCTCAAGATCGACCAGTCCTTCGTGCGCGACCTGGCCACCGACCCCGACGACGCCGCCATCGTGCGCGCCATCATCCAAATGGCCCGCAGCCTGAACCTGCGCACCATCGCCGAAGGCGTAGAAACCGCCGACATGCTGCACCAGCTACGCGCCTTCGGTTGCGACGAGGCCCAGGGCTACTACTTTGCCCGGCCCATGCCCGCGGATGAACTGGCGAACTACCTGCGCCAGGCGAAAGCATCCGGCGCTGTGCCTGTGGTCTGAGCCTGCGGACCACCGTTGGCGTGAAGAATGGACCTTGTTCGATGCGCGTCAATAGCGCGCGGTTAAACCTATCTACGCCCCATGCCCAATGCCCAATGCCTAACGGATTGAAGAATTGCCAACCCACCCCCAGCTCGCGACCGGCGCGATGCCCGGCGCAGCCGGGCCGATCCCGCACCCGGGGTCCCCCTCTAGATGCGCCGAGGAGCACAGCTTTGGGCGGAAAAGGGCTGGCGTTGTTTGAGGCGCTAGCCGAGTTTAGCCAGACCCCGCCCAAAGCGCGCACCGCAGGTTCCCGCAGCGAAAGCGAAGGGCGCAGGTAGTGGGGGCGCCTTTCTTTTGGTGACTTTTCTTTTGCGCAAAAGAACAAGTTACTGCCCTGCCGGGGGCATACCCGGCCAGCGGCGACTGTGGCATCCAGCGCCGCATAGGCCTTCAGAAACTTCTATCAAAAATATTTAAGGAAAAAGCGGCTCTGGCGCATATTCCACCAGCGCAAGCAGCTGCGAAAAATAGAGCATTTCGCTCTCTGGCCTGCTGAAGGAAAGGTACAGACTCCAGGGAGAGCACACAGCTTCACCGGGCTATAGTGGGCAACTGTTTGGCGGCGGGGTTTAGCGGAATTTTTATACCTTTATAAAAATCGCGCACCCTGCGCATAGCCAGTCTGCAAGCCACTTTCAGGAGATTTCGATGCCCGACGTATACCGCAGTAATATTTTTAGCCCGCAAAGGAAACCGCTCCGGTGCTAAAAATTCGAACTGCTACGGCGCGCGATCTCCCGGAGTTACTCGGTTGGCTAAAGGCGGAGCGTGAAGAAACTGGCGCAGGCTTCTACTGCAACAAAAGCGTTATCGAAAAATCGTTTGAAAGGGGCGAGGGCCTTTGCGCAGTGGAGATCGGAAATATCTTAGGCTTCGCCGTCATACAGATGTTCAGTGAAGGCGGTGATATTCATATTATCGAAACACACCCGTCCGCTAGGAGGCAGCGGATCGGAGCGCAATTGCTAGAAGAGGCTATTACCGTTCTTCGCGGCCAAGGAGCTAACTACGTGGATGTAGAGTGCACTTCGCTTGAGGGCGAGGCACTGTGCAGAAGACACGGCTTTGAAGACTATGTCGATCCAAGAAACTACTCGAGCCCTGATGCCCCCCCGCAGCTCCGGCTCTACCTCTCGGATTGGCGCCCTCCTGAGAGGCTCCCGTGGGCATAATGCGGTCTAAACCGCCTTTGGCATTTGCTGAAATCACTCGTTGCCTCCCTACACCAATCCCCCCGCCGCCTCCTTCACCGCCCCCGTCAGCCTCTGCGCCGACACTGGCTCCCGCTCCCAGTGGTGCCAATACAGCGCCACCTCCACCGCGCTCCCCGGCAGCAACTCCTCCAGCGGCAAACGCCCCTCCCGCTGGACCAAAAACTGGTCAGGCACCATGCCCCAGCCCATGCCGTGCGCCAGGGCACTGTCATATGCATCGACCGCGGGCACGAAATGGCGCGGGTATTGCGGTGCGCTGAGGGCAAAGTGCTGGGCCAGAAACGCGTCTTGCAAGCCGTCTTTGCGGTTGAAGATGATGGCGGGGATGGCCAGCAGGCGGTGCACCGACACGGCCCCGGTTTTGCTGCGGCACTGCTGCACCAGGGCGGGCGCGGCCACGGCGCGGTAGCGCATCACACCCAGCGGCTCGGCCAGGCAACCGCGCATGGGCTGGGCCAGGGTGCTGACGCAGCCGACCACATCGCCGTTTTTCAATGCATCGTGGGTGTGGTCCTGGTCGTCGATCACCACGTCCAGCAACAGCCGGTGGCGCGCCAGGCTGGCGGCTACGCCGGGCAGCAGCCAACTGGCTAAGGAGTCGGCGTTGACGGCCACGCCCAGCGTCTGCCAGGCGGGCGCGCCGTCTTTCGCATCCTTGGAAAGTGGCAAGCCGCCCAGCAGGTCGGCCTCCATCAGCCGCAGCTGTTTGATGTGGGCCAGCAGCGCCTGCCCGGCGGGCGTGGCGCGCACGGTTTTGCCGCGCACCAGCAGGCGCTGGCCCAGGGCCGCTTCCAGACCCTTGATGCGCAGGGAGACGGCCGCCAGCGTGAGGTGCAGCGCCTGGGCGGCGGGGCCGAAGCCGCCGTGTTCGAGGACGGCGGCCAGGGCTTCGAGTTGGCGGGCATCCAGCATGCGGTGGCCTTTATCAAGTATTTTTTACGTGATGCAGTTTATGCCAAGCCAAATTTAAGCCACACGCCCTCAGACACCTTCCAGCAGCACCAGATCAAACGTGGCTCCGCTCAGGCGCAGCTTTTTCAACGGAGCATGGGCTGGGTCGTCATACCAAGCCTGGGCCTGGGCGGTGCTGGGGAATTCAATCACCACCGTCGTGCCGGGCAAATGGGCTTCGCCCTCCAGCAGCTGCACAGGTCCGCGGGCACGCAGGATGCCCCCGTATTTGGCCACCAAGGCCGGCATTTTTTCGCTGTATTCCTTTTGCCAATCGGTATGGTGGATAACTAAAGAGCCAATCGCGTAGGTCGCCATGGGATGTTCCTTGGATGCAATGCCGCCCATCTGCAGCCTGGCTTTGCAAGCCAAGCGCCTGGGCGTACAGCCATTATTTAAGGCATTACCATTGCAATAAATGGGATAGATATTGCGACACCCGTAACTTAAACTTCTGAATATGAGCGACAAATTGCGCAGCATGCAGGTCTTCGTGGTGGCGGCCACGGCGGAGAGCTTTGCCGCCGCTGGGCAGCTGCTGGACCTGTCCGCCGTGATGGTGGGCAAGCATGTGCGGGCCTTGGAACAGCAGCTGGGTGCCCGCCTGATAGAGCGCACCACGCGCAAGCAGTCGCTGACCGAAATCGGCAGCAGCTACCTGGAGCGCTGCCGCGAGGTGCTGGCCAGCGTGGAAGCCGCGGACCAGGTGGCCGAGAGCCTGCGCAGCGCCCCCCAAGGCAGCCTGCATATCTCGGCCCCCGTCGCCTTTGGCGTGTACTGCCTGACACCGCTCATTAGCGCCTATGTCGCGGCCTTCCCCGCGGTGCAGATCCAGCTGTCGCTAAACGACCGGGTGGTGGACATGGCCGAAGAAGGCATCGACGTTGCGCTGCGCTCCGGCACCGTCACCGACACCGCGCTGGTTGCGCGCGCTCTGCGCCCCATCGAAATATGGGCGGCGGCCAGCCCGGCCTATTTGGAGCGCCGGGGCGTGCCCCGCAACGCCGCCGATCTGCTGCAGCACGAATGCCTGGCATTGGCGTCCTGGGGCAACAAGCCGCAATGGCGCTTCAGCCGTGGCAGCGCGCTGGTGAACGTGCCGGTCAAAGGCGCTTTCATCAGCAACAACGGCCAGGCCCTGCTGGCCGCCGCAATCGGTGGCATGGGTGTGGCCGTACAGGCGGAATACCTGCTGCGCTCCGCCGTGGACACGGGCCAACTGGTACGCCTGCTGCCCGACTGGCAGCTGCCGCTGCGGGCCATGCACATCGTGCGCCGGGCCGAGCGCCAGCCCAGCGCCAAGCTGCGCAGCTTTATCGACTTCACGCTGGCGCGCCTGGGTTAGGTGTGCAGTTGGTCAATTATTTTTTACGTGATGTGAATTGAATTTAGGTTTGTTTAATAAAACCTCGTGATGCCGGACACTGCGGACCGTACCCAGCCTCTTGCGAAAGCCCGCCATGTCCAGCCTCTTCCTCGCTCCCGCCCTTACGCCTGCGTTTAGTGCCGGTTTGCTGCTCAGCCTGTCGCTGATCGTGGCCATTGGCCCGCAGAACGCCCACGTGCTGCGCATGGGGCTGCGCGGCCAGCATGTGGGGCTGACGGTGGCGGTCAGCATTGCGTCGGACGTGGCCTTGATCGCGCTGGGCGTGCTGGGGCTGTCGCAGCTGGGCGGCCTGCCGCGCTGGGTGCAGGCGGCGATGGTCTGCGGGGGCGTGGTGTTTTTGCTCATCTACGGCTGGAAGGCCTGGGGGCGATTTCGCGCCGGGTCGGCCGCGCACCAGGCGGTTGCCGAGCCGGTGGCGGCCATGAGCCGCCAGCAGGCGGTGGGCGCGGCGCTGGCCGTGGCCTGGCTGAACCCGCACGCGCTGGTGGAGACGCTGGTGCTGATCGGCACGGCCTCGCTGGCCTGGGGGTCGCCGGGCAATACCTTCTTTGGCATGGGCGCGGCCACCGGGTCGGTGGTGTGGTTTGTGGGTCTGGGGCTGTGCGCCCTGTGGCTAGGGCAGCGCCTGCAATCCCCCGCCCTGTGGCGTGCGCTGGACGGGCTGGTGGCGCTGATGGTGTGGGGCACGGCGGCGGCGCTGGGTTGGGGTTTGCTATCTAATTAGTAGCTTCTGACGCACATTCCAATTGGGCTGGAGGGCTAAAAGGCATCTAATTTTTAACCCATGCCGGGGCGGAGCCAGTTTTCCACCGGCAAACCCGGCACGCGGCGAAATTCGGCTTCGTTGTCGGTCACCACCGTGCAGCCCAAGGCCAGGGCATGGGCGGCGATCAACAGGTCGTTGGGGCCGATCATCTGGCCTTGCTGCTGCAGTTGGGTGCGCACGCTGGCGTAGTGGTTGGCGGCTTCGCGCTCCAGGGGCAGCGGCGGAATGTGCGCCAGCAGGGCCGCAATTTTCTGCTCCAACAAGCTGGACGCGATACGACGGGCTCCAAAATTGAGCTCGCATTCGACCACCACGCTGGTCACCACCTGGCCCGGCTGCTGCGCCACCAACGCTGCGATTTTGTGGGCTAACGGGCCCTGGGGCTGTTTGAGGAGGTTGGACAAAATGTTGGTGTCCAGCAGCCATAGGGGTGCCGTGGAAGCGTCCGTCACAGCGCAATGTCGTCCAGCGGCAGCAGCCCTTCGTCGGCGTTAGGCATGTCAAAATCCATAGCATCCCATGATGCCAGTAGTGCGGCGAGGCTGGTTTTCTCTTCGGGTACCGGGGTGATGACCAAGGTGTTGCCGACCTGCTGCATCAGCGCCTCTTTGCCCGGCAGCTCAAACCCGCGCGGAATGCGCACGGCTTGGTTGGCACCATTGCGGAATAGCCGGACGTGGCGGCTGGCGGGATCGTTGGGGGCGATGGCTGGCATGTTGACTCTCCTGGAGATAGGTCTTCAGTGTAGCCTATGCCATTGGCATATGCTAATTAGGCGCTAGGCCCGTCCACCAGCGTGGACAGCGGTAAATCCGCAATCTCTTGCAGCAGCAGCGCCAGCTGCTGGCCCGATGCCTCTACCAGCATCTCGCCCTTTTCTACCGTGGCCGCCGCCGCATTGCCAGCCGCGCCGGTGGGGTTGTAGTCCTGCATCTGCCAGCCCAGCTTGGCGCTTTTGCCGTTGCCCAGAATCGGGTACTTTGCGGCGCGGTCTTGCGAGGTGGATTTGAAATCGCGCGCCTGGTCCATGCGCACCCATTGCGGGCGCAGGGCCAGCATCATCGAGGTTTCCTGGTCCCCGGCGTGGATGCCGAAGCGCTGTTCTTCGGCGCTGAACAGGCCATTGGCATCGCCCAGCGGCAGGTTGAACCAGCTGGCGCTGTACACCAGCAGGTCGTGTTCGGTGCGCAGGGTGCGGGCCACGATGTCCATCAGACTCACCTGGCCGCCGTGGGCATTGAAGATCAACAGCTTTTTGACCCCGCTGCGGGCCACGCAGGCACCCAGCTCGGTCCAGACGCGGATGGTGGTTTCACTCGACAGCGTCAGCGTGCCGGGGAAGCGGATGTGCTCGGGGCTGAAGCCGACCTGCTGGGTGGGCAGCACCAGCACCGAGGCATCGGCGGGCAGGTGCGGCAGTGCGGCGGCAATGACGCCATCGACCAGGGTGGTGTCCACGCTCAGCGGCAGGTGCGGGCCGTGCTGCTCGGTGGAGGCCACGGGCAGCACAGCCACGGTGCGAGCCGGGTCGAGCTGCGCGAAGTCGCGGGTGGTGAGGTCGGCCCAGAAGCGTGGTGGAGGGATGCTGTACATAACTCTGGCGAGGATGGGGTAGTGCGGATCGGGATGGGGTGCAAGGCGCATTTTGCAGCCAATAGCCGCAGCTATTGGTCAGAAATGCAACGCCGCAGACCGCCCGAGGCCGTGCTGCCACAGACCGCTGGGAGTTGTGCACAGCATCCCTCAGGTGCATGCCCGGATTTTAGGAGCCCGCCGCGCATAACATGCGGGGCATGATTTCCTCCCAGTACGTCAGTCGCGTCAGCCTGCAACGCGACAAGGTGGACTCCTTCGATCGCTACCCGTTCAACCTGCCCGCGGTGCGCACGCTGGACCGGTTGGAGATGCACCCCAAGGTTACTTTCTTCGTGGGCGAAAACGGCTCTGGCAAATCTACCCTGTTGGAGGCCATCGCCGTGTCGCTGGGCTTCAACGCCGAAGGCGGTAGCAAGAACTTCCGCTTTGGCACGCGCAGGTCGCATTCGGAGCTGCACAGCTACCTGCGCATCGCCAAGGGCTTCAAGCGGCCAAGGGATGGCTTCTTTTTGCGGGCCGAGAGCTTTTTCAACGTGGCTACCGAAATCGAAAACCTGGATGAAGATCCCACGGCGGGCCCATCCATCATCGGGCATTACGGCGGGCGTTCGCTGCACGAGCAATCGCATGGCGAGTCTTTCTTGGCGCTGATGAACGAGCGGTTTGGCGGCCAAAGCCTGTTTCTGCTGGACGAGCCCGAAGCCGCTTTGTCACCGCAGCGGCAACTGGCCGTGCTGTCGCGCATGCACGACCTGGTGCGGCAAGACGCGCAGTTCGTCATCGCCACGCATTCCCCTATCCTGATGGCCTACCCGGATGCCTGCATCTATCGGTGCGGCCCGGAGGGCGTGGTCCCCATCGCCTATGAGGACACCGAGCACTTCCAGGTCACGCGGGACTTTCTGCTCGACCGAGAGCAGGCGCTGCGGGGTTTACTGCACAGGTAAGTCAAAAGATGCTGCGGCACAGCGCCAGTACCCGCGGGTCCATGTCGTGCAGCAAGCTCCACACCGCTACTGCCGCCAGCGACGCGCCCGCCACCCGCATGCCCCACTCTTGTCGCTCGGGGCTGCGCCAGGCCTGCAGGCGCAGCCAGAGCCAGGGCCCGGCCACCAGGGTGATGCTGCTGCCCAATGCAAACAAGGCCATGCACAGCGCACCATCCAGCGGGCCGCCGCTGAGGGACGCTACCAGCAGGGCGGAATACAGCAGGCCGCAGGGCATCAGCGCCCAGGCGGCACCGGCCACAAACACCCAGGAGCGGCCCGCTGTACCGGGCTGAAGATGGGGGCGCAAACCCGCCCACAGGCTGCGGCCCAGGCCATCGACCCACACGGGTTGCCGCGCCAACACCAGCAGCATGCCGCCCCACACCAGCACGGCCACGTGGAACAGCGTCCACACCGGGCGCAGCGCGGCAGAGGGCAGGGTCAGCCAGGCCAGGGTATTGGCTGTGGCGGCGGCCAAGGCGCCCGCCAGCGTGTAGCCCAGCAAGCGCCCGGCCTGCAGTTGCAGCATGCCCGTTTTGGCCCCGGCCTTACCTCTTCCTACCCGCACGATGCCCGTGCAGGCCGCGCCGCACATGCCCGCGCAGTGCGGACCACCGGCCAGACCCATGAGCAGCGCGGTCCAGGCCAGGCCGGTCTGCATTAAATGATCCGTGAAAAGCGGGCGCGGTTGTGGTCGGCTTGCAAATAGCGGTCAAACACCATGGCCACGGCGCGCACAAAGAACCAGCCGGTGGCGGTGACCTGGATGCCGCCCGCGTCCACGGTGACCATGCCGGCCTGCACCAGCGGCTGCAAGGCCTGCAGCTCGGCGGCAAAGCTGGTTTGGAAGTCCACCAGATAGGCCAGTTCAATGGATTCAAACTGCACCGCGCCCTGGCACATCAAGGCCATGATGACAGAGCGGCGCACTAGGTCGTCGCGCCCCAGGGCCAGGCCGCGCACCACGGGCAACTGGCCCTGGTCGATCATGTCGCAGTAGGCCTCCAGGGTCTTGGCGTTTTGGCTGTAGGTGGGGCCGATGCGGCCAATGGCCGACACGCCCAGGCCGATCAGGTCGCAATCGGGCTGGGTGCTGTAGCCCTGGAAGTTGCGGTGCAGCCGCCCCTGCCGCTTGGCCACGGCCAGCGCGTCGTTGGGCAGCGCGAAATGGTCCATGCCCACATACACGTAGCCCGCGCCGATGAGTGCGTCCAGCGCCTGCGACAGCATGGCCAGCTTGGCGGCGGCGCTGGGCAGGTCGGCGTTCAGGATGCGGCGCTGCGGCTTGAAGCGCTCGGGCAAATGGGCGTAGGCGTACAGCGCGATGCGGTCGGGGCGCAGCTGCACCACTTGCTCCAGGGTGCGGGCGAACGAGGTGGGCGTCTGGCGCGGCAGGCCGTAGATCAGGTCGGTGTTGATAGATTCAAAGCCCAGGCGGCGCGCCTCGGCCACCAGGTCAAACACCTGCTGCGCAGGCTGCACGCGGTGCACGGCCTTCTGCACGTCGGCATCGAAGTCTTGCACGCCAAAACTCAGGCGGTTGAAGCCCAGCGCTGCCAGGGCCGCCAGCCGGGCCCCGTCCACGGTGCGCGGATCGACTTCGATGGAGTATTCACCGCCCGGTGCCAAAGTGAAATGGCTGCGTAGCATTTGCATGAGCTGGCCCAGTTCGGCATCGCTCAAAAAAGTGGGGCTGCCGCCGCCCAGGTGCAACTGGCTGACCACCCGGCCCGCGCCGAGCTGGGCGGTGTGCAAGACCACCTCGCGCTCCAGGTACTGCAGGTAGGCCGCGCCGCGTTCGTGGCGCTTGGTGATGATTTTGTTGCAGGCGCAGTAGTAGCACAGCGACTCGCAAAACGGGATGTGCACGTACAGCGACAGCGGCAAGGCGGTGGCGGTGTCGCGGCGCAGGCGCAGGGCGCGGGCGTAGTCCTCGCCGGTGAAGGCCTCCACAAAGCGGTCGGCGGTGGGGTAGGAGGTATAGCGCGGCCCTGGCACGTCAAAGCGCTGCAGAAGTTCGGTCGAGACGCGGGTCATAGAAAGCGCTTTGGTTGCATCCACGCAATGTGCCGCGAAGCCCCGTCTGCTTCTTTGACCTAGATCAAGTCGGTTTCAGATACTTCTACTCACAATATAAGTTCTTAAAAGTACTTTCATTGTTGAACCAGCCCATACTCCCCGCATGACCCCTATCGCCATCAAAGTTGCCTGCTCGAACTGCAATCTGCGGGAGCTGTGCATGCCGCTGGGGCTGAACCAGGAAGAGTTGGACCGTATTGACGGCCTGGTGGCCGTGCGCCGCAAGATCCCACGCGGGGCCACGCTGTTCCGCAATGGCGAGACGTTTACCGCGCTGTATGCCATCCGCACCGGGTTTTTCAAAACCTCCATCACCACCGAAGACGGGCGCGACCAGGTCACTGGCTTCCAGATGGCGGGCGAAATCATTGGCCTGGACGGCATCGTCAACGACCAGCACACCTGCGACGCGGTGGCGCTGGAGGATGCCGAGGTCTGCGAGATGCCGTTTGAGCGCATCGAAGAGCTGTCGCGCGAGGTCAACGCCTTGCAACGCCATGTACACAAAATCATGAGCCGCGAAATCGTGCGCGAGCACGGCGTGATGCTGCTGCTGGGCAGCATGCGGGCCGAAGAGCGGCTGGCGGCCTTTTTGCTGAACCTGGTGCAACGCCTGCATGCGCGTGGCTTCTCGCCGCTGGAGCTGGTGCTGCGCATGACGCGTGAAGAAATCGGCAGTTACCTGGGTCTGAAGCTGGAGACGGTGAGCCGCACCTTCTCCAAGTTTGCCGAGGACGGAATGGTGGAGGTTAAACAGCGCCACATCCGTATCTTGGACACCGAGGCCTTGAAGCGCATCGTCAATCTTCAGCCCTGTCTATAGTTGCAAGGCCACCCGACTGGCCCACCAGCAGCGCCAAGCTGCCGACCAACGCCGCCACGGCCCAGAACGCAAAAAACGCCAAGCTGTACACGCCCTGGCGTGACAAGGTCAGCGGCTCACCCAGCCAATGCAGGGCCAGCGGGTCGACCACCGCAAACACCAAGCCCTCCAGCAGGCAAGCCCCCAAAAATCCCGACCACACCACACTGGTAATTCGCTGCACTGCCATGGCCCGCTCCTACTTCTGCCGCACCGCGCCGGGGGGCGTGGCTGCGTGGTTGCGCCCTTGCTCGGCCGGGGCCAGCGTGCCCTGTAGGGCCAGCGTTTTGTTGATCTCCAGGCCCTGGCGGTAATAGTCTTGCGCCAGCACCGGGTCTTGCCGGGTGAACGCCAGCCAGGCGGTGACCAGCGCGGCGATCACCACGATCAGCGGGCCGGAGATGACCAGCCATACGTGGCCATATTTCCACCAGGCTTGCGGGGTTTTTTCAGACATGATTTATCTCCTTATCGAGGGACGATGAACGTGGATTTTTCAGACACGTGGTCTTTGCCGTCGGCCGTAGCGATGTCGAACACCACCGGGTGCGAACCCGGCGCGGCCGAACCGTAAGGGATGTGCAGGCGCACCGCGACCCAACGCGACTGCACAGCTCCCACCTCTACTTCGGTCTCCGATGCCAGCACCAGGCCCTCCAGTCCGTGGGCTGATAGCGTGTAGCGCTGGGGCGACTCGGTGGCGTTCATCACCTGCAGGCGGTAGACGTTTTCCAACTGGCCCCCACCCACAATGCGCGACAGGGCGGCGCGGTCGCGCACCACGTCCACTTTCAGCGGGGTACGCATGGCCAGGCTGATGCCCAGGCACAGGATCAGGGTCCAGAGCAGCGCGGTGTAGACCAGTACCCGAGGCCGCAGCACACGGCGCAGTATCTGGCGGGCACCCCAGCCCCCGGCTATGCCGTTCTGGGTGGCAAAGCGCACCAGGCCGCGGGCGTAGCCCATTTTGTCCATCACCCCGTCGCACACGTCCACGCAGGCCGCGCAGTTGATGCACTCGTACTGCAGGCCCTGGCGGATGTCGATGCCGGTGGGGCAGACCTGCACGCACAGGGTGCAGTCCACGCACGCGCCCAGGCCCAGCGCGGCCGGGTCGGCTTTGCGAGAACGCGCCCCGCGCGGCTCGCCCCGGTTGGTGTCGTAACTGACGATGAGCGTGTCTTTGTCAAACATGGCGCTCTGGAAGCGGGCGTAGGGGCACATGTACTTGCACACCTGCTCGCGCATGAAGCCCGCATTGCCGTAGGTGGCCGCGCTATAGAACAGGCCCCAGAAGACCTCCCACGAGCCAAAGTTGAGCTGCAGCGACTCTTGCAGCAGCTCTTGCGTGGGCGTGAAGTACGACACAAAGGTAAAGCCAGTCCACAGCGACAGCAGCAGCCACACCGCGTGCTTGGCGGCCTTCTTCCCCAGCTTGGTGGGTGACAGGGCGCCGCCGTCAAGCCGCATGCGCGCGCCGCGGTCGCCCTCGATGCGGCGCTCTATCCACATGAAAATCTCGCTGTACACCGTTTGCGGGCAGGTAAAGCCGCACCACAGCCGCCCGGCCACGGCGGTAAACAAGAACAGCGACAGGGCCGACACCACCAGCAGGCCCGTCAGGTAGATGAAGTCCTGCGGGTACAGCACCAGGCCAAACAGGTAAAAGCGCCGTGCTGCCAGGTCCAGCAGCACCGCCTGGCGCTCCCCGTACTGCAGCCACGGCAGGCCATAGAACACCAGTTGCGTGAGGAACACCATGCCCCAGCGCCAGCGGGCAAACAGGCCCTGTACCGAGCGCGGATAGATCTTGGGCTGGGCCGCGTACAGCGACACCAGCTCCTCGCTATCGGCAGCAACGACGCTGATGGGGATGACTTTGCGCATGGTTTAGGGTGTCGGCTTGTTCGACAGCCCCCACACGTAACTGGCCAGCACATGGATTTGTGCCTCGGTCAGCTTGTCGTGCTGGGCGGGCATCTGGTTGGTTTTGCCGTTGTTGACCATGGCGATGATGGCCGCCTCGCCCCAGCCATGCAGCCAAATGTCGTCCGACAGATTGGGCGCGCCGATGGCCTGGTTGCCCTTGCCGCCCACGCCGTGGCAGGCCGCGCAGACCGAGAACTTGGATTTGCCCAAGGCCGCACGCAGCGAGTCGTTCGGGCTGCCCGACAGGCTGAGCACGTAGTTGGCCACGTTCTTCACATCGTCGGGCGTGCCCACGGCGGCGGCCATGGGTGGCATCACGCCGATGCGGCCATGGGTGATGGTTTCCCAAATTTTGTCGGGCGTACCGCCGTGCAGCCAGTCGCCGTCGGTCAGGTTGGGAAAGCCCTTGCTGCCGCGGGCGTCCGAGCCGTGGCACTGGGCGCAGTTGTTCATGAACAGGCGCTCGCCCACCGCCATGGCCTGGGCGTTGCCCGCCAGCTTTTCGGGGGGCAGGGCGGTGAATTGGGCATACAGCGGCGCCAGTTCGCGGTTAGCCTGGGCCACTTCGGCGTTGTATTCGCCCTGCGAGGTCCAGCCCAGTTTGCCCGCATAGCTGCCTAGGCCGGGGTAGGCCACCAGGTAGCCCACGCCGAACAGCACCGTCAGAATGAACAGGCCCACCCACCACCGCGGCAGTGGGTTGTTCATTTCGCGCAGGTCGCCGTCCCACACATGGCCGGTGGAGTTGTCGCTCTGGAACGGCACTTTTTTGCGGGCCGTGATCCACAGCAGCAATAGGCAGGCTGCAATGCTGACGACCGAAACCGCGCTGATAAAAACCGACCAGAAGTTGCTGGTGAAATCACTCATGGGGACATCCTTCCGGGGTCAGTCTTGCAAAAAGGGCAACTGCGCTGCGTCGTCAAACTGCGCCTTGTTGCGGCGCGAAAACGCCCAGACCCAAATGCCGATAAAGGTGATGAAGCTGCAAACAGTGGCGGCGATGCGCAAGGTGGTGACATCCATGGGGGGCTTTCAAGGGGCTGGTGTGGGTGGGGCGACTGGTACGCTTTGAGCGGCCTTGGCCGCCAACTGGTCGGTCAGGGCCCGGCCCAGCACCTGCAGGTAGGCGATGAGCGCGTCCTGCTCGGTTTTGTCTTTGACCTCGGCGGCGGCACCCGCGATTTCGGCATCGGTATAGGGCACGCCCACAGTGCGCAGGGCCCGCATGCGGGGTGCCACATCGCTGGGATCGACCAGGGCGGTTTCCAGCCAGGCGTAGCTGGGCATGTTGGATTCGGGCACCACGTCGCGCGGGTTGTGCAGGTGGATGCGGTGCCATTCGTCGCTGTACTTGCCGCCCACGCGCTGCAGGTCGGGCCCGGTGCGCTTGCTGCCCCATTGGAACGGGTGGTCGTAGACAAATTCACCGGCTACCGAGTAGTGGCCGTAGCGCAGCGTTTCGGCGCGGAACGGGCGGATCATCTGCGAATGGCAGTTGTAGCAGCCCTCGCGCAGGTACACGTCGCGCCCCATCAGCTGCAGCGGGGTATAGGGCTTGAGGCCGGTGACCGGCTCGGTGGTGGACTTCTGAAAGAACAGCGGCACGATCTCCACCAGCCCGCCCACGGCGACCACCAGCAGAATCAGCACGATCATCAAAAAGTTGTTGGTCTCGATCTTTTCGTGCGAGAAGAACGGAATCGGTTTCTTGTTGTCAGCCATGGGGTTCTTTCAAGCGTGGGCCAATTGCGATGTGGGCACGGGCACCAGTACCGAGCGGCCCCGGGTGACCGTCATCGCCACGTTCCAGGCCATCACCAGCATGCCGCTGAAGTACAGCAAACCGCCCGCTACGCGCACCACGTAGAACGGGTAGGTGGCCTTGACGCTTTCCACAAAGGTGTAGGTCAGCGTGCCGTCGGTGTTTACCGCGCCCCACATCAGGCCCTGCATCACGCCGGCAATCCACATGGCGGCGATGTACAGCACCACGCCGATGGTGGCCATCCAGAAATGCAACTCAATGGCCGGTACGCTGTACATCTTCTTGCCGCCGTACATGCGCGGAATCAGGTGGTACAGCGAACCCATGGTGACGAAACCGACCCAGCCCAAGGCACCGGAATGCACATGGCCAATGGTCCAGTCGGTGTAGTGGCTCAACGCGTTGACGGTCTTGATGGCCATCATCGGGCCCTCGAAGGTGCTCATGCCGTAGAAAGACAGCGAGACGATCAAAAAGCGCAGGATCGGGTCGTCGCGCAGCTTGTGCCAGGCACCCGACAACGTCATCACGCCGTTGATCATGCCGCCCCAGCTGGGGGCCAGCAAAATCAGCGAGAACACCATGCCCAGCGACTGCGTCCAGTCCGGCAGCGCGGTGTAGTGCAGGTGGTGCGGACCGGCCCACATGTAGGTGAAGATCAGCGCCCAAAAGTGCACGATGGACAGGCGGTACGAGTACACCGGCCGCTCGGCCTGCTTGGGGATGAAGTAGTACATCATCCCCAAAAAGCCCGCGGTCAAAAAGAAGCCCACGGCGTTGTGGCCGTACCACCACTGCACCATCGCGTCCTGCACCCCGGCGTAGGCCGAGTACGACTTCATCCAGCCCGCAGGCACCTCGGCGCTGTTCACCACATGCAGCAAGGCCACGGCGATGATGAAGGCGCCAAAGAACCAGTTCGCCACGTAGATGTGCTGGACCCGGCGGCGGCCGATGGTGCCAAAGAACACGATGGCATATGCCACCCACACCAGGGTGATCAGGATGTCGATGGGCCATTCCAGTTCGGCGTATTCCTTGCCGGTGGTGTAGCCCATGGGCAGGCTGATCGCCGCCGCCACAATCACCGCCTGCCAGCCCCAAAACACGAACGAGGCCAGGCGCGGGCAAAACAGCCGGACCTGGCAGGTGCGCTGCACCACAAAGAAGCTGGTGGCCATCAGCGCGCAGCCGCCAAACGCAAAAATCACCGCATTGGTGTGCAGAGGCCGCAGCCGCCCGTAGCTGAGCCAGGGAATACCCAAGTTCAGCTCCGGCCAGGCCAGTTGCGAGGCAATGGTGACCCCCACCAGCATGCCCACCACGCCCCATACCACGGCCATCAGAGAGAACTGCCGTACCACCGTGTCGCTGTAGACCTCGGGGGGATCGGTGTGTGTATATGTAAGAGCCATGGTCACCTCGGTTGTGTTCATGGCAGTGTCGAAGCGATGGCCGCGTCGCACTTTGATACATATCAATCGTTGTGCAGAATTCGCTCGCCTTCTTGCTCGACCGATTCAAACTGGCCTTGAAAAATGGCCCACCACAGGCCGCCCAGGATCAGCAGCACCAGCACCACCGACAAGGGGATCAGCAGGAACAGGATGTCCATCCGCAGGCCTCCCTACAATTGCTATATTTTTCAGAGCTGCTTGCGCAGGTGGAATATGCGCTAGAGGCATGTTTCATATAAATTTAACCCCGTGACAATCTGGCGGCATTCAACACCACCAACAGCGAACTCAGCGCCATGCCCAGTCCGGCCAACCAGGCGGGCAGCCAACCGGCCAGCGCCAGCGGCACGCAGACGGCGTTGTAGCCCGCAGCCCAGACCAGGTTTTGCCGCACCACGCGCAGCGTGCGCCTAGCCATCAAAAGCGTCTGCGGCACCCGGTTCAGCGCGTCGCCGGTGACGACCAGGTCTGCCTGCCGCTGCGCCAGTGGCACGGCCTGGCCAAAGGCGAAGGACACGTGGGCGGCGGCCAGCACCGGGCCGTCGTTCAGCCCATCACCCACCATCGCCACATGGCGGCCCTGGCGCTGCAAGGCCTGCAGGTGCAGCAGCTTGTCGTGCGGTGTGCAGCCGCCGCGCGCCACGGGGATGCCGACCTGGGCCGCCACCCGCAGCGCGGCAGCGGGGAGGTCGCCTGAGAGCAATTCCACCCGCAGCCCGGCGGCCTGCAACGCCTGGATGGCCTGCACCGCATCGGGCCGCACGTCTTCGGACAGGTCGAACGTGGCCAGCCAGCCCAGGTTGTCGCCCAGATAAACCTGTCGCACCGTTTCGTCTACCTCGAAGCCGTCGGGCACGCTACACCAGGCGGCGGACCCGAGGTATACCCGCCCTAATGCGTCCATGCCGCGCATGCCTTGCCCCGCCACTTCCTCCACCTGGCGTAAGGGCTCTGGAGCCACCCCTTGGGCCAGGGCGGCAGCCGCCACCGCACGCGATGCCGGATGCAGCGACTGCCCGGCCAGCCCGGCGGCCAGCCCCAGCGCCACAGCCGTCGGCATGCCGCCCCGGGTGCGGATGGCCACCACCGCCATGCCGCCCTGGGTCAGCGTGCCGGTCTTGTCAAACACCACGGTGTCCACCTGCGCCAGGTTTTCCAGCGCCTGCAGGCGGCGCACCAGCACGCCGGACTGGGCCAGGCGGCCCGCAGCCGCCAGCAGCGCAGCCGGGGTGGCCAACGACAGTGCGCACGGGCAGGTGACGACCAGCACGGCTACCACCACCATCAGCGCATGGCCGGGGCCGGATGGCCACCACAGCACGCCCGCCAACGCCGCCACCACCAGCACGCCGATCAGAAAGGGCCGCGCCACCCGGTCGGCCAGCTGCGCCAGCCGGGGTTTCTGGCTGGCAGCCTGGGCCATCAGCGCCACGGTTTGGGCGAAGCGGGTGCTGTCGCCCAGGCGGTCCACGTGCAGCTCTACCGGGGCCGTGAGGTTGATGCTACCGGCCAGCACCGGCTCGCCCACCACGCGGGCCAGTGGGGTGGATTCGCCGGTCAGCAGCGCCTCGTCCACCTGGGTGCGGCCTTGCAGCACGGTGCCATCGGCGGGAAAGGCCTCGCCCGGCAGCACGCGCAGGTGGTCGCCCACGTCCAGCCGCCGCACGGCCACGCGGACGAAAGCGGTGCCATTCCAACGCTCCACGCTGTCGGGCAGGCGGCTGATCAGCGCCTCCAAAGCGCCCGCGGTGCGGTCGCGCAGGCGCAGCTCCAGCCAGCGGCCGGTGAGCAAAAAGAACACGAACATGGTCAACGAATCGAAGTACACCGCGTGCCCCAGCACGCCTTGCGGGTCGAAGGCCGAAAGAGCTTTCAGCCCGAGCCGGAGTCGCACCTGCAAATGGAAATCCGGATTGTCTGCGCGCCCGACACGTCCGACGGCAAAGTCAGCCTGGGTTTTGTGACCGCCCTGCAAGACGTTTACGCGCTGAAGAAAAGCAACAATTCGGCCAGTTTGGGCGTGGGCGCGCTGGGATCGAATCGCAA
>NZ_JBDTEM010000162.1:0-18892 GCF_039922535.1 Rhodoferax sp. | reverse complement strand
GCATCTACCCGATGTACACCTTTGCCCACCCGGTTGAAGACGCGCTGGAGCAAATCACCCACAGCATTTGCACGCTGGAGTTTGAAGACCAGCGCCCCTTCTACGACTGGCTGATGGCCCGCCTGTGTGACGGCCACATGCTCGCCAGCCCGCCGCCCAAGCAATACGAATTTGCCCGCCTCAACCTCACCTACGTCATCACCAGCAAGCGCAAACTCGCCCAGCTGGTGTACGACCACAAGGTCAACGGCTGGGACGACCCCCGCATGCCCACCATCGTGGGCCTGCGCCGCCGCGGCTACACCCCCGAAGCGCTCAACCTGTTTGCCGAACGCATTGGCGTGACCAAAAGCGACAGTTGGATCGACTACAGCACCCTGGAAGGCTGCCTGCGCGAAGACCTGGAAACCAAGGCCCACCGTGGCATGGCCGTGCTCAACCCCGTCAAGTTGGTGCTCACCAACTGGGACGAGGTGATGGGCGCTGGCCACCTGGAACCCTGCATCCAGCCCGCCCTGCCCCACGTCACCGAGGGCACCACGCCCCCGCCACCCCGCCTGTTCACCATCGGCAAAGAAGTGTGGATAGAGCGCGAAGACTTTGAAGAAGTGCCACCCAAGGGCTACAAACGTTTGTTCCCCGGCAACAAGGTACGCCTCAAAGGCGGCTACGTCATCGAATGCACCGGCTGTACCAAAGATGCCGACGGGGTGATCACCCAGGTAGAAGCCACCGTGGTGCCCGACACCAAGAGCGGCACCCCCGGCGCAGACAGCGTCAAGGTCAAAGCCGCCATCACCTGGGTCGGCGTAGCCAACGGCATCAGCGCCGAAGTGCGCCTATACGACCGCCTGTTCAGCGACGCCCAGCCGGATGCGGGCGGCAAAGACTTCATCGAAAGCCTGAACCCCAACAGCCTGAAAGTCATCACCGCCATCGTCGAGCCGTCACTGGCCAATGCCCAGCCGGACCAGAAGTTCCAGTTTGAGCGGCATGGCTACTTTGTGGCCGACCGGGTGGACCACGTGGTGGGGTTGAAGCCGGTGTTTAACTTGGCTGTGGGGTTGAAGGATTCTTGGGGCAAATGACGCCACCCCGCGCGCCCAAGCCCAAGCAACCCACCATCGTGGTGATTGCCGGGCCCAATGGCGCGGGTAAATCCACTGCGGCCCCTTACCTGCTCAAACAAGCCCTGGGCATTCTGGAATTTGTAAACGCAGACCAGATCGCCGCAGGGCTATCGGCCTACGCGCCGGAGACCGTGGCATTTGAAGCCGGGCGCATCATGCTGCAGCGCCTGCGTACCCTGGCAGCAGCGGGGGTCAGCTTCTCGTTCGAATCCACGCTGTCCAGCCGCACATTTGCGCTGTTTCTGGCGCGCTGCAAATCACAGGGCTACCAAGTGCAGATCTTTTACGTGGCACTGCCCAGCGCCGAACTGGCCATCCAGCGCGTCGCCCTGCGCGTCAAACTGGGCGGGCACAACATCCCGCCCGCCGACATTACCCGCCGCTTCCAGCGCAGCCTGCACAATTTATTCGCGCTGTACCTGCCGCTTGCAGACCGCTGGACCGTGCTCAACAATGCCTCTGGCACGCTAACATCTATCGCACACGGCACCGCCCGCCGCACTTATGTAGAGGACCCGGACAAATGGCTGAATCTTCAACACCTCGCACAGTAAAACGTGCCGCGCCCAAGCCCCCGGCTTCGATGCAAGACAGGGTGGCACACGCCTTGAAACAGGCATCCAGCCAAGCCAAAAAGCAACTCACGGCGCAAGGACTGAAGTTGCCTACGCAAAACTGGGCAGGGGCGGCTGTCAAAAACCCCGCAGCCTAGGCCGCCTTCAAGCCCCACATGTACGCACAACCCAGCCGCGCCATGGGCAGCGACAACGTCTTCCGTGACCTGGGCTTCCCCGAGGCCGTTGCACAAAACCTGCTGCTGCGTACCGACCTGGTCGTGCACATCCGCAAAGTCGTAGCCAAGCTCAACCTCACCCAAGCCGAAGCCGCCAAACGCGCCGGCATCACCCAGCCACGCATGAACGATCTGGTGAAGGGGTGGACGCAAAAATTTACGCTGCATGCGCTGGTGAATGTGGCGGCGCAATTGGGGTACACGGTGAAGTTGTCCTTGAAAAAGGCAGCTTGATGCGTATCCCCAAGGCTATGCCCAAGACGGCCAACGGCGGCAAAGACTTTATCGAGAGCCTGAACCCCAACGGCCTGAAAGTCATCACCTCTATCGTCGAGCCGTCATTGGCCAATGCTCAGCCGGACCAGAAGTTCCAGTTTGAGCGGCATGGCTACTTTGTGGCGGACCGCGTGGACCATGTGGTGGAGTTGAAGCCGGTGTTTAACTTGGCGGTGGGGTTGAAGGATTCTTGGGGGGAAATAACAGCATGGGATTGAACCGCAGATTTCGAAAATCGGTCTATTTTAGAACTGTGGCCAAACCATTATCCCTCCCCAAAAAAAAGCAGTCCCTCGCTCCTGTAAACTTTCTCGCAATACTTGAGCACTCGCCCAAGCTTCTAGGTTTGTTGGCGATTTTCATTTCAATTTCAGCGCTAATTCACGAATGGGGATTCTACTCAGCACTGGGAATAGAACTAAGTCAGAGTCCAATAGGTGTATCCGACCAATTTAAAAATCTATTGGCTCTTATTCCCAGCGTCTTAGGCAATACATCGTTCATACTTGTTCCCGCAATGTTAATTGCTGGATTAGGGGAAAACAGCAAGAAACGACATATAGGTTTTTGGTCTTCACTAAACAACCCATATATCTTTTTCGCTAAATTTATTTTAATAATTGTATTTTCAAGTATTACCCTCAATGCATTAAAACCCATTTCCAATTTTAGCTATGCGGCGATGTCAGGGCTAATAATATTAGCAACATGCCTAATATTAATGCGAGACCTACTGAGTGGGCCGGAAGGCAATGCACGTTACATAGCAATATTAATAACGTTTCTTCTATACATGCCATTTTGGATTTTTTCCGCTGGGCAAGAATCCGCTTACGGTAAAAAAACCTCATCTACAGTAACAGTTTTCTTTAAAGAAGCAGGGGCCGCCAAAAATCATAAAATTCAAGGCACACTTCTTCGGAGTTATGAAAAACATCTTCTTTTAAGAACGACAAATGGCCAAATTATTTTCGAGTCAGCAGACAACGTGGAAAGAATAGAGATAGAACCACCACTCAAAAGTGTTGGATTAATATGCATCTGGCTAGAATCCACTTGTGAGTAAATCGCACAGGGTCGGGTCTTGCCTTGTGCCCGCCATCCAGCAGCCATCCACACATAACTATATTTTTCATAGCTGCTTGCGTACGTATTACCTGCCCCAGAGCCTGATCTCTTATAAATCTCTCCCTCCTCGCTAACGGGCTTGTGCCAGGGCTAAACTGCATCGCACCCATTATCCGCAGCCACCGCAGCCTATACAAGCCATGCCCAAACCCCGCTCTAGCCGCAGCCAAAAACGAGGCATCGCCCAACTGCTAGAAAAAGGCGCTACTGCACTGGTATTGGGGATCGCCATGCTGCTGTCACCCACATTCCTCGGGTCGTCGCCCATCATGAAAGCCTTGGCGACGGGGTTGCGCACACCAGCCTGGCTGGCAATAGGTATTGGCGTACTGTTCATCGGTGCCTACATGGTGTTCAAGCGCAAGGCAGACGCGGCGGCCACGCCAGATGCATTGCCAGCCACGGCAAACCCCAATTACCGCCCCACAAAACCTCGCAAGCCCCCCACCGCAGTGCCGCCAACCGCCACGGCCCGCGTCGAGCCTAGCATGCTGACCCCGCCTGCTCCTACACCCGCGACCAGTTGGAGCCCATCCGTCTTCGCCGCCATCGAGTGGCGTAGGTTCGAAGCCGTGTGCGAAGCACTGTTCACCCAGGCCGGGCTGACCAGCCGTGCGCAATCGCATGGCGCAGACGGCGGCGTGGACATCTGGCTGTATTCGCGCAACGCCGAAACACCGGTAGCCGTGGTGCAGTGCAAGCACTGGCAGGGCAAGCCGGTGGGGGTGAAAGAGGTGCGCGAGTTCTTTGGGGTGATGGCATCGCACAAGCTGCAGCGCGGCGTCTACGCCACCACGTCCAGCTACACCGCAGACGCATTGGCGTTCGCCCAAAGCAACGGCATCACCGCCATGGACGGCCCCGCCCTGCTGGACCTCATCGCCAAACGCACGCCCGAGCAACAGCAAGCCCTGCTGGCCGTGGCCTACGAGGGTGAATATTGGAAGCCCACCTGCGCCAGCTGCGGCACCAAGATGCTGGAGCGCACGCCTGCCAAGGGCGGCGCGCCGTTCTGGGGTTGCAGCAACTACCCGCGCTGCAAATGCCGGCTGGCGATGCTGGCGGCGCGCTAAGGCATTGGCGCTACGCTTTTAGTAGCTGCTTGCGCAGGTATTACCTGCGCTGGGGCCTGATTTGGCATATAAAACCAAGGCATGCCAGGGCCAAGCCACTTAGTCAAACACCTCAAAATTAGCAGAAATGTGTTTCTCATAATTGACAAAATTCTTATTTTGCAAATAATGAGAAACACAATGCCTTCCAAACCACCCCTCACCACCGATGCCTGCGCAGCCCAGCTACAAGCCCTGGGCGCGCAGATTCGCAGCCAGCGCAAGGCGCTTCGGCTGAACGCCACGGTCACGGCCGAGGCGGCGGGGCTGTCGCGGGTCACGCTGCACCGCATCGAAAAGGGAGAGCCGTCGGTCACCATCGGTGCCTGGTGCAGCGCCATGGCGGCGCTGGGCATGGCGCTGCAGGCACGCAGCGGGGCGGACACTAGTGCAGCAGCGCCAGCGCCCGACCGCACAGGCTGGATTCCGGCACGGGTGGCGCTGGCCGACTACCCGCAGCTGCGCGCGCTGGCCTGGCAGGTGCACGGCACCGATACGCTGACCCCTGTGGAGGCCTTGGGCATGTACGAACGCAATGCGCGGCACCTGGACCTGCAAGCCATGTCCACCGACGAGCAGGCGCTGCTGCAGGCATTGCGGCTGGCTTTGTCGCCCAACGTGGGGGCGGGCGATGGTGTTTGAGCGGCCACACCACCAGCGCATTGCGCATGTGCTGGCCGCGCTAGACGCAGCCAAGCTGCGCGAGTACGGCTGCCTGTTTGGTGGTGGCACCTGTATTGCGCTGCGCTATGGTGAGTATCGGGAGTCGGTAGACATTGACTTTCTGGTGTCCGACGCCGCAGGCTACCGGGCGCTGCGGCACGTGCTTACCGGCCCCGACGGGCTGGCCGCCATCACCCATGCGCATGCCGTGCCTCTGGTGGCGCTGCGCGAGATACGGGCCGACCAGTACGGCATACGCACCCAGGTGCATATGGACGGGCAAGCCATCAAGCTGGAGATCGTGCGCGAGGCACGCATCACGCTGGAGCCCCCGGTGGCCGACGACACAGTGTGCGGTGTCAGCACCTTGACGCAGCTGGACCTGGCCACCTCCAAACTACTGGCCAACTCGGACCGCCAAGCCGACGACAGCGTGTTCAGCCGCGACGTAATCGACCTGGCCATGCTAGGCCTGCCCCTGCCCGCTTTGCGCGCCGCACTGGCCAAAGCGGCCGAGGCCTATGGCCCGTCGGTCGCACGCGATCTTGGCAAGGCGATTGACCGCCTGCAAAACCGCGCTGGCTGGCTGGAACGCTGCATGCAAGCCATGGCCATGCAGCTACCCAAGGCCGTGCTGTGGCAAAAAGTGCGGGCTTTGCGGCGCGTCGTTCCTGTGGGTTGAAAACGCTACGGTTTTAGTAGCTGCTTGCGCAGGCTCTATCTGCGCAAACTGCCATTTCGATATAAATCCGCCCGGCAACAGTACACTCCGCTCCATGCGCCCCTCCGAAGCTATCTCCCTGCACCGCACGCAAATCCGCGAGGTTGCGCTGCGCCACCGTGTCAGCGGCGTGCGGGTGTTTGGTTCGGCACTGCACGGTGACGACACCGCCGATAGCGACCTGGACCTGCTGGTGGAGCCCACCGCGCACACCACGCTGATGGACATTGGTGCGATACGGTTTGAGCTGAAGCAATTGCTGGGTATGGAGGTAGATGTGCTCACCCCCAACAACCTGCCCGCCAGCTTCCGCGAACAAGTCCTCAAAGAGGCATTGGCCTTATGAGCCGTGGGCACCCGCTGCGGGTGCTAGAAACCAAAGCCTTGAGCACGTTTGTGGAGAACGAGCCGGTACGTCTGGCCAGAAAACAAGTGCAAGCGATTTCGTCGGCACTACGCAGCCATATCAGGGCCCACGCGAAGAAGTGACGAGCCCATGGGCTCCGTCAATTCATCTACCCGATGCCCAGGCTTCTTTTATCAGCCTGACTCCCGAAGTCGAACAACCAGCCATCGACAGAGACAACACCGCGCCTGCGCCTGCGCCACCGCACCCCCGCCCCGTAAAATCGAGGGTTTGCCGACACGTGCCAAGGACCCCATGCCCCACAAAACCAATAACAAACCCTTCGTGATCGGTGTCGCAGGCGGCAGTGGCGGCGGCAAATCGACGGTGACGCGCGAGGTGCTGGCGTCCATCGGGCCAGACATGACCACCGTGCTGATCCAGGACGATTACTACTGCGACCAAACGCATCTGTCGCCCGAAGAGCGGCGCAAAACCAATTACGACCACCCTGACGCATTTGACTGGCCCCTGATGGTGCAGCACGTGCAGGCGCTGCGCCGTGGCGAATCTATCGAGATGCCCACCTACGATTTCACGCAGGACAACCGGGCCAGCAAAACCATCACCGTGAAGCCCGCTCCGGTGATCGTGATCGAAGGGCTGTTTGCGCTGTTTGACGCGGATTTGCGCAAGATGATGTCGCTGAAGATTTTTGTCGACACTGCCGCCGATGTGCGCTTCATCCGCCGCCTGCAGCGCGATATGGCCGAGCGCGGGCGCAGCGCCGAGAGCGTCATCAACCAGTACCTGGAAACCGTGCGCCCCATGCACAAGCAGTTCATCGAGCCGACCAAGCGCCGTGCCGATGTGATCCTGCCGCACGGTGCCAACGGCCCGGCGATAGACATCATCACCACCAAGGTGCTGACGCTGGTGCGCGATCTGGACCGCACTTAAAACTCGGTCCAAACCGTGGCCCGCCGCAAGCACCACCACGTCTACGTAGTAGAGCTCTCCAAAGACGTGCTCTTGGAGCCCCGCTTTCGCAAAAACAACCCCGGCTACATCGAAGGCAAGCTCTGCGTGTACGTGGGCATGACGGGGCGGGACCCGGACGTGCGCTTTGACAAACACAAAGCGGGCATCCAAGCCAACAGCTACGTGCAGCACTACGGCCTGCGCCTGCTGCCCGACCTGTACGAGGCCTTCAACCCCATGCGCTACGAAGACGCGGTGGACAAGGAGATCGAGGTCGGCATCGATCTGCGCTCAGCGGGGTTGGGGGTGTGGCAGGCTTGAGCAGATTCAAATTGCTACGCTTTCAGTAGCTGTCTGCGCAGGCAGCACCTGCGCCAGCGCCCAATTTTCTTTAAAAACTACCCCACAAACTCCACCGCCGCGCACACCGCCGCTACCTGCGCGGCAATGCACTGCTCGGGCGTGGCGCGGGGGCTGTCGGGGTAGACCTCGGTGGTGGTGGTGTAGCGGGCGCCGCTGATGCTGGCGCACAGGCCCAGCGCTTCCATCGCGTAGTGGATCACGCCGTGGGCCACCAGCGGCGAGCCGATGATGCCGCCCTGCGCGTCTGCCGGGGCGATGTGGGTTACGCGCTCTACCGCTTCGATGATGGCCTGCTGGAAGGCGGGCTGGGGGTTGGCCGTGTCGTCCACCAAATAGAAGCCGTCGGGGATGCCGTGAGGTTCGAAGGGTTGGCCGTCGCGTGCGGCTACGGCGGGCAGGTATTCAGAGCCGTCGGTGTCGGTGGTTTCGTGCAGGTCGATGTGGGCGGCAAACTTGCCGCGCAGGGGTGCTACTAGGCGTATCAATGCAGCGGACTCTTGCGAGGGGCTGGGGTCGCGGAAGGAGCGGTTCGGGTCGATGGCGTCGAAGTTCCAGCGCTGGATGCGTTCGTAGGCCCAGGGGCTGACGCAGGGCACGACCAGCAGGTTCACCCTGCCCGCGTAGCTTTCGGCATGGGCGTCCACAAAGCGCAGTGCGCCCAGTACGCCGCTGGTTTCATAGCCGTGCACACCGCCGGTGACGAGCACGCTGGGCAGGCCGGGCTGCCAATCGCGGCCGCGGATGGCGAACAGGGGGAAACGCTCGTCCGCGTAGGCCGCCTCGCCATACGGCACCACGTCAAAGCGCGCACGCAGGCGGTCAATGGCACTTAGCACATCTTCGGCATAGCTGCGTTGGCGCACCTGGCGCGCGCGCCACTGGTCGCGCTCTGCGGCGCCCCAGGCTTGGCCGGGGGTGCCGATGGGGTAGAAATGGGAATGGCGCATGGGGTGTCGGCTGAAAAAAGTGAGAAGGCATTATCCGGTTCGCCGCGCCCGGCAACCCACAGCCCTTGCAATTCTGGCCACATGGCACGATCTAAATGCAATGACCGAATCCTTGCACATCGTCTGCCCCCATTGCCACACCACCAACCGCGTGCACACCGACCAGCTCGGCAGCGCGCCCGATTGCGGTAGCTGCAAAAAGCCGCTGTTCACAGGCAAGCCGGTAGACCTGGACTTGGCCGCTTTTGACAAGCACCTGCTGCGCAACCAGATTCCGCTGCTGGTGGACTTTTGGGCACCCTGGTGTGGCCCGTGCCGCCAGATGGCGCCCGCCTATGTACAGGCCGCAGGCCAGCTGGAGCCGCGCATACGGGTGGCCAAGGTGGACACCGAAGCGCACCAAGCCTTGGGCACACGCTACCAAATCCGCAGCATTCCCACGCTGGCGCTGTTTGTGGGCGGCCGCGAGGTGGCGCGCCAGGCCGGCGCCATGGGCGCTGCTGACATCGTGCGCTGGGTGCAGCAGCACACGCCGCGTTAATTTTTACGTTTGAACGCGTACCCTCATTTGCAATAACCCGGCCGGAGAAGCGTTATGCACCGGCTGTTACCGTTCGCCCCATCCCTCCACCAACCCATTTGAAAACTATGTTGTTCACCCCTCTGCAAGTCGGCTCCCTCACCCTGCCTAACCGCATCCTGCTGGCCCCGCTCACGCGCACCCGCGCCGATGCCGGTCACATCCCCAGCGACCTGATGACCGAGTACTACAGCCAGCGCGCTACCGGCGGCCTGCTGATCACCGAGTGCACCATGGTGGAACCCGGCACCTCGGCCTTCATCAACGAGCCCGGCATCTACAACGAGGCGCAAATTGCGGCCTGGAAGAAGGTCACCACCGCCGTGCACGCCAAGGGCGGCCGCATCTTCTTGCAGATCTGGCACGCGGGCCGCGCTGCGCACCCGGACATCAACAACGGTGTGGCCATCGTCTCCAGCAGCGCCACGGCGGTAGAAGGCGACATCCACACGCCCAACGGCAAGGTGCCGCACGCCGTGCCACGCGCGCTGACCCTCGAAGAAATTCCCGCCATCGTGGCCGCCTTTGCCCAGGGCGCGAAGAACGCCATCGCCGCCGGTTTTGACGGTGTGGAAGTGCACGGCGCGAATGGCTACCTGATCGACCAGTTCCTGCGCGACACGCCGAACCAGCGCACCGACGGCTACGGCGGCTCGCTGGAAAACCGCGCGCGCTTTTTGTTCGAAGTGCTGACCGCCGTAACCGCCGCGATTGGCGCGGACAAGGTGGGCCTGCGCCTGTCGCCGCTGAACAGCTACAACAGCATGCAAGACAGCGATCCGCTGGCCTTGATCAGCTTTCTGGCGGACAAGCTCAACGCGTTCAAGCTGGCCTATCTGCACGTGATGCGCGCCGACTTCTTCGGGGTACAAAAAGGCGATGTGCTGAGCATCGCCCGCGAGAAATACCAGGGCGTGCTGGTGGGCAACATGGGCTACACCGCCGAAGAGGCCGAAGAAGCCATCAGCGCGGGCAAGCTGGATGCCGTGGCCTTTGGCACGTCCTTCCTGGCCAACCCGGACCTGCCTGCGCGCATCCAGCTCAAGGCCCCGCTGAACACGCCCGACCAAAACACCTTCTACACCCCCGGTGCCAAGGGCTATACCGACTACCCCACGCTGCAAAGCTAGGCCAGTAGCCCCTCGATCACCTGCCAGTGCGCCGGGTCTACCGGCGTGATCGACAGGCGGTTGCCCCGGCGCAGCACCTGTAGATCGGCCAGGGCCGGGGTGGCGCGCAGCTCCGGCAGGGCCAGCAGCCGGGTTTTGCGGGTGGCCTGCACGTCTAGCAGCAGCCAGCGCGGCGCTTCTGACTTGCTGGCGGCATCAAAGTAGGGCGAAGCCGGGTCAAACTGCGTGGGGTCGGGCCGGGTATTGGATGCCACGCGGGCCAGCCCGGCAATGCCCGGCTCGGCACAACTGGAGTGGTAGAACAGCACGCCATCGCCCGGCTGCATCTGGTCGCGCATGAAGTTGCGGGCCTGGTAGTTGCGCACGCCGACCCACGGCACGGTGGCATCGGGGGCGGCCAGGGCATCGTCGATGGAGCATTCCCCGGGTTCAGATTTCATCAACCAGTATTGGGACATGGCAGGCCTGCGTAAAGTGGGAAGGCCAAGCTTACCGCGCCGCACAAACCCGCGTGACCACTCCTGTTTTCATAGCTCCCTGCGCAGGTGCAGCCTGCGCCAGAGGCTTATTTTCTTCAAAAATGGTAATCGCGCCATGGGCTTGGGTTACCCTTCTGCATCTTCTAACTTACAGGCCCACTGTCCATGAAAAAACTCAACATCACCATCCAGCTCGAAATGTCGGTGCCCGACGACTGGGAACTGGCCACCACCTCCGAAGGCGGCCAGGTGCTGAAGCTGCCCAACGGCCAGTTCATGGACATGGCGATAGAGCCGATGTTTGCCAGCGACCCGGAAGAAACCTGGACCAGCACCGGCGACGACGATGTACTCAACGACGTGCTGGACATGATCGAAGCCGAAGACGTGACCTACCAGTTCGTCACCCACTGACAGGCTTGCAGCGCGGCGGTCGCAACTAGTGTGGTGTAGCGCGCTATCTGGAACATCAAACCACACTAGCGGCGCCGTGCGACAGGTACACGGGTGCTTCTCTGACACGCCGGGACGGGCGGGCGGTTTGTAATAAGCCTACCGCGCCACTGTGCGCTCGTTACAGGAGCTTTCTATGACCCTTCACGCCAAAATCATCGGCCACGTTACTTACACCCCCGGAGACGGCGCCCCGCTGGTCATTCCCAAAGGCCCGGTGGACATCGACCTGGCCACCGAAAGCGCCACCCTCAGTTGGACCGCAGACAACGGTGCTGTGGGGCTGACGGCGATCCCACTGACGCTGTACAAAGAGTACGTACACGACAAAAAAATCTCGCTGACGGACTGAGGCTGCAATGCTAATTTTTAGCATCAATCCCTTATAGGTACTTCACAGGCAGCTGCAGATAGCTTCGCGGGCATTGCCCGGATGGTCCGCCACCTACCGCAGGGCCGTCAGCACTTCGCGCATGCCACGCCTGACCTTGGCCTAGATGTGCGGCGTGCGGCCGGGTGACCGACTGCATAGGCCCATATGCCAATATGCCATTTCTGAGCCAATCAAAGTCTGCATCTTTGGGCTCGCGCGCGGCTCAGTACGAGCCCTCGTTCTGCGCCAGCGTGGCGCGCGACGCGGGCAGTAGTGACACCTTGGAGACACAGGGTGGCGCGAAGCTCCAAATCTCCGCACGGGGTGTGGCTGCAGGGATACGGGTTCCAACCGTTTTACAGCCCATAAATACTATTTTTTCCATAGCATCTAGCGCTTATAAAAATTGCGGAAAAGGCATATTTGGCGCCTATTTTCACCAGCGACGGTGCGGCCCGCAGGCGGGCGGGTGGAACAGTCTGTGCTAACTAACCCCAAGTAGCCGCAGCAACACGCAACGGCATCCACACGCCGACCAACTGTTACAGTTTGTGTCAATCGCTAGCCAGCCCTGTCAGTACACCGCTAAAGGAAACAATGCTTTCTTCTTACCGCTATGGAATTAACGACTTTCGATCCATTGCCGCAGGTGCTGCGGTGCTGGCCAGCGGCGGGGGCGGCAGCTACCTCGATGCGCTGAAGATCCTGCAACAGCTGGACGACAGTGGCTGGAGTGGCAGTATCGCCATCCAGCCCTACGACGGTACAACCCCTGCCTGCGTGCTGGCCATGATGGGTTCGCCCGATGCGGGCGACCAGCTGACGCTGGCCGACATCCAGAACTCGGTCGTCAACACACTGGCGCTGCTGCAGGCGAACACCGGCTGCACGGTGGGTTGCGCGATTCCGGTGGAGATTGGCGCCATCAATTCCCTGGTGCCACTGATCGCCGCCGCCATGACGCCGGGCAGCATGTATGTGGTGGACGGTGATGGCGCAGGCCGCGCGGTGCCCGAGCTGCCGCAAACCACCTTTGGCGGCAGCAGCACGCTGCCGGTCAGCCCCTGCGCGCTGGCGACCGACGTGGCCGACCCGAGCAAAGTGGCGTCGGCCCTGCTCAGCGCGCCCACGGCGGCCCAGATGGAAACCTTGGCAGGCGGCGTGGTGGGCGGCTTTGGCGGCTTCTCGGGCATTGCGCTGTGGCCGTCTAACCCCAGCAACCACTGTGGACTGACCGGCAGCTACATCCCCGGCACCCTGAGCCAGGCCTGGGCGCTGGGCCAGTTGCTGCTGACGGCGGCGACGACGCCCTCCACCGCCAGCGTGGCGGCAAGCATCGCCCAGATCACCGGGCGTGCGGCATCAGCCACCGTGACAAATTTCTACATCACGGCCATCTCGCAGTCCACCACCGCCGCATCGCTCGACGCGGGCGTGATTCGTCTGGACAATACGCCCGACCCGGCCAACAGCACACACACGCACACCATCTACAACATGAACGAGAACCTCATCATGTATTCGAGCCAAAGCGCTGTGCCCGACACCATTGCGCCGGATTCGATTTGTTATTACTCCGAAAGCACCGGACGGGGTTTCTCCAACGCCAGTGACGATCTGGCGGTGTACTTCGACCCCGTTACGGGCAAAAGCACCGGAAACACCGTCAGCGTCATCCAGGTGGCCTGCGCCCCCCAGCTGTACGCCGCGCCGGGTGTGCTGCAGTCGTTTGCCAGCCTGCTGCGCAGCCTGGGCTATGCAGGCGCCATGCCTAGCAATTGATACCGGCCATGGGCGAAACCGATCTCAACAAGGAACGCCTGGAGCTGGCATTGGAAGCCGCAGGGCTGGACCTGTGGGAGAACAACCTGCTGACCGGCGAAGTCACCCGCAAGGCCCTGAAAACCTTCTCCGAGCTGGGCTACAACAGCGAAGAAGTGGCGCACCACCTGGACCATCTGTTCGAGTTTGTCCACCCCGACGATCTGGCCATGATCCAGTCGGCAGTGGGTGAGCACATGTCTGGCAGCACGTCCGAATACCGTTGCGAGTTCCGCTTGCTGGCCAAGGACGGCAGCTGGGTCTGGTTTGCCAACTACGGTCGGATCATGGACCACCACAGCGTCACACCGGGCCAGCGCTTTATCGGTGTGACCTTCAACATCGACAGCCGCAAACGCCGCGAAGACGAGATCGAGCAGATCAACCGCCAGTTGGCCGAGCAAAACGCGCTGCTGCAAACCATGAACAGCGCGCTTGAACTGCTGGCCGCCAACGATTCGCTGACCGGCCTGGCCAACCGCCGCACGCTGATGGACCTGGGCGTAAAAGAGTGCAAGCGGGCCGAGCGCTTTCAGCACCCGCTGTCGGTGCTGATGGTGGACATTGATGCGTTTAAAAGCGTGAACGACAACTGGGGCCACCTGGTCGGCGACCGGGTGATCTGCGCGGTGGCCGACATTTGCCGCCTGCGCACGCGCAGCGGCCTGGACACGGTGGCCCGCCTGGGCGGTGAAGAATTCGTCGTGCTGCTGCCCGAAACCGACGCCGCCAATGCCCAAAAGGTGGCCGAGTCGCTGCGCCTGGCCGTGGCGCAACAGGCGGTGGTCGCAAACGACGAAGGTGAGCACATAGGGTTTACGGTCAGCATCGGTGTGGCCACCTTCGATGCGGGCGGGCAGACATTTGAGCAACTGCTCAACAACGCCGACAAGGCGCTGTACAAAGCCAAGCAATCTGGCAAAAACAAGGTATTGCTCTTTGAGGCGGCCGCCCCACGGGGCTCTTGACGGCAGCTGCGTAACGCATAGCCGGTGCTGTGCGCGGGGTGGTCGCAGTCCCCGACAATCAGCCCATGCACGCCCAAGACATCCTCCACTTCTGGTTCACCGAACTCACCCCCAAGCAGCACTTCGCCAAAGATGCGGCGCTGGACGCAGAGATGCGCCAGCGTTTTGCCAGCACGCTACAGGCCGCGGCCCGCTGCGAACTGTTTGGCTGGCGCGCCACGCCCGAGGGGCGGCTGGCAGAGATCCTGCTGCTGGACCAGTTCTCGCGCAACATCTACCGTGATACGCCGCAGGCTTTTGCCCAAGACCCACTGGCCTTGGCGCTGGCCCAGGAACTGGTGGCCAGCGGGCACGACCGCAGCCTGCCGCTGGCGCAGCGGCCTTTTGCGTACATGCCCTACATGCACAGCGAATCCAAGGCCATCCATACGCAGTCGGTGGCGCTGTTTACCCAGTTGGCAATTGAAGACAACCTGCGCTTCGCGCTGCGCCACCAGGCCATCGTGGAACGCTTTGGCCGCTACCCGCACCGCAATGCGGTGTTGGGGCGCAGCTCCAGCGCCGAGGAAGTGGCCTTCCTGGAGCAGCCAGGATCGTCGTTTTAGACCGCGCAACAGCTATGCTTTTAATAGCTTCCTGTGCTTACAGAACATGCGCCAACGGCCTTTTCTTTATAAAAATTCACAGATCCACGGGGAACCAAAGGACTTGGCCTGGGGTCCGTCCCCAATACGAATTCTCTAGCTCCCGCCCATGCTGCACGCCCTGAAAGACCTTTTTGACAACCTGATTGGCCAGGCCACCGAGCCCTCGCCCGCCGAGCGGCAGCATGCCCAGAACCTGGCCACCGCCGTGCTGCTGGTCGAGGTGATGCGCGCCGACCCGGCCAAAACCGCCGTGGAACGCCAGGCCGTGGTGCTCACCCTGCAGCAGCGCCTGCAGCTGGACGGCGCGGCCCTGACCCAGCTGATGCTGCAGGCCGAGCAATCCGCCGCCCACGCCTACGATTACCACCGCTTTACCAGCAGCCTCAACGAGCACTGCACCCAGGCCCAAAAGATCCAGATCGTCGAAGACATGTGGCAAGTGGCCTATGCCGACGGCACCCTGGGCGCGGTGGAAAACAGCGTCATCAACCAGGTGGCCGGCCTGCTCTACGTGACCCACGGCGAGTACATCGGTGCCAAGATGCGCGCCAAAGAGGCGGCGGGGCTGCTGCTGTAGCGATACTGGGGGCTGTTTCATTTCTGCGATCCCCATGCCACTCCTGACCCGCCGCACCACCCTGCTCGCCTCCCTGGGCCTACTGGCCAGCCGCGTGCACGCTGCCACGCCCGCTACGCCTATTACGCCCATCGCCCCCACCGTTTGGCCGCACGATCTGCAAGTACCGGGCGGTGTCGCACGGCTGTCGCTAGGGCCTGCAGCGCAGCGGCCAGTGGCCTTTGCAGGCGATGTGCCGCTGCTGGTATTGGGCGATGCGATCGAGTGGACCGCCATCGTCGGCATTCCGCTGGCTGCCGCACTGGGCCCGGCCAGCATCCGCGTGCAAACCGCAGACGGCACCCGCCCTGTGGCCTACACGGTGGGGCCCAAACAGTACCGTGAGCAGCGGCTGAAGGTGGCGCCCGGTACGGTGGACCTGTCGCCCGAGGACGAAGCCCGCTACAACCGCGAACATGCCCACCTGGAAACCGTGATGGCCACGTTCAGCGAACCTCTGCCACCCAGCCTGCACATGCAGGTGCCGGTGCCGGGGCGGCGCTCCAGCTCGTTCGGACTGCGCCGGGTGTTCAACGGCCAATCGCGCAATCCGCACAGCGGCATGGACATCGCCGCCGCCACGGGCACGCCGGTGGCCGCGCCGCTGCCGGGCCGGGTGATCGACACTGGCGACTACTTCTTCAACGGCAACACCGTCTGGCTGGACCACGGCGGCGGCCTGCTGGGCATGTTTTGCCACCTGAGCGCCATCGCCGTGCAGCCCGGCGATGTGCTGCAGACCGGCCAGCGCCTGGGGGCCGTGGGGGCCACGGGCCGCGTGACAGGACCGCACCTGCACTGGTCGATCTGCCTGAACCGGGCCATGGTAGACCCGGCGCTGTTTGTACCGGCGTGAGCTGCACCGCCGAAAAGACTCCTGAATTCATAGCTTTCAGCGCAGGTACTGCCTGCGCCAGAGGCAGTTTTTAGTACTATTTTTAAGCGCTACCGCCCAAACATCCTAGATGTCACGCGGCACCAGGTAGGCGCTGGCAGGCCGCAGCACTTTGTCCTGTTGGGCCCATACCTGGTTGCGGCCCTGGGCTTTGGCTTTGTACAAAGCCTGGTCGGCGGCGACCAGCATCTCCTCAAACCCCAAAAAGCCCGCGTTGGCATCCCAGCTGGCGCAGCCCGCGCTGAAGGACACATGCAGGCCAGGCGCGTGGGCGGGCAGGCGCAGGTCGGCCACGGCGCGGCGGGCCTCCTCGGCGATGCGCAGGGCGTGCTCGGTACGCGTGCCGGGCAGCAAAATGACGAATTCCTCGCCGCCATAGCGGGCCACCATATCGGTGGGGCGGTGCACGCTGTGGGCCAAGGCCTGGGCCACGGAATGCAGGCAGGTGTCGCCCTGCACATGGCCAAAATGGTCGTTGTAGCGTTTGAAATTGTCGATATCCACCAGTACCAGCGACAGCGGCTCGCCACTGCGCTGGGCGCGCAGCCATTCCGCCTGGGCAGCGTTGTCAAAGCTGTTGCGGTTGTACACGCCCGTGAGCTTGTCGCGCGCCGAGCTGCGCAGCAAAGATGCGTGGGTGGTGGCCAGCTCGCGGTACAGCTGGGTGATCTGGTAGATCAAGGCGACCAGCAGGCTCACCGACGAGACCAGGCTCAGCAGCCGCGACACATACCAGCCCAGGCTGTAGCGGGCCGAGGCCAGCAGCGTCAGCGACACATCGGCCAGCGACGCCAGCACCGCCACAAACAGGAACAAGCTCACCAGTTCCCAGCGCTTCTTGGGCAGCAGCACCACCAAGGCCACTGCGGCCAGATTCAGCCCCCACACGGTCCAGCCTGCAGCGCTGTCGCTGAGCGTCTTGAAGCTGTTGCCGTTGATCAAAACCGGCAAGGCATCGGCATGCAGCGCCAGCCCGGCCAAGGCGCAGGCCAGCGCCGGTGCCAGCAAAAACAGCAGCCCGGCCTGCCCTACCGACACGCGCTGGCACAGCGCCGCGTGCACGCGCGACTGCCGCAGCAGCAAAGACAGACCGATAAAAAACGGAAAACCGCCGTGCCAAAACACCCACATCCACACCGCCGACTGGGTAGTGCCTCCCAGCAGACCGGTGGGCGCAAACACCCCGGGAAAGGCCAGCAACTGGATCGGCGCCAGCGTGGCCACATAGGCATAGGCCCCGGCCAGCGGCACCAGGTAAAAGCGCCGCACCGCCACAAACTGCACCATCAGCAGGTAGGCGGTCAAACCTTCGGTGAAGGTAACGGTGGTTGCAAAAATCGGCAGAAAGGGGGGCACCACCGGCAGCGCCATGGCCGCGTAGGGTACGACCACCACGGCCACCAGCACGATCAACAGCGCCATCAAAAGCGCCCACTTGCGTTGCGGTGCCGGGGTCGAAGAGCGTTGGGGAGCTTTGGGCATAAAAATGTCTCGCTGGGCTCCAAGTGCATCGCGCACGGTTTTGATGTCCGCCATCTACCGTTGTGTCACAAAAATTGTACCAATTTGCTGTATGCAATTATGAAATTTATGCTGGGCACAAATAGGCCAATCGCCTGCATTCCATGCTAATTAAATAGCAAACTATGTAGCTATGGCGCGCGTAGACCACTTTATTTTCTAAAAATAAAGTATCCAATCTAGCTACACCGGCTGTGGCTTACCCGGAACGGTTTGGGGCGGCAGCGGCCCATTTTTCGAAACAGGCGGTAGCGACTGCTATGCTTTGATACTTGCGTTTACATCCAATGCGCCCACGCCATGCCCCGTCCCCCGTTCTTGCGCGCTAGCGCATGGCCAACCCTGCTCGCCGTAGCGGCGTTGCTTGCGGGGCAGGTGGCGCTGTTGTGGTTGCCGCTGGGCTGGCCAGTGGCGGTGCTGCAAGCCGCACTGCTGGCAGGCGCAGTGGCACTGGTGGCAGCCTTGCGCAGTGCTCCCCCTGCCGCAGCGGCCGCAGCGTTCCCGCACCGGCTGCTGGAAGAAGCCTTGGATATCCTGCCCAACAACAGCACGTTCGCCCTGTTTGACGCGCAGGAGCGCATGGTGGTGGTGAACGCCCGGACCCGGGGGTTTTACCCCCAGGCCTCGCCGTCCATGGTGCCTGGCGTGCAGTTTGAAGAGATACTGCGCAGTACCGTCGCACTGGGGGAAATGCCCGAATCCGGGGGCGACGAAGCCTGGATACAACAACGCCTGGCGGCCTTTCGCCAGCCCGGCGCACCCCAGATCCAGGAGCTGCCCGACGACCGCTGGCTGCGCATCAGCCAGCAACGCCTGTCGGACGGCAGCACTGTCATTCTGCGGGCCGACATCACTGAAAAAGTGCGCAAGGAACGGGCGCTGGAACAGGCCCGGCAAGAGGCGCACAACGCCCAGTCCCAACTGTCTGAGGCACTGGAAGCCATGCCCA
>NZ_JBDTEM010000161.1:0-7136 GCF_039922535.1 Rhodoferax sp. | reverse complement strand
CCACCGGTGCCTACCAGCCCGGCCCGTACTCGCCCTTCACCGAAGGCCTGGTGGAGAAGTTCTGCAACTGGTACGTGAACCGCCTGAGCACACTCACCCGCTGATCTCCTGCTATGTCTACTCCTTTCTACGCCCCTGATTTCGCGGCCCCGGTGTCCTCGCCCTGGAACTCCGACCAGGACGAAACCCTGCGCTGCGTGCACATCCGCCAGGAAACGGCCGATGTCAAAACCTTTGTGTTGGCCGCCAGTGGCCCGCGCAACTTCCGCTACCTGCCAGGCCAGTTCATCACGCTGGAGCTGGAGATTGGCGGCACCAAAATCAACCGCTGCTACACCCTGTCCAGCACACCCACCCGGCCCGACCTGGTGAGCATCACAGTCAAGCGCGTGCCCGGCGGCACGGTGTCCAACTGGCTGCACGATAACGTGCGTGTGGGCATGGAATTGGGCGCGATGGGGCCGTCTGGCGAGTTCAGCTGTTTCAAGACACCTGCAAAAAGCTATTTGTTTTTGTCGGGCGGCAGCGGTGTCACGCCCCTGATGTCCATGGCCCGCGCCCTGCACGACCTGGGCAGCGATGCCGATGTGGTGTTTGTACATTGCGCCCGCACCCCTGCCGACGTGCTGTTTGCCGAAGAGCTGACGCTGATGGCGCGCAACATGCCGCACTTCCGCATCGCCTTGGTCTGCGAACAGCACACGCCGGGCAGCAACTACGCCGGGCACCTGGGCCGATTGGACGCAGCCCGTCTGGCCCATATCGCCCCCGACTTCATGCAGCGCGATGTGTACACCTGCGGTCCGGCCCCGTTCATGGCGGCCGTCCGCGGCCTGCTGACCACCGCCGGGTTCGACATGCCGCGCTACCGCGAAGAAAGCTTTTCTTTTGAAACCCTGGTGGCCGATGCGGCACACGCGCCAGATAATCAAGAGACTGCCAAAGAAACTACCGAAATCAACTACAAAATTGATCTACAGAAAATGGGCAAGTCATTTACTTGCCCATCGGATCAAACTGTTTTACAAGCCTCTGTAGCGGCGGGCTTTCGACTGCCATCCTCGTGCAGCGGTGGCGCATGTGGTACGTGTAAAACCAAAAAAATATCGGGCACCGTGGAAATGAAACATGCCGGCGGCATTCGCCAGCGTGAAATAGACCAGGGTTGGTTTTTGCCGTGCTGTAGCAAGCCGACGAGTGACATCGTCATGGATCGCTAGTCCAAAACAGTGCATCCCTACACAAAACTCCATAAAAGCCCACCTGACGCTCTGTTTTGGCGGGCTTTTTTTTCATTTATTAATTAATAAAAACCTATATAAATGCAAATTATCGACCACCTTAAACTTCTCATGGATTCACCCTATGTCCTAAATTAAATTAGGCCAGAAAATGGTGGCACGTTGTTTGCTAATAATAAATATTTCAACGTGCCTTGTTGTACCTTATTCTCGGAGACCCGCAATGCCCCAGCCCAAGATCAGCGTCAAAAATTTATACAAGATATTTGGAAACAATATCGCCCCCGCCCAGAAAATGCTGGCCGAAGGACGCAGCAAGGACGAGGTTTTTGCCACCACCGGCCATGTGGTCGGTGTCAACAAAGTCAGCTTTGATGTGGCAGCGGGTGAGATTTACGTGCTCATGGGCCTGTCGGGTTCGGGCAAGTCCACGCTGATCCGGCTGATCAACCGCCTGGTGGAGCCGTCATCCGGCTCCATCAACATCGACGGCGAAGACATCGCCAAGCTGCCCCAGCCCGAACTGGTGAAGTGGCGGCGCAAGCGGGTGGCCATGGTGTTCCAGTCATTCGCCCTCATGCCGCACCGCAACGTGCTGGATAACGCCGCCTTCGGCCTGGAAATGGCCGGAACCGACCGCAAAACCCGTGAAGCCCGCGCTATGGAAGTGCTCAGCCAGGTGGGCCTGCAAACCTACGCCGCCAAATTTCCGTCGCAGCTCTCAGGCGGTATGCAGCAGCGCGTAGGCCTGGCCCGCGCCCTGGCAGTAGACCCCGACATCCTGCTGATGGACGAAGCCTTCTCCGCCCTGGACCCGCTCAAACGCGTGGAAATGCAGGGCCTGATGCTGGAGCTGCAAAAGAAGCAGCAGCGCACCGTGTTGTTTGTGTCGCACGACCTGGAAGAAGCCCTGCGCATCGGCACCCGTATCGCCATCATGGAAGGCGGCAACCTGGTGCAAGAGGGTACTGCCCACGAGATCATCACCCAACCTGCCAACGACTACGTGCGCCGCTTCTTTGAGGGCGTGGACACATCGCGCTACCTCACCGCGGCCGACCTGCTCGACACCGGCATGGGCAGCCACTCTTACACCGGTGGGCCGCGCCTGCCCTGGTCAACCACCTTGCCCGATGCCATGAAGATCGTGCTCGGCGGCGACCAACCCGTCGGCGTGTTCGACGCGGCCGACCAATGCCTGGGCTGTATTTCTGCCCGCAGCCTGCTCATCAAAATGTCCCAAGAGGCCCGCCATGTCTGATCTGCTCACCCAAGTCACCGATGCCACCCACGACATGCTGCCCTTGGGCAAGTGGGTCAACGCCGGGGTCAAAAGCCTGCTGGACCACAGCGCCGCCGTGTTCGACTCCATCGGCGTGGTGGTCGAAGGTTTCGCCCAGTCCATCGAGCAAGGCATGCTGGCCATTCCTTTTTGGCTGATGATTCTGGTGGCCATCGTGGTGGGTTGGCGCCGCCTGGGCTGGAAGTTTGGCGTGTTTGTTGCTTTGGCCTTGATGTTGATTGTGGTAACCGGTTTCTGGCCGCAAACCATGGTGACGCTGGCGCTCACGCTGTCGGCCACCATCATCAGCCTGATTTTTGGAATTCCGCTGGGCATCTGGTGTGCCCGCAACAACCATGTGAACGCCAGTGTCCGCCCGATCCTCGACTTCATGCAAACCATGCCTGCTTTCGTCTACCTGATTCCTGCCGCCATGCTGTTTGGCCTGGGCCGCGTGCCCGGCACGATTGCGACCGTGATCTTCGCCATGCCCCCGGTGGTGCGCCTGACCAGCCTGGGCATCCGCCAGGTCAGCTCCGAGCAGGTCGAGGCCGGTAACGCCTTTGGCTGCACCTCCACCCAGCTGCTGTTCAAAGTGCAGTTGCCTATCGCCCTGCCGACCATCATGGCCGGGGTCAACCAAACCATCATGATGGCGTTGTCCATGGTGATCATTGCGTCCATGGTGGGTGCCGGTGGACTGGGCAACGATGTGCTGGCCAGCATCCAGCGGCTGGACATTGGCCTCGGGTTTGAGAGTGGACTCGCGGTGGTTTTGCTGGCTATCATTCTGGACCGCCTCACCGAAAGTTTTGGTGTAGCCCGCAAAAGCCGCGAAAGCTAAGGAACCGTACCGTGCCCCGCATCTCCCCAGAATCCGCCCCGGTTGTCGCCTTTGGAGCCAATGACTCCAGTGCCAAGGCACGCGCGGTCCACGTCGGCTTCATTCTGCTGCCCGAGTATTCGATGATCGCCTTTGCCAACGCGGTGGAAACCCTGCGCATGGCCAACTACATCAGCCGCCAGACCCTGTACCGTTGGAGCGTCATCAGCCCCGACCAAGCGGCAGCGGTGGCCAGCAACGGCCTGGCCATTAGCGCGCTGGGCGATGCGGCCGGGCTGGCCGATTGCGACATGGTGTTTGTGTGCGGCGGGGTCAATGTGCGCCAGGCCACCGACGACAACGTGCGTCAGTTGCTACGCCAATGTGCGGCATCCGGTGCCACCATGGGTTCGCTGTGTACGGGGGCGTTTGCCTTGGCCAATGCCGGGCTACTGGACGGCTACCGCTGCGCCATCCATTGGGAAAACCTGGCCGCCATCAGCGAAGAATTCCCCAAGGTGCAGTTCTCCACCGAAGTCTTCATAGTGGACCGCGAGCGCATCACCTGCTCGGGTGGCACCAGCCCGCTGCACCTGATGCTGCACCTGATGCGCGAACGCTTTGGGGCCAAGCTGGTGATGGACGTGTCCGAGCAGTTCATCGTCGAACGTTTGCGCGCCAGCAAAGACCGCCAGCGCATCCCCCAGCCCGAATGCATCGGCCCCGGCTACCAGCACCTGACCGAAGCCGCCGAAATCATGGCCGCCAACATCGAAGAACCCCTGCCGCTGGCCGAACTGGCCAGCGCCATCAACCTGTCGCTGCGCCAGTTGGAGCGCCTGTTCCACCGCTACTTCAGCATGAACCCGGCGCAGTACTACATGAACCTGCGCCTGCGCCGCGCCCAGGAACTGCTGACGCATAGCAGCATGCCCATCATGCAGGTCACCGTGGCCTGCGGCTTCCAGTCGTCATCGCACTTCTGCAAGGCCTACCGCAGCCTGTTTGGCCAGTCGCCCAGCGAAGAGCGCCGCAGCCACGCCGCGGCCACCGCCACCAAGCCGCGCGCCAGCACCTGGAAAGAGCCGTTGGGCCCGGTGATGCGGGCTGCCTGATTTTTTAGACTCGCTACTGTATTCATAGCTTCTTGCGCAGGTGCTACCTGCGCCAGGAGCACTTTTCGTATAAATTTTAGCTAGTACGATCTTTTCGGCAGCGCGCGCTTCAATGCCTGGATGAACAGCTCGCGCTGGTCTGGCCGGTCGATGGTCTGGGCGATGGTGGTGATGAATTCTTTGAAGGTGGTGCAGTGGCCCGCCTTTTTGCGGATCAGCACTTTGGCAATCGGGCCAATAAATTTGCTCAGCGCCAGCTCAATGGTGGCCAGCTCGTCCGAGCTGATGGCGAAGGGATGCGTGGCCGACTGCAACTGCGAAACCGATTGGCTTACTCCCGAAATGCCCAAAGTGCCCAAAGTGCCCAGGCTATTGGGGCGGCTCAGCACCGCGTGGCTCGGGGTTTGGCTGATAGGCATCGGCCGTGAACCCAGGCTGTCCATCGGCAAACTCCCGGCGCCGGTCGATGGCTGGAATCCGCTGGGTGCCGTCTTGCTGCCCGGCTGCGTCTGGCCAACGGCAGGGGTGCCGGCCAAGAACGAAGCCCGCGTGCGCGACTCCTGGATCGCCGGGGCCAGGGTTTCACGCAGATGGGCGATGTCCTGCGCCAGCGGCAACACTTTGCGCACCAGCACCCGCGCCAGCGGGCCGATATGGCGGGAAAGTTCGCTTTCGATCTCCAGCACCTTCTCGGGTGCCAACAAAGTGGCGGTTTGCATGCGCACCGTGGTGGTGTAGCCAGTGCTTGCAGGTGGGCCCACTTTCAGGGTGGTTTCCGCGCCCGGTGCATGGCCTTCCACCGCATACACCTCGTGCAGGCGGCCGTGTTTATCCTCGTGCGGGCCCAGGAAGCGAAACATCTCGGCCGTGCTGTCGGTAATGCGCGAAATCACGTCAAAGTACGAGCGCGACACCAGCAGTTGGTTGGCCTGGGCAAAGTCCATCACCCGCTTGGCCACGTTGATGCCATCGCCCACCACGTTCACCCGCTCGTTGATGTCGGAAATGATGCGCACCGGTCCCATGTGCAGGCCCATGCGCACCGCCACATGGCTGCCGTAGCGCTGCCCCAGCAGGTCGCGCAGCAGCATGGCCGATTGCAAGGCTTCCTCGGGGTCGCCCATAAAGCAGATGGCCGCGCCGTCACCGGTGTCGATGGCGATGCGGGTTTCTTCCGCAATGCCATGCAAGGCCTTGACGATCAGCCCGTTGAACACTTTTTTCAGCGCCACCTGGCCATCCACCGAGCGGATCGAGTAGCCCACAAGGTCCAGAAACAGAATGGTGCACAACAGATTGCGCCGCTGGTCGGCCGGGATGCGGGCTGCGGCTGTGCGGTTGGTCAGGCGGCTTTCGGGGGCCAGATTGAAGTCCAGCAAGTCATTGGCTTGTGGCTTGGCGGCTTCGACAATGGCAGCCCGGAACAAGGCCACCGACTGCGGGCGGCGGCTTTCATCGGACAGTAAAGCCCAGTCGATGGCCTGCAGCAATTTGGCACCAAACACCCCGGCATCGCCCAGGCTGGACGCGGGCAGCATGCTGTCCTGCGTAACACGGGCGGCCGACTCGGTGGGCTTCTCGCCGGTGGTCATCCAGTACATCACCGCGCCCAGCGAGTAGATGTCGGTCCAGGCCCCTTGCTTGCCCTGGGAGTGGTACTGCTCAAACGGCGCAAAACCTGGGCTGATGATGTTGGTCATGGCGCTGTCGCTGCTGACGCGGCGGGCCGCACCAAAGTCCAGCAGCACCGGCGTGCCATCGGCACGCACATAGATGTTGTCGGGCTTGATGTCGCGGTGCAAAAAGCCGGTGGCGTGCACCGCGTCCAGGCCGTCGAGCAGCGGATGGATGATGGACAGCAACGCATCCCGGGTCAGCGGCGCATGGTTGGGCACCCAGCGCTTCAGCCGCTGTCCCACCTCGTATTCCATGACGATATAGGCGCTGTCGTTTTGCCGAAAGTAACGCAACACCCGCACGATGTTCGGGTGCCGAAACGAGGCCAGTGCCCGGGCTTCGTCCAGAAAGCGCTGCAACCCCCAGTCGTATTTGGCTTGCGCGCCGTGGTGGCCGTCGCGCACCGCTACGGCGTGGTTGTCGCCCCGGGCCACCAGGCCGCTCGGGAAGTATTCCTTGATTGCCACCGTCAGGTTCAGGTTGTCGTCGCGGGCCAGATAGGTGATGCCAAAGCCACCGCTGCCCAGCACGCTCTGGATTTGGTATTCGAGCATGCGGTAACCCACCGGCAGGCTGGATGCATCTGCCGAAACGTTCTGGGGCACTGCGCCGGGCTCCGCCATGGGCTTACTCGTCAATCATCTGCATGGCCTTTTCCAGACTGCGGCGCATGCGGTTGAAAGAACTGCCCAGCACGGCAACTTCGTCACCGCCTTTTTCGCTGAATTCAGGCTGGTTGAAGTCGCCGGTGGAAATGCCGTCAGCCGCCAGCGACATGCGACGGATGGGCCGCACGATGAGCCAGCTGAGCATGATGTTGAGCACAATGAACACCACCACAAACACCCCGGCCAGCGAGGCCATGAAAGCCGTAAAGGCCCGGTCGGCATGGGCCAGAGGCACCTCCATCGGCACCGACACCACCTGGGCGCCGACGATTTCGTTGTGCTTCCAGCCAAAGCCATTGGCCGCGCCGTAGATCTTCAGCATGGTGGGCG
>NZ_JBDTEM010000160.1:0-2892 GCF_039922535.1 Rhodoferax sp. | reverse complement strand
GCGCAGCACCCTATGGGCCTGGGCAAAGTGCCCCCATTGCATGGACTGGCGTTGCATCTACGCCCACCCTGACAGGCACTGCATTGCGCAAATAGGCGCGCCCAAACAGGGCCCGACGCTAGCCCGGTGCACGCTTGCGCGGTGCGCGAACTTGTCACCTCTGTCTGCTGGCCCACCTGCCTCATGGTGGCCCCCTGGGCTGGGCTGCCCCGATGGCTCCCGGTGCCGGTAGCTGCCTGCACCCTGCCACCGTCGCCACCACCCGAAGGACACTGACTTTGCAGCAAGGACACTGCATCACCTCCAGCTTGGCCACCCGCGCCATGAACGCCTGAGCGGATTCTTGCGCTCTGGCACTGGGTGCAGGCATCTGCAGTGCCCGCCTGGCCTGCGCCAGTTTGTCCGCTTTGCAGGCACTGGCCAGTACCCCGTAATGCCGGATGCGCTGGATGCCCGCAGGCAAGGTGTGTAGCAGCACACGGCGAACGAACTCTGCGCCAGGCAGCCTTACCGTACGTTTGCCGCCCTGGTCGTCCGAGCGCACCGTAAACACCTCCTCTTCGGGGGTGATGGCCTTGATCCGCTCATTGCCGATGGCCGTACGGTGGGTATCGCGGCTCAGGTACTCCAGCGTCTGGGCCGGGCCACTCAACGGGGTTTTGGCGTACACCACCCAGTCATGGCGGTACAGCTCTCTTTGGCGTTGTGCCCAGGCAGTTGGCTCGGCTTGTGGGTCGCACGCCAGTGCGGGTGTGCCATGCGCCTTGCCCAGAGCAGCCAGGAACCTACCCCTAAATACCCGAGACAAGGCATGTACCGGGAAGAGAAAGTCGGGCTTGCGTTGGGGCCGGTGCCATTGGTCTCTGCCCTGGCCATCCAATCCCAGCACCCCACAGGCCATCACCGCATGGACATGGATGTGGCGGCGCAGGTCCTGCGTCCAGGTGTGCAGCACCAGACTGAAGGCCGGTGTGCCGCCTTTCACACCTCCTTCTTTGCCCATCCAACGTGGGTTGGCGGCAAATACATTGAGCGTTTGGGACGTGCAGGCGAACAGGGTGTTGATCACCCAGCGTGGGTGGAACGCGTACAGGGCGTTCAGGCTGTGCGGCAGTGTGAACACCAGGTGGGTATAGGGCACCGGCAAGACCTCGGCCAGCCGCCCCTGCAGCCAAGCATCCTTGGCCCGCGCCCCGCACTGCGGGCAGTGCCGGTTGCGGCAGGAGTGGTACTGCCAGTGGCTGTGGCCACAGGCATCGCAGGCTAACTGCTGGCCGCCCAGGGCTTTGGTGCGGCAGGCGACGATGGCCCGCCAGGCCTTGGCCTGCGGGGTGGACAGGGTGTGTGCGTCCAGGTATGCCGTGCCGTGCTGGCGCAGCACCTGGGCCAGGGTGGCCGGGGTGGCCATGCGGATCGAGCCCGTTTGGCGCTACAGCTTGGGCAGACCCGCCAGTAGGTCCAGAGGGTCGATGTCTGTAGGCGGCTTGAACTGCGGGCTGATGAGGTGCAGATAGCGGCTGGTGGTGCTGAGGTGGCCATGCCCGAGCAAACGGCTGATGGTGTACAGGTCCACGCCACCTTCCAACAAGTGGGTGGCGAAGCCGTGGCGCAGGGTGTGGGTGCCGCCCATCTTCATGATGCGGGCGCGGTTGCGGGAGCCCTGGTAGGCGCGCTGTAGGCTGCAGACGGTTACGGCACCATCTCCCTGGGCATTGGCAAACAACCAGCGCCCGCGGGTGTGGTGTGGGGCGTAGGTGCGGCAGTAGTGGCGCAGCAGCGCAAGCAAGGTCGGGCTCAGCACGCTGTAGCGGTCTGCAGCGCCTTTGCCCGCGACGACACGCACGCACATGCGGTCGGTGGCGCTGTCGATGTCATTGACGCGCAGGGCGCAAATTTCGGATACGCGAAGACCGCTGGCATACATAGTTTGCAGCGCCATGCGGTACACAGGGTGGGTGCAGCAGGCAAAGAGGCGGGCGATCTGTTCGCGGGACAGCAGTTCGGGCTGTTTCTGTGGCACTTTGGCCATGGGCGGGCGCAGGTGCGCTATGTCGTTGGGCCTCCCCAGCACGGTCTCGAACAGGAATCGGCTGGCGCTGGCGGCGTGGTTGACGCTGCTGAGGCAGAGTTTGCGATCTTTGACCAAGTACAACAAGTAGGCTTCGACTTCGGCCGGACTGAGCAGTTCCGGGCTGCGGTGGTAGTGGCGGGCGAGTCGGGCCACGGCTTCGATGTAGCACTCTTTGGTTCGCTCGGCCAGACCGCGCACGGTCATGGCATCGAGCATGCGTTGGCGCAGGGGTGTCATGAGGTTTCTCCTAAAAGCCGGGGAACATTCCCCAGCTCCAAGGCTTCACCTCAATGCCGCATCTTGCAAGCAGCCCACACAGACGAACGCGGTGGCCGTGCGTCGTGCACCTGCCACCGCGTAGCGGTTTAGTCCAACGTAATGTAGACCGCAAAACGTGCGGGATAACAAGGGGGTTGCGGTCTATATCGACCATCAAAATCTCCTGAAAGTGGCTTGCAGACTGCCTTTGCGCAGGATGCGACAATTTCTAACCAGGTATAAAAATGCCGACAAACCCGGCAGTCAAGCAGTCACCCACTATAGCCCGCTGAGGACTTGCGGCTGACATCCTTTCTTTAGCCAGCGAAGGTGCGGAATGCTCTTTTTTCCGTAGCTGCTTGCGCAGGTGGAATATGCGCTGGAGCCGTTTTTTTCTTAAATAATTTGGATATAGGTTTGTGGTGGCCTGTGCAGTGTTGGGTGCCACAGTCGCCGCTGGCCGGGCTGTGCCCCCGGCAGGGCAGTCACCTTTCTTTGCGCAGCCAAAGAAACGTAACCCAAAGAAAGGCTGCCCCCACTGTCTGCGCCCTTCGCTAGCGCTA
>NZ_JBDTEM010000159.1:0-12305 GCF_039922535.1 Rhodoferax sp. | reverse complement strand
GGCTCGGTCTACCATGCCTGTGGCACGGCGGCCATGGGGCCGGATGCGCAGCGTGCCGTGGTGGACCACCGCCTCAAAGTGCATGGCTTGCAAGGGTTGCGGGTGATCGATGCCTCGGTGTTTCCGACGGTCACCTCGGGCAACACCAACGCGCCCACAATCATGGTGGCCGAAAAAGGTGCTGCCATGCTTCTGGAAGATGCCGCTTGATGTAAGGCCCCTTTCCCGACGGCGGAGTCAGTTGGCCAAAAAAGGACCGTAGCAGTGCTGCGGTCCTTTTTGCTTTTATCTGGCAGGGTTTGTCCCTGTCGCACAGATTCCGATTTGGCATGTACTCGGCTGGACTTTTGAAAATAACTCTGTTCAAATCAAAAAATAGCACGATCGTTCGTATTTCCCCATTTAAACCCCATGGCCCTTTCTGAACACCCCGCAAAAGCGGCCCGCGATGCGCTCCCGGATGGGCGTGCGCTGCTCAAGGGTCGCCAGACCAAGGCCTCCATCATTGAGGCGGCTTTGGGCCTGGCCAGCCACATCGGGCTGGAAGGCCTGAGCATAGGCGCGTTGGCCGAAGTCACGCAGATGAGCAAGTCCGGCGTGTTTGCCCATTTTGGCTCGCGTGAAGAGCTGCAGATTTCCGTCATCCGCGAGTACTACCGCCAGTTTGAGGCCGAGGTGTTCTACCCCGCCATGCAGGCGCGACGCGGCTTGCCGCGGCTGCAAGCACTGTTTGCCAACTGGATGCAGCGTGTGGCCATTGAGCTGCAATCGGGCTGCATTTTCATCAGCGGCGCGGTCGAGTTTGACGACCGGCCCGGCCCGGTGCGCGATGCGCTGGCCAACTCTGTGCAGGCCTGGCTGTCGGCCTTTTGCCGCGCTGTGGTACAGGCTAAAGAAGTCGGCGACCTGCGCCCCGATGCCGACGAGCACCAAGTCGCCTTCGAGATACACGGTTTGATCTTGTCGTTGCACTATGAGCACCGTTTCTTGAAGAATCCCGGTGCGGTAGACCGTGCCAACACCGGTTTCGCCAACTTGCTGGCGCGCTACGGACAGCCTGCCACTCTCTGACCCCATTCCATTCAAAATTCCAAGGAGCCTCCATGCCAACCTACTCCCCTCCGCTGCGCGACATGCAATTTGTGATGCACGAAGTGCTAAAGGTCACTGACGACCTGAAGCTGATGCCCCAGCATGTCGACACCGATGCCGACACCATCAACGCCATCCTGGAAGAGGGCGGTAAGTTTGCCTCTGAAGTGGCTTTCCCGCTGAACATCAGCGGCGATGCCGAAGGCTGCACACTGGACAAAACCACCCACGAAGTCACCGCCCCCAAGGGCTTCAAACAAGCCTACGCCCAGTACGTGCAAGGCGGTTGGGCTGCGTTGAGCTGCGACCCGGCCTACGGTGGCCAGGGCCTGCCGTTTGTGGTGAACCAGTGCTTCTATGAAATGCTGAACTCGGCCAACCAGGCCTGGACCATGTACCCCGGCCTGTCGCACGGCGCCTACGAGGCCCTGCACGCCCACGGTACCGACGCGCAAAAAGCCCTGTACCTGCCCAAGCTGACCAGCGGCGAATGGACCGGCAGCATGTGCCTGACCGAACCGCATTGCGGCACCGACCTGGGCCTGCTGCGCACCAAGGCCGAACCCCTGGCAGATGGCACGTACAGCCTGACCGGTAACAAGATTTTCATCAGCGCCGGTGAGCATGATCTGGCCGCCAACATCGTCCACCTGGTGCTGGCCCGCCTGCCGGACGCGCCCGTGGGAAGCAAGGGCATCAGCCTGTTTGCGGTACCCAAGTTCCATGCGGCTGCTGACGGCACACTGGGTGCGCGCAACGGCATCTACTGCGGCGGCCTGGAGCACAAGATGGGCATCCACGGCAACTCCACCGCCCAGATGGTGCTGGATGGCGCCATCGGCACCCTGGTCGGCCAGCCCAACAAGGGCTTGGCGGCCATGTTCGTGATGATGAACGCCGCCCGCTTGGGTGTGGGCAACCAGTCGCTGGGCCTAACCGAAGTGGCCTACCAAAACGCCCTGGCCTACGCCAAAGACCGCATCCAGATGCGCTCGCTGTCGGGCACCAAGGCCAAGGACAAACCGGCCGACCCCATCATCGTGCACCCCGATGTGCGCAAGATGCTGCTCACCGCCAAGGCCTACGCCGAAGGTGGCCGCGCGCTGGGCATCTTCTGCGGCGTGCTGCTGGACAAGGAACACAGCCACCCCGACGAAAAAGTGCGTGCAGATTCCGGCGAAATGCTGGCCCTGCTGACGCCCATCGTCAAAGCCTTCATTACCGACAACGGCCACATTTCCACCAATGCCTGCATGCAGGTGTTTGGCGGCCACGGCTTCATCAAGGAATGGGGCATGGAGCAGTATGTGCGCGACAACCGCATCAACATGATCTACGAAGGCACCAACACCATCCAGAGCCTGGACCTGCTGGGTCGCAAGATCCTGGGTAACAACGGCGCGACGCTGAAGAAGTTCGGCCGCCTGGTGGCCGCGCTGGTGGAAGAAGAAGGCGTGAACGAGAAGATGGGCGAGTTCATCACCCCCATCGCCATCCTGGGCGACCAGGTCACCAAGCTGACCACCGAAGTCGGCTTCAAAGGCTTTCAGAACGCCGACGAAGTGGGCGCTGCCGCAGTGGATTATTTGCGTGTGGCTGGCCACCTGGTGTTTGGTTACTTCTGGGCGCGTATGGCGCAAGTCGCGCTGCGTGAAATCGCGGCTGGCAACACCGACCAGTTCTACCTGGCCAAGGTCCAGACCGCGCGTTTCTACTTCGCCAAGCTGTTCCCGGAAACCGCCACGTTGATGCGCACCATCCGCAGCGGCAGCAAGGCGCTGATGGACACCGACGCCGCCCTGGCTTAACCCATCCCACCGGAGACAAGCATGAAAAAAATAATAGCACTCTGTGCAGGAATGGTATGCGCTGGAGCCGTATTTGCCCAAATGACCCCCGAGGGCCTGTGGCGCAGTATCGACGACAAGTCCGGCCAACCCAAGGCCGAGATCCGCATCACAGCCGTGAATGGCGTGCTCTCCGGTGTGGTGGAAAAAGCCCTGATGCCCAGCAGCGAACCCAACTGCACCCAATGCAGCGACGACCGCAAAGACAAACCCAAGCTGGGCATGGAAATCATCCGTGGCGCCAAGAAGGCCGAGGGCAAAGATGTGTGGGAAGAGGGCAAGATTCTCGACCCTGAAAACGGCAAAAACTATACCCTGCGTATGGAGCCGCTCGAAGACGGCAAGAAGCTCCAGATCCGTGGCTACATCGGCCCGTTCTACCGCACCCAGGTGTGGCAACGCATTCAATGATTTTGAAAGACCCTCATGTCTAAATTCCCCATCAAAAAAGTCGCCGTGCTAGGCGCTGGCGTGATGGGTGCGCAGATTGCCGCGCACCTGGTCAACGTCAAAGTGCAGGTCGTGCTGTTCGACCTGAAAGCTTCGGCCGGCCCGGCCAACGGCATCACTGCCAAAGCCATCGCCAACCTGAAGAAGCTCAAGCCCGCGCCGCTGGGCGTGGCCGAAGATGCCGACCTGATCCAGCAAGCCAATTACGACGACCACCTGGAGCAGTTGAAGGACTGCGACCTGGTCATCGAGGCCATCGCCGAGCGCATGGACTGGAAGCTCGACCTGTACAAAAAGATCGCCCCGTTTGTCGCCCCGCATGCGCTGGTGGCGTCCAACACCTCCGGCCTGTCGATCACCAAGCTCAGCGAGGCCTTGCCTGAAGAAATTAAACCCCGCTTCTGCGGCATCCACTTCTTCAACCCGCCGCGTTATATGTACCTGGTGGAGCTGATCAACACGCCCACCACCCAGCCCGAAGCGCTGGACCAGCTCGAAGCCTTTGTGACGACAAGCCTGGGCAAGGGCGTGGTGCGCGCCAAGGACACGCCGAACTTCATCGCCAACCGCGTCGGTATCGCCGGCATACTGGGCATCATCGGTGAGACCGCCAAGTTCGGCCTGACCTATGACGTGGTCGACGACCTGACCGGCAAGCGCCTGGGCCGTGCCAGCTCGGGCACCTTCCGCACCGCCGACGTGGTGGGCCTGGACACCATGGCCCATGTGGTCAAGACGCTGCAAGACAACCTGAGTTTAGATGCCGACCCGTTCTACGGCAGCTACGGCACGCCGCCCGTGCTGGCCAAGCTGCTGGAAATGGGCAACCTGGGCCAGAAGGCCAAGGCCGGTTTCTTCAAGAAGGTCGGCCGCGACATCCTGCGTTTCGACATGGCCACGGCGACCTACGTGGCCGGTGGCGAAAAGGCCGACGAGGTCTATGGCCGCATGCTGAAGAAGCCCGCCGCCGAGCGCCTGGCCCTGCTGCGCAACAGCGAAGGCCCGCAAGGCCAGTTTTTGTGGGCGGTGTTGCGCAACAGCTTCCACTACGCCGCTGTGCACCTGCAGACGATTGCCGAAACCGCGCGCGACGTGGACCTGGCGATGCGCTGGGGCTTTGGCATGCAGCAAGGCCCGTTCGAGCTTTGGCAAGAAGCCGGTTGGCTGACGGTGGCGAACTGGATCAAGGAAGACATCGCCGCAGGCAAAGCGCTGAGCGACGCGCCGCTGCCCGACTGGGTCTTCAACGGCCCGGTGGCCGAGGCGGGCGGTGTGCACACAGCCGAAGGTTCGTGGAACCCGTCTACTTCAAAATTTGTAGCGCGCCACGCACTGCCTGTCTACGCCAGGCAGCTATTCCCTGAAAAAATCTCCGGCCACACCCAAGGCCTGGGACTCGGCGGCGGTTTTGAGACTGCAGGCAAGACCCTGCATGAAGACAAGGCCATCCGCCTCTGGACCCTCGACGACCAAATCATCATCGCCAGCATCAAGACCAAGATGCACGCCATCAGCCCCGAGGTCTCCGAAGGCCTGGCGCGTGCCGTCGATCTGGCCGAGAAAGACTACGCCGGTGTGGTCATCTGGTCGGGCGACGAGCCCTTCAGCGCCGGTGCCGACTTGCAGGCTATGTTGCCCGGTTTCATGATGGGCGGCGCGGGTGCCATCAACAAGATGGAAAAAGCGCTGCAGCAAGTGATGCTGAAAATCCGCTACGCCAACGTGCCGGTGGTGTCCGCCGTGCGCGGCCTGGCGCTGGGCGGTGGCTGCGAACTGGCCGTGCACTCGGCCCGCCGCGTGGTGGCCATGGAAAGCTATATCGGCCTGGTGGAAGTCGGTGTGGGCCTGGTGCCCGGCGCCGGCGGCCTGACCTATATCGCCCGCCGTGCGGCCGAGAACGCGGCCCTGTCCACACACAAAGACTTGCTGCCCTTCCTGACCGAGGGCTTCACCGCCGCGGCCATGGCCAAGGTTGGCACCAGTGCGCTGGAAAGCCGCAAGCTGGGCTATCTGCTGGATAGTGACGTCATCGTGCCGAACAAGGACGAGCTGCTATTCGTCGCTTTGAACGAAGCCAAGGCCATGGCGGCTGGCGGTTACCGCGCGCCACACAAGCGCCAGTTTCTGGTGGCAGGCCGCAATGGCAAGGCCACCATCCAGGGCCAATTGGTCAACATGCGCGACGGTGGCTTCATCAGCCAGCACGACTTCCATATCGCCAGCCTGATCGCCGGCGTGGTGACCGGTGGCGACGTGGACAACGGCACGCTGGTGACCGAGGAATACCTGATGAGCCTGGAGCGCAAAGCCTTCTGCAGCCTGCTGGAGAACGCGAAGACCCAGGAGCGGATCATGGGGATGCTCTCTACGGGCAAGCCGGTACGGAACTAAGGAACGACTATGAGCAAACAAATCCAAGACGCCTACATCGTCGCCGCCACCCGCACGCCCATCGGCCGTTCGCACAAGGGCTATCTGCGCAACACCCGGCCTGACGAATTGTTGGCCACCACGCTGCGTGCCGCTTTGGCCCAGGTGCCAGGGCTGGACCCGGCCACCATCGAAGACGTGATCTGCGGCTGCGCCATCCCCGAAGCCCAACAGGGCCTGAACGTGGCGCGCATCGGCGCGGTGCTGGCGGGCCTGCCGAACTCGGTGGGCGGCATCACCGTGAACCGCTTCTGCGCCTCCGGCATCAGCGCGGTGCAGATGGCGGCCGACCGCATCCGCGTGGGCGAGGCCGACGTGATGTTTGCCGCCGGTGTCGAGAGCATGAGCATGGTGCCGATGATGGGCAACGGGCCCAGCCTGTCGCCCAACATCTTCACTAACACCGACGACGTGGACAACTACGGCATCGCCTACGGCATGGGCCTGACGGCCGAGAAGGTGGCGCAGCAGTGGAAGATCAGCCGCAGCGCGCAAGACGAGTTCGCCTACGCATCCCACATGAAGGCGCTGGCGGCGATGAAGGCCGGTTATTTCAGCGACGAGATCACCCCCATCACGGTGGACGACCGCAGTGTCGATCTGGACAGCGCCAAGGTCACCATCACCCAGCGCACTATCAACCTGGACGAAGGCGTGCGCCCCGAAACCACGGTCGAAGGCCTCGGCAAGTTGAAGACCGTGTTCTCGGCCCGTGGCTCGGTGACGGCGGGCAACAGCTCGCAGACCTCCGACGGTGCCGGTGCCTTGATACTGGCCAGCGAGTCGGCCATCAAGCGCTTCGGCTTGACGCCGCTGGCGCGCTTCGTCAGCTTTGCCAGCAAGGGCGTGCCGCCGCACATCATGGGCATCGGGCCGATCGAGGCGATTCCCGCTGCGCTGCGCTATGCCGGTCTGCAGCACCAGGACATCGACTGGTTCGAGCTGAACGAGGCCTTTGCGGCCCAGTCGCTGGCCGTGATCAACACGCTAGGCCTGGACCCGTCGAAAGTGAACCCGATGGGCGGTGCAATTGCGCTCGGCCACCCGCTGGGCGCCACAGGTGCCATCCGTGCCGCGACCGTCATCCACGCGCTGCGCCGCAACAACCTGAAGTACGGCATGGTGACGATGTGTGTCGGCATGGGCCAGGGGGCGGCTGGCATCTTCGAGCGGGTGTAGGCTCACGGCATTTTTAGATATGGAAAACCCATGACCGACATCCTCACCCACACCGAATCGGGCATCTTGACCATCACGCTGAACCGCGTGCCCAAGAAGAATTCCATCACCTCTGCCATGTACGCGGCGATTTCTGATGCGCTGGAGGTGGCGACTGCCGACCCCTTGGTACGGGTAGCGGTGATCCAGGGGCACGAAACCATCTTTTCGGCGGGCAACGATATCGGCGACTTTTTGAAGGCTCCGCCTACCACCGAGTCGCCGGTGATCCGCTTTCTGCGCGTGATCAGCAGCTTCCCCAAGCCGCTGATCGGCGCGGTGTGCGGTGCGGCGGTGGGTGTGGGCACCACGCTGCTGTTGCACTGCGACCTGGTGTACGCGGGCGACAACGCGGCGTTTTCGCTGCCGTTCGTCAACCTGGGCCTGTGCCCTGAAGCGGGGTCCAGCTACCTGCTACCGCGCCTGATGGGCCACCAGCGGGCCGCGGAGGCGCTGCTGCTGGGCGACCCGTTTACCGCAGAGACGGCGCTGGAAGTGGGCCTGATCAACCGCATCGTGCCGCCTGCCGAGGTGCACGCCCTGGCGCACCGGCAGGCACAGCGCTTGGCGGCCAAGCCGCTGGGCGCGCTGGTGGCCAGCAAGCGCCTGATGAAGCAAGAGCAGGCGGCTCCGGTCGCCGCGCGCATCGAAGAAGAGATTGCCATCTTTGGCCGCATGCTGGGCGAGCCTGCTGCCAAGGAAGCGCTGACCGCCTTTATGGAAAACCGGCGACCGGATTTCTCGACCTTGTGATGCTGCGCAGTGCATGGACGTTTGCTATTGAAATAGAAGCTGTTTGCGCAGGTACAGAATGCGCTAGAGCCTGTTTTTATGCTTAACTTTGGGTTGTGGAGTAAACCGCAGTTATGCCTCGGCGGACAGTGGCAGGCTTGCCAGGGAGGCGAGCAGGTCACCAAAGCGTTCGCCTTGCAGCATGGCATGTTGGTGCAGGGCTTCAGTAGCAGCTTGCGCATCGCCTGCGGTGATGCCGCGCAAGATGGCCGTCTGTTCTTGGAAGGCGGTGTCCATGCGGTTGCGGGCGCGCAGTTGCAGGCGCAGGTAGGGGCGTAAGCGGCGCTGCAGCTTGGCTGCTTGGTCGCTCAGATACCGGTTGTGGCTGCCCGCGTACAGCGCGGTGTGGAAGCTTTCCGTGCCGCCAAAGTAGGCCTCTGGATCTTGGTCGGCCAGCGCTTTTTCGCAGTCTGCGTGGGCCGTTACCAGCGCCAAGCGTTCGCCGTTGGTCATGCGCCGGGCCGCCAACTGCCCGCACAGGGTTTCCAGCGTCACCATCACCTCGCACATTTCCAGTAGCCGCGTGGGGTCCATGCGGGTGACGACCGCCCCGTGCCGGGGGCGCATTTCGATAAGACCCTCTGCGGCCAACTGGATCATGGCTTCGCGCACAGGCGTGCGTGAAACACCATACAGTTGCGCCAGGCTGGCTTCGTCCAGCGCGCTACCGGGCAGCAGCACACCGGTGGCGATCCTATCCTCAATTTTTTCGCGCAATTGGGCCGAGATTTTCATACCGGGATTCTGCTCCCGCGCCTCTCAAAAAATGCATAGCTGTATTCAGGGTATTCACTAGAAAGCTTTGCAAATACGAAGCGTACATTTATGTATACATGCCCCCTGGGGTGTGAAAACGCCGAGATGCCCCCGGCCCGGGCGCAATGAAAAACTCCGTTGAAAAATGGCTTTGAGACTTGCGTTACTTTGACTAAAAACAGGAGAGACACCATGCGTTTTCGTTTTGCCAAACTAGCCTCCCACGCGGTATTTGCCTCGGCCATCGTGTGCCTGGCCGCCGCTGCCACGGCTGCCGAGCCCATCAAGATCGGTGTGAGTGGTCCATTCACCGGCGGCTCGTCGTCCATGGGCGTGAGCATGCGCGACGGGGTGAAGTTGGCGGTCGAAGAAATCAACAAGGCCGGTGGCGTGATGGGACGGCAACTGCAAACCGTAGAGCGCGATGACGAGGCCAAAAACGAGCGCGGCGTGCAGATCGCCCAGGAGCTGATCAACAAGGAAAAAGTCACCGCCACCGTGGGCTTTATCAATACCGGCGTGGCGCTGGCGTCGCAACGTTTCTACCAAGAAGCCAAGATCCCGGTGATGAACAACGTGGCCACCGGCTCGGTGATCACGCACCAGTTTGACGACCAGCCTGCCAACTACATTTTCCGCAACGCGGCGAACGATAGCATCCAGGCACCGATGATTGTGGAAGAGGCGGTGGCACGGCGTGGCTACAAGAAGGTCGCCATCCTGGCGGATTCCACCAACTATGGGCAACTGGGCCGCGAGGACTTGGAAAAAGCCCTGGCCACGAAGGGCATCAAGCCGGTGGCGGTGGAGAAGTTCAACATCAAGGATGTGGACATGACCGCGCAGTTGCTCAAGGCCAAAGAAGCCGGTGCCGAAGCCGTGCTGACCTACGGCATTGGCCCCGAGCTGGCACAGATTGCTAACGGCATGACCAAGCTGGGCTGGAAAGTGCCGATCATTGGTAGCTGGACCTTGTCGATGGCCAACTTTATCGACAATGCAGGCCCCGGCGGTGACGGCGCGCGCATGCCGCAGACCTTTATCCAGGAGCCCACCACGCCCAAGCGCCAGTCCTTCATCATCAGCTACCTGAAAACCTTTAACCCGAAGAACGCCCGCATCGACTCGCCGGTGTCTGCCGCCCAGGGTTATGACTCGGTGTACCTGTTGGCCGCGGCCATCACCCAGGCCAATTCCACCGATGGGGCCAAGATCAAGGCCGCGCTGGAGGATTTGAAAACGCCTGTGACTGGCGTGGTCACCACCTACAACAAGCCCTTTACCGCCAAGGACCACGAGGCCATCACGGCCAATATCCCGGTGTTTGGCGAGGTCAAGGGCCAGCGCGTGATTTACGCCTATCCCGATGACTTCAAGAAGGCCTCGGAAGTACGCCTCAAGGAAGCCAAAAAATAAGCGGATTCTGCTTCGCACAGAGTTATTGCACCGCCCTGGCCGTTTCGGCTAGTGCGGTATTTTTTTGGATATTTGCCCGGAGCCCACACCATGGCCATCCTGCTTCAACTCATTTACAGCGGCATTGCGCTGGGCATGATCTATGCCGTCATAGCGTTCGGCTACCAGCTGACGTTCCAGACCTCGGACACGCTCAATTTCGGCCAGGGGGATGCGCTCATGCTGGGGGCCATGGTGGGCCTGACACTGGTCACCATGGGCGTGAATTTTTGGCTCATGCTGCCACTGGTGATGGTGTTTGGTCTGTTCCAGGGGGCGCTGGTGGAGCGCATCGGGGTGCGCCCGGCGATCAAGATCAAGAGTGAGTTTGGCTGGATCATGTCCACCATCGCGCTGGGCATTATTTTCAAGAACGTGGCCGAAAACGTGTGGGGCCGTGACGACATGAAGTTTCCGTCCCCCTTGCCCGAATCGCCGCTCAAGTTTCTGGGTGCCAATGTGCTTCCGATGGAGATTTTGGTGGTGGTGGGTGCGGTGCTGATGATGCTGGCAGTCGAATTTTTCAACCGCAAAACCATCTACGGCAAGGCCGTGGTGGCCACTTTCAATGACCGGGACGCGGCCAAGCTGATGGGCATCAACACCGGCTTGGTGATCACGTTTTCGTACGCGCTGTCGTCGGCTACGGCGGCGTTTGCCGGGGCCCTGATTGCACCGCTGACGCTCACCGGGGCCACCATGGGCTCGGTGCTGGGGCTGAAGGCGTTTGCGGTGGCCATCATTGGCGGGCTGACCAGCGGCATGGGTATTATTGTGGGCGGCATCATCCTGGGTGTGGCCGAAACCACTACCGGCTTTTACCTGTCCACCGGCTACAAGGATGTGCCTGGTCTGGTGCTGCTGCTGCTGGTGCTGGCGCTCAAGCCTGCGGGCTTGTTCGGAAAAACCGCCATCAAGAAAGTCTGACGATGAACCGCAAGTCTTTGATCGCGGCCGTGCTCGGGCTGGCCTTGCTGGCAGCGGCACCGCTGTTTACCAGCAATCCGTATTACATCCACATGGTCGGCACGATCATGATTTACGCGATTTTGCTGTTTGGCCTGGACATTGTGGTGGGTTACACCGGCCAGGTGTCGCTAGGCCATGCCGGGCTGTTTGGCGTGGGCTCCTATACCGCCGGGGTGTTCTTTTTGAAGCTGGGCGCACCGCTGTGGGTGGTTATTCCGGCCAGTATTGGTGTGACCGCCGGGTTTGGCGCCTTGCTGGCCTTGCCCGCCTTGCGGGTTACCGGCCCGTACCTGGCCATGGTGACACTGGCGTTTGGCACCATCATCCAGATCCTGATCAACGAGATGACTTTTCTGACCGAGGGCCCGATGGGGATCAAGCTGACCAAGCCCTCCATTGCGGGCTACCAGCTCAATGAAAACGGCTTTTACTGGCTGGTGTTTGTGCTCATGGTGGTGTCGCTGGTGGTGGTGGACCGCATCCTCAAGTCGCAACTGGGCCGCGCCTTCGAGGCCTTGCGGGGCAGCCCGGTGGCATCGGACTGCATGGGCGTGTCGGTGTACCGCTACAAGGTCTATGCGTTTGTGATCAGCGCGGGTTTTGCGGGTCTGGCGGGTTGCCTGTATTCCTATTCAGAGCAGTACATCTCGCCCAACACCTACAACTTCGAGTTGACCGTGCTGTTCTTGCTGGCGGTGATCATGGGGGGCCGCAAGTCTCGTGTGGGTGCGCTGCTGGGGGCTGCCATCATTGTGATTTTGCCAAAGCTGCTGGACGACTTGGAGCTGTTCCGCATCGTGGCCTCGGCGCTGGCGGTGTTGATCACGGTAGGGGCCATCGTAGGCCTGGTACAGAAAGTCACCAGTCCCAAAGCGGTTGCCATTCCGGTGCTGGGCTCCATCGCGCTGGTGGTGTTTTCGTTCTGGCTGCAGTCCATCACCGACTGGCGGCTCAGCATCTTTGGCCTGATGATTTTGTTCGTGGTGTATTACCTGCAGGACGGCATTGTGGGCTTTGTCCACGGCCTGTTTGTCCGCAAAACCACGGCTGCCGATGGCGAGCTGGCAGACGCCGGCAGCGCGGGGGGCGATGCCGTCATGGTGGCCGCCAATGCCAACCACAGCGCTGTGGGCTCAGACCTGCTGGTGGCCCAGGGCGTGTTGATGCAGTTTGGCGGCTTAAAGGCCATCAACAACGTCGATCTTCGGATCCAGCGCGGCACCATCCATGGGCTGATTGGCCCCAATGGCTCTGGTAAAAGCACCATGATGAATGTGCTCACCGGCATCTACGTGC
>NZ_JBDTEM010000158.1:0-11864 GCF_039922535.1 Rhodoferax sp. | reverse complement strand
GGCCAAAGGCATAGCCGACGTTTTCATCTTGCGGCATGTACGCCGCAAGCGCCGGGTCGGAGTACGCCATGGTGCCCGCAATCCATCCCAGCAGCATACCGCCCAGGGTGATGATCAGCGGGAAGCGGTCCATCAGCTTGAGAACAAGCTGGCTGCCGCCGATGATGATGGGGATACTCACCAGCAAGCCAAAGATCACCAGCGGCAACTGGTGTGTCTCTCCGGCTCCCTGCGCAGCACCGGCGATGGCAATCACATTGTCGATGCTCATGACCAGATCGGCCACGATGACTGTCTTGACCGCGCTCCACAGTTTGTCGCTGGCCTGGATATTGTCGTGTCCGCCGTCCTCTTCCGGCACCAAGAGCTTGACACCGATCCACAGCAGCAAAATGGCGCCCACCAGTTTGAGGTAAGGCACTTGCAGCAGCGACAACGCGAATGCGATCAACACCACGCGCAAGACAATTGCCCCTACGGTGCCCCACAAAATGCCTTTGGTGCGCTGTTGGGCGGGGAGCCCGCGGCATGCCAGGGCGATGACTACAGCGTTGTCGCCTCCCAGCAAGATGTCGATCATGATGATCTGACCGACCGCTAGCCAAAAATGGGCGGTGAAAAATGCTTCCATGGCTTTCCTTAGACATCAGACGCACGAGGCCGATTCGGCGCGTCTACACAGAATGGGGAAGGACCCCAAAACAACAACGGCTTGGTGCTGCGAATGACCGCAGGACCAAGCCGAAGGGGCGGGGTGGTATGGCGCACCCGAAGGCGCGACCAAACCATTGCGCAAAACTGCTTTACTTTACTTTAACAAAGCCTTCAGCAGCTTGGCCATTTCGGACGGATTGCGCGTCACGGTAAAGCCACACTCTTCCATCACTGCCAGCTTGGCATCTGCCGTATCGGCACCGCCGGAAATCAGCGCGCCGGCGTGGCCCATGCGCTTGCCAGGGGGCGCGGTTACGCCGGCGATGAAGCCAACGATAGGCTTCTTCATGTTCAGCTTGCACCAGCGGGCGGCTTCGGCTTCGTCCGGGCCACCGATTTCGCCGATCATGATGACCGCGTCGGTATCAGGATCGTCGTTGAAAGCCTTCATCACGTCGATGTGCTTCAAGCCGTTGATCGGGTCGCCACCGATGCCCACTGCTGTGGACTGGCCCAGGCCGATTTCGGTCAGTTGCGCCACGGCTTCATAGGTAAGCGTGCCGGAACGGCTGACCACGCCAATCCGACCCTTGCGGTGGATGTGGCCGGGCATGATGCCGATCTTGATTTCTTCGGGCGTGATCAGGCCAGGGCAGTTGGGGCCCAGCAGCAAGGTTTTCTTGCCGCCGGCGGCTTCCTTGGCCTTCATGCGGTTGCGCAGTTCCAGCATGTCCTTAACGGGAATGCCTTCGGTGATGCAGATGGCCAGGTCCAGATCGGCCTCAACGGCTTCCCAGATGGCGGCGGCTGCACCAGCCGGTGGCACGTAGATCACCGACACGGTTGCGCCGGTATCGGTGGCGGCTTCCTTGACGGACGCGAAGATCGGGATGCCAAAAATCGACTCGCCGGCCTTCTTGGGGTTCACGCCTGCGACGAAGCAGTTTTTACCGTTGGCGTATTCCTGGCACTTTTCAGTGTGGAACTGGCCGGTTTTACCGGTAATACCTTGGGTGATGACCTTGGTGTCTTTATTGATGTAGATGGACATAAAGGTTCCTTACGCAGCAGCTTTAACAGCAGCCACCACTTTTTCAGCCGCTTCGGCCATGGTGTCTGCACTGATGATGGGCAGACCGGACTCGGCCAGCATCTTCTTGCCCAGGTCTTCGTTGGTGCCCTTCATGCGCACCACCAGTGGCACGGACAGGTTCACGGCCTTGCAAGCGGTGATCACGCCGGTGGCGATGGTGTCGCACTTCATGATGCCGCCGAAGATGTTGACCATGATGGCCTCGACCTTGGGGTTCTTCAGCATGATCTTGAAGGCTTCGGTAACCTTCTCGGGAGTAGCACCGCCGCCCACGTCCAGGAAGTTGGCTGGCTCAGCGCCGTACAGCTTGATGGTGTCCATGGTGGCCATGGCCAAACCAGCGCCGTTCACCAGGCAGCCGATGTTGCCGTCCAGGCTGATGTAGGCCAAGTCGAACTTGGAGGCTTCGACTTCGGCTGCGTCTTCTTCGTCCAGATCGCGGTAGGCCACGATTTCGGGGTGGCGGAACAGCGCGTTCGGGTCAAAGTTGAACTTGGCGTCCAAGGCCATCAAATTGCCTTTGGAGTCACAGTTCAGTGGGTTGATTTCCACCAGCGATGCGTCGGTGTCCATGTAGCACTTATAGATCTTGGCGAAGATGTCTACGGCCTGGTCGATAGAAGCGCCGGTCAAACCGATGGCTGCGGCCACCTTCTTGCTTTGCTCTGGGGTGATACCGGTCAGGGGGTCGATCATCTCGGTGATGATTTTTTCGGGTGTGGAGTGCGCCACTTCCTCAATGTCCATGCCGCCTTCGCTCGAAGCGATCAGGGCCACCTTCTGTGTCGCGCGGTCGGTGACCAGCGATACATACAGTTCGTTCTTGATGTCAGCGCCGTCTTCAATGTAGAGGCGGCGGACTTTTTGACCTTCAGGGCCGGTCTGGTGCGTCTTGAGCTGCATGCCCAAGATTTCGCTCGAAATGCGCTTGACGTCCTCAATGGTTTTGGCGACCTTGACGCCGCCACCCTTGCCGCGTCCACCCGCGTGGATTTGCGCCTTGACCACCCACACAGGGCCGCCGAGTTTTTGGGCGGCTTCCACCGCTTCTTGCACGGTGAATGCAGGAATGCCCTTAGGCACCGGCACACCAAAATTGCGCAAGATTTCCTTGCCTTGGTATTCGTGAATCTTCATGAGGGCTCTCTCAGGAATGGATGGATTTTTGCCCGTCTGTACAGGTAAAACTGCACAAAGTGGCACCGTTTTGTCAACCCTTGAATGTATCATGTTGCAGTGCAACGAACTGACCTGGCGCTGACGGCCCGGGTCTGCCTTTTCACCCACCTACAGCCCCTTTATGCCTAAAGTCTTTATCGACGGTGAAGCCGGTACCACCGGTCTGCAAATCCGTGAACGCTTGCAAACCATGCCGCAGATCGAGGTGGTCAGCATCGCCCCGGCGCTGCGCAAAGACCCCGAGGCCAAGCGCGCGCTGATGGCCGAGGTGGACCTGGTCATCCTCTGCCTGCACGACGATGCCGCCATCGCATCGGTGGCCATGATCGACAGTTTGCCGGGTAAAAAGCCCAAGATCATCGACGCATCTACCGCCCACCGTACCGCACTGGGTTGGGTGTATGGCTTTCCAGAGCTGGCTGCGGGCCAGCAAGAAGCCGTGGCCCAGGCCGACCGCGTGGGCAATCCCGGTTGCTACGCCACCGGTGCCATTGCGCTGATCCGCCCCCTGGTCGATGCCGGTTTGCTCAACGCCGATGCGGCCCTGGCCCTGCCTTCGGTCAGCGGCTATTCGGGCGGCGGGCGCAGCATGATGGAAGCCTACGAAAAAGGCGAAGCCCCGCTGTTTGAAACCTATGCGCTGGGCCTCACGCACAAGCATTTGCCCGAAATCATGCGCTACACCGGCCTGACCCGGCGGCCGATTTTTGTGCCCTCGGTGGGTAATTTTGCCCAGGGCATGCTGGTGCAGTTGCCCCTGCACCTGGACCTGTTGCCCGGCCAGCCCACCGCGCAAGACCTGCACGATGCCCTAGCCCAACACTACGCAGGCAGCACCTGGGTCACGGTAGAGGCCCCCGGCGACAGCGGCAAGCTCGATGCCACCGCCCTGGTCAACACCAACAAGATGGAACTGCGCGTGTTTGGCAACGCCGCCCACCACCACGCCGTGCTGATCGCCCGCCTGGACAACCTGGGCAAAGGTGCCAGCGGTGCCGCCGTGCAGAACCTGGAATTGATGCTGGGTCTGTAGTAGCGGTTTGCTAGTTATTGGGTAGCTGCCAGCGCAGGTGGAATATGCGCTAGAGGCCTAAAACACTAAAAAACTACATCACCGCGCCTACCTGCCAGGGCACGAACTCGTTCTGGCCGTAGCCGTGTTGCTCGCTCTTGCTGTGCGTGCCCGAGGCGGTGGCCAGAATCAGCGCAAAAATCCGCTCGCCCATGGCCTGCACCGAGCTGCTGCCGTCGATGATTTCGCCGCAGTTGATGTCCATGTCCTCCTCTTGCCGCTTCCACAGTGCGGTGTTGGTGGCCAGCTTCAGCGACGGCGTGGGCGCGCAGCCATAGGCGCTGCCGCGGCCCGTGGTGAAGCAGATCAGGTTGGCCCCGCCCGCCACTTGCCCGGTAGCGCTGACCGGGTCGTAGCCGGGCGTGTCCATAAATACGAAGCCGTGTGCCGTCACCGGTTCGGCGTACTCGAACACGCCTTCCAGGTTGGTGGTGCCGCCCTTGGCCACCGCACCCAGGGATTTCTCCAAGATGGTGGTCAGGCCACCGGCCTTGTTGCCGGGGGACGGGTTGTTGTTCATCTCGCCGCCGTTGATTTCGGTGTAATGCTCCCACCAGTGGATGCGGCCAATCAGCTTTTCGGCGATGGCCGGGGCCACGGCGCGGCGTGTGAGCAGGTGCTCGGCCCCGTAGACCTCGGGGGTTTCGCTGAGGATGGCGGTGCCGCCGTGCGCCACCAGCAAATCCACAGCCGCCCCCAGGGCCGGGTTGGCGCTGATGCCCGAGTAGCCGTCTGACCCGCCGCATTGCAGGCCGATGGTGATGTGCGAGGCGCTGCAGGGCTCGCGGGTGACGGCGTTGGCGCGCGCCAGCATGGCGGTGACCAGGGCAATGCCTTTGTCTACCGACTGCCGGGTGCCACCGGTGTCCTGGATGTTGAAGGTGCGAAAGTTGTCGCCCTCGCGCAGGCTGCTGTGGGCCAGCCAGGCGCTGATTTGGTTGGCCTCGCAGCCCAATCCCACGACCACCACCGCGCCGAAGTTTGCGTGGGTGGCGTAGCCCGCCAGCGTGCGCTCCAGCAGCTGCAGGCCCAGGCCTTCGCCGTCCATGCCGCAGCCGGTGCCGTGGGTCAGTGCGACCACGCCGTCGATGTGGGGAAAATCGGCCAGTGCCGCCGGGTTGGTCTGGCGCGAGAAATGCGCCGCAATCGCCCGGGCCACGGTGGCCGAGCAGTTGACGCTGCTCAGAATGCCGATGTAGTTGCGCGTGGCGACCCGGCCATCCGCCCGGCGTATGCCCATGAAGGTGGCTTCTTGGCGGGGCGCGGCGGGTTTGACATCGGCACCAAACGCGTAGTCGCGGGCAAAGTCGCCTTTGTCGGGCCCCATGTCCAGGTTGTGGGTGTGCACATGCTCGCCGGGGCCAATGGCACGGCTGGCAAAGCCAATCACCTGGTTGTAGCGTCGCACCGGCGCGCCCGCCGCAATGGCATGGGTGGCGATTTTGTGGCCGGGCGGCACCATGCCTTTGACGGCGATGCCCTCTACGGTGGCACCGCTGAGCAGTTGGCTGCGGGCGATGAGTACGTCATCGGCAGGATGGAGGCGGATGAAAGGGGCGTTAGTCATGGTGGGGTGGGTTTATTCGTTGGGATTGGCCCGCTGCCAACTGGCGTTGAGGCGGTGGTGGGATTTGTCCATGTGGGCATGCATGGCGGCACGGGCCGCGGTGGGGTCTTGGGCGCGGATGGCGGCCAGAATGGCCTGGTGCTCTTTCAATGCGGTGCGCCAGGAGCGCGGGGTTTCAAAGTAGCCGCCCAGCCGGGTAAACAGGTGGCCACGCCGCGCATCCCAATAGTTGTGCACGGTTTCGATCAGCACCGCGTTGCCGCAGGCTTGCACGATGGCCGAGTGGAAGGCCCGGTCGCCCTCCAGCGGCGGCTGGCCCAGGGCCGCTTCTTCGCGCATGGTCTGCAGGGCCTGGTCCATCGCTGCCAGGTGTTCGGGCAAGGCCAGCGTGGCCGCCAGGGCGGCGGTTTCGCCCTCGACCACGCGGCGGGCACGGATCAGCTCCAACGGCCCCCATTCGGCGGCAGCCACGGGCGTGCCCTTGCTGCCCTGGACACGTGCCAGCACGTAGATGCCGGAGCCGGTGCGCACCTCGACCCAGCCTTCGACTTCGAGTGCAATCAGCGCTTCGCGCACTGAAGGGCGGCTCACACCCAGCTGCGCCGCCAACTCGCGCTCGGCGGGCAAGCGGCTGCCCACGGCGTATTCGCCCGACAGCATGCCCGCGCGCAGTTGTTCCGCAATCTGGCGGTACAGGCGCTGGGGTTCCAGGGGTTGTAGGGGCATAGCAGGCTAAAAAGATTAAGGGTTAATCTTAATTGGTAAAGTGGTAAGGCCACTTCATAATCCCACACATTGCCAACCCGCCCATCGGGCAAAACCCCAACTCTCTGGAGCATCCCATGCGACTTTCAGGAAAAACTGCGCTGGTCACCGCCGCCGGGCAAGGCATTGGCCAAGCGGCCGTGCTGGCCATGGCGGCCGAGGGGGCCCAGGTGTGGGCCACCGACGTGAACCCGGCGCTGCTGGCCAGCTACGAGGGCGTGGCCAACGTGACCGCGCTACCGCTGGACGTGCGCGACCAGGCCGCCATCCAGGCGCTGGTGGCTCGCATGCCGTGTATCGACGTGCTGTTCAACTGCGCGGGCGTGGTGCACAACGGCACCGTGATGGATGTGCAAAACAGCGAGCTGGAATTTGCCTTTTTGCTCAACGTGCAGGCGCAGATGTGGGCCATCCAGGCCGCGTTGCCGCGCATGCTGGCGCAGGGTGCGGGCAGCATCATCAACATGGCCAGCGTGTGCAGCAGCATCAAGGGCCTGCCGAACCGCTGCGTGTACGGCACCACCAAGGCGGCGGTGATCGGCCTGACCAAGAGCGTGGCCGCCGACTACGTGGCCCAGGGCATACGCTGCAATGCCATCGCCCCCGGCACGGTAGACACGCCCTCGCTGGCCGACCGCATCAACGCCAACGCCGACCCTGTAGCCGCCCGCAAGGCCTTCATTGCCCGCCAACCCATGGGGCGACTGGCGCAGGCCCACGAGATCGTGCCCATCGTGGTATTTTTGGCCAGTGATGAGTCTATATTTGCTACCGGCCAAACCTATAACGTTGACGGCGGCATGACGATTTAACTTTTTCAAAAGGAACCTATGAAACTCGTTCGTTACGGCAAGCCGGGCAAAGAAAAGCCCGGCCTCATCGATGCCGAAGGCAAGCTGCGCGACCTGAGCAAAGAGCTCAAGGACATCGGCCCAGACCAGCTCGGCGATGCCGCGCTGGCCAAGATCGCCAAACTGAACACGGCCAAGCTGCCGCTGGTCAAAGGCAAGCCGCGCATGGGCAGCCCGGTGGCCAACGTGGGCAAGTTCATCGCCATCGGCCTGAACTACGCCGACCACGCCGCTGAATCCGGCCTGCCGATTCCTGCCGAGCCGGTGGTGTTCATGAAGGCCACCAGCTGCATCCAGGGCCCGAACGACCCCGTGATGCTGCCCAAGGGCTCCAAAAAGACCGACTGGGAAGTCGAGCTGGGCGTGGTCATTGGCACGACAGCACGCTACGTGTCTCAAAAAGAAGCTCTTAACTATGTAGCAGGCTACTGCACCATCAACGACATCAGCGAGCGCGAATACCAAATCGAGCGCGGCGGTACCTGGGACAAGGGCAAAGGCTGCGACACCTTCGGCCCGCTCGGCCCCTGGCTGGTCACCCGGGACGAAGTGCCGAATCCGCAAAAACTCGGCATGTGGCTGGACGTGAACGGCCAGCGCGTGCAAACCGGCAACACCAAAACCATGGTCTTCACCGTGGCAAAGATCGTCAGCTACGTCAGCCAGTTCATGACCCTGATGCCCGGCGACGTGATTACCACCGGCACCCCACCGGGCGTGGGCCTGGGCATGAAGCCGCCCAAGTTCCTGAAGAAGGGCGACACGATGGCATTGGGCATTGACGGCCTGGGCGAACAGCACCAGGAAGTGGTGGCATTCAAGCTCTAGCACCCTGATTCGGCATGGTACGGGCACGTACACTCCCGTACCATGTCTCGACGTCTGCCCCCCTTGAATGCCCTGAGGAGTTTCGCTGCCGCAGCGGACGCAGGAAGTTTTACCAAAGCCAGTGAAGTGCTCTTCGTGACCCAGGGCGCGGTAAGCCGCCAGGTGAAGCAGTTGGAAACCTGGTTGGGCAAGCCGCTGTTTTTGCGCACGCCGCAGGGGATTGCGCTGACCGACGCGGGACGGCGTTTGGCCACCACCATCGATGTGGCGTTTGCCCAGATCGAGACCACGGCGGATGCGATCAAGCTCTCGTCGCAGCGGCAAATGCTCAAGATCAACCTGCCGCCTACCTTTGCCACCCGCTGGCTGGTGCCCCGACTGGCGGCTTTTCGCAAGGTGTATCCGGGCATAGATTTTTCATTTACTACCGATCCTGCGCACAGCGTACGCGAGCTGAAAAATGCCGATGCCGCCGTGGTGTTTTCTGACCGGGAATGGCCCCACTGTGAAATCCGGCGCCTGTGCCTGGAGCAGCATGTGCTGGTGGCCAGCCCCACGCTGTGGACGGATGACCTGCCACCCCGCCTGGAGGACTGCACCCTGCTGCATATTTTGGATGGTGACGTGCGCATCCCCGTCTGGGAGCGCTGGTGCCAAGCGCATGGCATTACCCATGTGGACACCCGCGCCGGGCTGGCTTTCAGCACGTTGGACCAGGTGATCAACGCCACGGTGAACGCAACCGGGGTGGCGATTGTGGACAAGGCCATGGTCCAGCCCGAACTGCAATCAGGCACGCTGCGGCGGCTGAACCGCTTGACATCCGAAGGGCCGTACGGCTACTGGTTTGTCACGCTGACGCAGGACGCCGAGAAGCGTGCCTGCGTGCAACTCTTCCACGACTGGATTTCGGATTAGCGGGCATTGCCTGTGCCCTCACGGCTGGTCAGTGCATGGGGGTCTCGACCCGCTTGTCCACAAACCGGCGCACGTAGTCGTCTGCCGGGCTTTCCAGAATTTCGGTGGGTGTGCCCACCTGGATCAGACGCCCGTCACGCATGATGGCGATGCGTGCACCGATGCGCAGCGCTTCGTCAATGTCGTGGGTAATGAAGACGATGGTCTTTTTCAGCGTGCCCTGCAGGTCCAGTAGCAGGTCCTGCATGTCGTGGCGGATCAGGGGGTCCAGCGCACTGAAGGCTTCGTCCATTAACAAAATGGACGCATCCACCGTCAACGCACGGGCCAGGCCCACGCGCTGGCGCATGCCGCCCGATAGTTCGTCAGGGTACTTGGACTCGTAACCTTTCAGACCCACGCGTTCGATCCAGCGGCAGGCGGTGGCGCGTACGGCATCGCTCTTTTCGCCACGCACCACCAGGCCATAGCCCACGTTGTCGATCACGGTTTTGTGCGGCAGCAGTCCAAAGTTCTGGAACACCATGCTCATGTCGTTGCGGCGCAGCTGGCGCAGGCCTGCGTCGTCGAGTTGGATGACATCGCGACTACCGACCAGGATCTCGCCTGCACTGGGTTCGATCAGACGGTTGAAGTGCCGTACCAGGGTGGATTTGCCGGACCCAGACAAACCCATGATGACGAAAATCTCGCCCGCTTCGATGGACAACGAAACGTCGTGGATGCCTACGTTGCAGCCGGTGCGTTCCAGCACCGATTTTTTGTCGGCCCCGGTGGAGAGCATCTTCATGGCCTCGGTCTCGCGGGCACCGAATACCTTGAACACATTGCGGACTTCGATAGCGCTCATGCCGTGACTCCTTGGCGCAGGGCGCGCTCACGCCGGCCGGTGCCGTAGGCTTGGGAAATGCGGTCGATCACCACCGCCAGAATCACAATCGCCAGCCCGCCTTGCAGGCCCCGACCCATGTCCATGTTGTTGATGCCCGCCAGCACGTCTTCGCCCAGGCCGCGTGCGCCGATCATGGACGCAATCACCACCATGGCCAGTGCCATCATCACCGCCTGGTTGATACCGGCCATGATGCTGGGGCGCGCCAGGGGCAACTGCACCGTGAACAGCAGTTGCCCGCTGGTGGTGCCGTACGAGCGTGCGGCTTCCACCACGTCGCGGTCCACCTGGCGGATGCCCAGGTCGGTCAGCCGCACCAGCGGTGGCAGGGCGTAGACCACGGTGGCCAGCAGCGCAGGTACCTTGCCCAGGCCGAACAGCATCAGCACGGGGACCAGGTACACAAAAGTGGGCAGGGTCTGCATGATGTCCAGCACCGGCTGCAGTATCTTGCGCAGCCGCTCGTTGGCCGACATCCAGATACCCAGCGGCAGGCCGATGGCCAGTGTGAGCAGCGTGGCCACCAGCATCAGCGCCAGGGTTTGCATCAGCTTGTCCCACAGGCCAAAGCTGCCAATCAAATACAGGCCCGCGGTCAGCACCACCACCGCGCCGAGGCGGCGGGTGGCGTGCCAGGCAATACCCGCCACGGCGGGCAGCATCAACCACGGCGGGATGGCCATGAGCGCATGCTCCAGCGGCACCAGCAGCCAGACCAACAGCAGTTTGGCGATATGGTGAAACACCTCGCCATGGTTTTCCACAAAGTCCATGACGGCTGCGTTCACATCGTCGGTCACCGATAGATCGAGAAAGATCCCGTTCATTTTTTTGTTCCTATTTCACTGGCGGGGCAGGCTGCCCCCTGGGCCAACGCAGGGCGGCGGGTCATTTCAACGCGCTTACCGCTTTGGCGGTTGCGGCAGCCGGCATCCAGCCCGACCAGACGGTGGGGTTGGCTTTCAGGAACTCGCGGGCCACTACATCGCTACCCAGTTTGCGTTCGGCCATCTTGGCGATCGCCGTGTTGATCTGCTCGGGACTGAGCTGCACTTTTTCAACCAGGTTCAGCACCTCTGGGTCGGACTGCATGAGCGCGGTGGACATGCCCACGGTCAACCGGGTGTTGGGCGTGGCGGAAGGGCATACGTCTTTGACCTTGGGGTCTTTCAGCGTGTCCCAGCACTTCTGGTTGAACTCAGGCTCCTTGATTTTGACCAGCTTGAATTTCCCCATCAGGCTGGCGGGCGACCAGTAATAAAACAAAATGGGCTTGCCACGGGCAATGGCCGAGGAAATCGCCGCGTCCAGCGCCGCGCCGGTGCCGGCACGGAAGTTGGTGTAGCTGGCATCCAGCTTGTAGGCCTTCATCTTCTGGGTGTTGATTTTTTCGCAATCCCAGCCGGTAGGGCAGTTCAGAAAACGGCCTTTTTCAGGGTTCTCGTCGTCACTGAACAGGTCTTTGTATTTGGGCAGATCGGCCACTGTCTTCAGGTCGGGCGTGGTGGCTTTGATGCCGCGTTGCGCATCGCCTTTCACCATGTACTCGGGTACGAAAAAGCCTTCGGTCGCCCCGCCTTCGGAAAGCAGATCACCCACCAGCTTGATCTTGCCGCTGTCCACGCCTTTGCGGATGATGTCGGTGCGGTTCCATTGCTCTACCCACAGCTGCAGGTCGCCGCTGACCAGTGCGGTCTCGGTGGCGGCGGTGCTGCCGTTGACCACTTCGGTCTTGCAGCCGTAGCCGGTTTCCAGCAAGGTGCGGATGATGTCGGTGTAGAACTGGCCCGACTCCCAGGTAATGCCCGCAAAGCGCAGTGGTGCACCGCTGGCGCATTGGGTCGCGGCTTGCGCAGTGCTGCTGCCCAGGAGGGTTAGCGCTGTGGCGGCTATCAGGCTGTGGGCGAGGCTTTGGGTCTTCAAGGTTTTGTCTCCGTTTTATGGTTATGGTTGGCTGTTTTATGCGGCACTGGTGGCAAACCGGGAACGCCGGGGCGTGCGGATGTCGTTGCGGTAGTCGTTGATCACATCGCAGGGCGTGTACC
>NZ_JBDTEM010000157.1:0-5312 GCF_039922535.1 Rhodoferax sp. | reverse complement strand
CCGGTGCAGGTGGCCCCGGCCGATCTGCAGGCGTTTGTGAAAAGCGCTTTTGCCGCCCCGAATGTGCAGGGCCTGTGGGTCACCATTCCGCACAAGGCTGCGATGCTGGACGCGTTGGACAGCCTGTCCGACATCGCCCGTATGGCCGGTGCCGTCAACGGTGTGCGGCGCGGGGCCAACGGCACGCTCGACGGCGGCCTGTTCGACGGCGAAGGTTTCGTTGCCAGCCTGGGCTACTTCGGCATTGCCTATGCCACCCAACGCGTGCTGGTACTGGGCGCAGGCGGTGCGGCGGCGGCGATTGGTGCGTCGTTGGCCTTGGCCGGTGCGCAGGCCCCGGCCGAAATTGCTTTTTATGACCCCAGCAGCCAGCGCGCCGCCGAAGCCGCCGCCCGCATCACAGCGGGCTCGACCGTGAAAGCCTGGGCCGCCGCCAGCAACGACCCGGCCGGGTTCGATGTGGTCATCAATGCCTCGCCCTTGGGCCTGAAGAGCAGCGACCCCCTGCCCTGCGACGTGGCGCGCATGGACACCGGTGCGGCGTTGGTCGATATTTTGATGAAAAACCAGCCCACGCCGGTGGTGCGCGCCGCCCGCGCCCGCGGCCTGGTGGCCGAGCCGGGGTTCGAGATGATGATCCAGCAAACCCATTGCTATCTGGATTTTTTTGGTTTCGCCGATGCGGCCCAAAAGATACGCGAAGATGCCGATTTTCTGCGCGAACTGATTTACCCTGCCGAGTTGCTCGGCGAGATCCGAAAACCCGCCTCGTTTTTTTAGTCCACAACCACCCGGAGACACACCATGACCAAACGCATCACTCTCAAATTAATAGCCGCCTGCGCAATTGCTGCCTGCGCTAGCGGCGCTTTTGCCCAAGAAACCATCAAAATCGCCAACATCGTCGAGCTGTCGGGTGGCGGCGCCACGGCAGGTACCAACTTCAAAAACGGTGTGGAACTGGCGGTCAAGGAAATCAATGCCGACGGCGGCATCCTGGGCAAGAAGATCGAGACCATCACCACCGACACGCAAAGCAACCCCGGCATCGCCAAGGGCCTGACGCAAAAAGCCATCGACAACGACGTGTTCGCCATCTTTGGCCCGGTGTTCTCCGGCTCCATCATGGTCAGCATGGCCGAGTCGCGCCGCGCCGAGATCCCCAACTTCACCGGCGGCGAAGCGGCCAGCATCACCAAGCAGGGCAACCCCTACGTCTTCCGCACCAGCTTCACCCAAGAAACCGCCATGCCCAAGGTGGCGCGCTACATCAACCAGGTGGTCAAGGCCAAAACCCTGGCGGTGATCTATGTGAACAACGACTTCGGCAAGGGCGGCCTGGACTCGATCAAGAAAGCACTGGCCGGCACCGACACCAAGATCGTCGCCGAAATCTCCAGCGACAGCGGCCAGGTTGACTTCTCGGCCCCGGTGCTGAAGGCCAAGCAAAGCAATGCCGATGCGGTGTTTGCCTACTCGAACGAAGAAGAGTCGGCCCGCATGCTGCGCGAGCTGCGCAAGCAAGGCTGGACCAAGCCCATCATTGGTGAAACCACCTTGACCGGCCAGAAGGTGATTGATCTGGCAGGCGACGCGGCCAATGGTGCCATCGCCCACGTGGGCCTGACGGTGGATGCACCGATTCCGGCTATCCGCGCCTTCCGTGCCAAGTTTGAAAAGGCCTACGGCTACATCTCGGACCACAACGGCATGAAGGGCTACAGCGGCATCTATGTGCTGAAAGCCGCCATCGAAAAAGTCGGCAAGCTGGACCGCAAGGCCGTGGCCGCCGCACTGCACGGCCTGAAGGTCACCACCGACAAATACCCTGGCGTGCTGATGAATGTCGAGTTCGACAAGAACGGTGACCTGGACCGCGAAAGCTTCATGGTCGAAGTGAAGAACGGCAAACAGGAAGTGATCGCCATGGTGCCGCCACTGAACGCAGCAAACGTCAACGCCAAGATGAAAAAGTAAGTACCCCCCAGGCTGCAGCGCTATGCGTCTTTCGCCCTCCCGCTCGCATCGGTTTGAACAGTCGATGCGACATGCAGGGGGCAACACCTGCGGCCTGGCAACGCCAGATCTACGGTGTTTCTGGACAGCGTGCGTTCTGGCTGTAGCGGGCGCCTGAGAAATGCCGCCCCCGCTATCCCACACTCCCACACAGGAACTACCGTGACCGACTTTCTCCAACTCTTCTTCAGTGGCCTGGCCACCGGGGGCATTTACGCGCTGGCGGCCCTGGGCTTTACGCTCTTGTGGCAAGCGGCAGGCACCATCAACTTTGCCCAGGGCGAGTTCGTGATGCTGCCCGCCTTCATGATGCTGGCCTTTATCAACATGGGTGCGCCGTTTCTGGTCAGCTTTCTGCTGACTTGCATCGTCGCCACTTTGGTCCTGGGCTGGGCCTTCAAGCGCGGCATTGTGGACCCGCTGTTCAAGTTCGGCATGATGCCCATCGTGGTGGCCACCATCGGCTTGTCCATCGCCCTGCGCAACGGCATGCGGGCAGGCTACAGCGCCGAAGCCCATCCCTTCCCCAGCCTGTTTGCCGACAAGCTGTTCAACCTTGGCGGTGTCACCATCACCCTGGCCGACGTGGGTACGCTGGTGCTGGCCCTGCTGCTGGTGTTTGCCACCCAGGCCTTCCTGCAAAAAACCATCACCGGCCGCGCCATGCAGGCCGTGGCGCAAAACACCGAGAGCGCCAGCGTGCTGGGCATCAACGTGCCGCGCATGATTTTCTACACTTTTGCCATCAACGCCGTGCTGGCCTGCGCCGCCGCCGTGCTGGTCACACCCACGTATCTGGCCAAGTTCGACATGGGCGAATCGCTGGGCAACAAGGCCTTCTTCGCGGCCATCATCGGCGGCTTCAACAACTCGCGTGGCGCGCTGCTGGGCGGGCTGATCGTGGGCGTGGCAGAAAACCTGGCTGCGGCCTACATCTCGCCTGCCTACAAAGACGCGGTGGCGCTGGTGATTTTTATGGTGGTGATTCTGTTCAAACCCCAGGGCTTGTTGGGTAAAAAAGAAGAACGGAAAGTCTAAGGATGCTCCACATGACTCCACACGCTCGTCGCATGCCCAGGATTGGGCGGTCTGCGGCGTTGCACTTCTTGCCAATAGCGGTGCTATTGGCTGCAAATTGCGCCTTGCATCCCATCCCAACCCGTGCCGCGCCGAATCGCGCGAAGCCATGCGGAGCATCCACGCCATGAAAAAATCCACTCTTATTTCCATAGCTGTCGCCGCAGTATTCCTGTGCGTTACACCCCAATTTCTTAAAAATTACGGCATCTACCTGATGACCACCTGGCTGATCTTCGTGATGGCCACCATGGGGCTGAACCTGACCGTGGGCTACGCCGGGCAGAAGTCGCTGGGCCATGCCGCTTTCTTTGGCATCGGGGCCTACACCATGGCGCTGCTGCTCAAGGCTGGCCTGGGCTGGTGGCTGGGCATTCCTGCAGCGGCTGCGCTGTGCTTCTGCGTCGGCCTGGTGCTGGGCTTTCCGGCTCTGCGGGTGCAGACCATCTACCTGGCGTTTGCCACGCTAGGCTTTAACACGGCCGTCTGGCTGGTGATGCGCAACGAAGAATGGCTGACCGGCGGCACCTTCGGTATCAACGACATTGCCCGTCCGGCCTTTGCCGACAGCAATCTGCGCTACTACTACCTGGTGCTGGCCGTGGCCGTGGTGCTGGCGCTGCTGCTGTGGGGCCTGCTGCGCAGCCCTTGGGGCAAGGCGTTTACCGCGCTGCGCGACAACCCGATCCGGGCCGAGAGCCTGGGTATCAACATCCGCTCGTACACCCTGCTGTCATTCGCCATCGGCGCGGCCTATGCCGGGGTGGCGGGTGCCTTGTTTGCGTCACTGGTGCAGTTTATTGAGCCCGCACCGTTTGCCGTGGGTGCGTCCATCATGATGTACCTGATGGTGGTGGTGGGCGGCCCCGGCTACTTCCTGGGCCCGGTGGTGGGAGCGGCGGTGGGCGTGATCGTGCCCGAGTGGCTGCGTGACGTGCCCGGTGTGTCCGACTGGTATCTGCCGCTGTTTGGCGTTGCCGTGGTGATTTTGATGGTGTGGCTGCCCGACGGGCTGCTGAGCCTGCCCGACCGCATGAAGGCCAAAAAACAATCGAAAGAAGCCAGCGCTGCCCGTGCTGCAGCAGGAGCCAAGCCATGAGCCAGTCCCTTCTCAAGGTCACTGACCTGAAAAAAGCCTACGGTGCCATCCAGGCCGTGGGCGGTGTGAGCTTTGAAGTCCAGCCCGGCGAAATCTTCGGCGTAATCGGCCCCAACGGCTCCGGCAAAACCACGCTGTTCAACAGCATGCTGGGCCAGATCACCCCCGACACCGGCAAGATCGAACTCAACGGCGAAGACGTAACCCAATGCGGCCCGCTAGAACTGAACCGCCGCGGCATTGGCCGCACCTTTCAGACCCTGCAGGTGTTCGGCAAGATGAGCGTGCGCGACAACTTGATCGTCGCCGCCCAAGAGCACCAGGGCACGATGTTCAGCCGCATGTTCGCGCCTAGCGACTCGGGGCTGGGTGGTAAGGCCGACGCGCTGATCAAGCGCTTTCGCATCGAACACGTGGCCGATAAAAAGGCCGGTGAACTCAGCTACGGCCAGCAAAAGCTGGTGGACATCGCCATGGCCTTTATGAGCGAACCTGATTTGGTGCTGCTGGACGAACCCTGCGCGGGCGTGAACCCCAGCCTGGTCGGCGGTATCTCGACTTTGCTGAAAGACCTGAACCGCAACCCCGCCAGCGGCAAGAAAAGCAGCTTCGTGGTCATCGAGCACAACATGGACTTCGTGATGGACCTGTGCCACCGCATCATGGTGATGGTGGAAGGCAAGGTGATGGCCATCGGCACACCGGCCGAAATCCGTGGCAACAAACAGGTTTTAGATGCCTACCTGGGAGCATAAAAATGAGCGACACCTGTATTGAATTCAACGACGTGGTGGCGGGTTACAAGGACTTCATGATCCTGAACAACCTGAGCTTCAAGGCCCAGACCGGCTCCATCACCCTGCTGCTCGGCCCCAACGGCGCAGGCAAATCGACGGTGTTGAAAACCCTGTTTGGCCTGCTCAAGCCGCGCCAAGGCAGCATCAAACTGTATGGCGAAAGCGTCGTCGGCCTGACCCAAAAAGAGCTGCTGGCCAAGGGCATCGCCTTTGTGCCGCAGGGCCGCAACCTGTTTGGCCAACTCACCGTGTACCAGAACCTGGAACTGGGCGGCATCACGCTGGGCATGAAAACCACGCATGCGCGCATCCCGGAAGTGCTG
>NZ_JBDTEM010000156.1:0-5807 GCF_039922535.1 Rhodoferax sp. | reverse complement strand
CCCGCTGCCAGCGCAAGGCGTGTCGTTCTGGACCGCCATGTACATCCCCGTGGTGGTGGCTATGGCATCGCAACAAAATGTGCTGGGTGCTGTCAAGGGGGGGCCCATGGCCATTACGGCAGGCATTCTGGCCACGGTGGTCTGTTTTGCGCTCATTCCGGCGATAGACCGGATTGGCTTGTCCAAGCGCCAAACAGCGCTGTCCGCCAACGCTGGCCAGGGGAAATGACCATGCTGGACATCCTTACCACCGTACTCGTCAAGAACGGGCTTTTGACGGCGTTTGCCATTGTCGGCGCCACCATGTGGCTTTCTTACGTGCTATCGGCCCGCTTGACCCGAGGCAAACTGCATGGTTCGGCCTTGGCCATCATGTTGGGGCTGCTGGCGGCCTATATCAGCGGTGTCGCCACCGGCGGAAAAAATGGTGTGGTGGACATCAAACTGCTCAGCGGTGTAGGACTGATGGGCGGGGCGATGCTGCGCGACTTCGCCATCGTATCCACCGCTTACGGCGCTACTCTCAGCGACATGCGCAAGTGCGGCCTGGCAGGCATCGTCTCGCTGCTGGTGGGCGTGGTGCTGTCTTTTGTGATCGGGGCTGGCGTTGCCTACGCGTTTGGCTATACCGATGCGGTAAGCATCACCACCATCGGGGCTGGGGCTGTCACCTACATCGTCGGGCCAGTGACCGGGGCCGCCATCGGGGCCAGCTCCGAGCTGCTAGCACTCAGCATTGCCGCTGGCCTGGTGAAGTCGGTACTGGTCATGGTGGGTACGCCTGTATTCGCCAAGTTCATTGGACTGGACAACCCACGCACCGCCATGGTGTTTGGCGGAATGATGGGCACTACCAGCGGCGTGTGCGGTGGCTTGGCAGCGCTGGACCCCAAGCTGGTGCCTTACGGTGCCATGACCTCGACTTTCTACACCGGCCTGGGCTGCCTGATGGGGCCGTCGGTCTTGTTTTTTGCGACCAAGGCCTTGGTGGGTTAATTTTCAAGTTCAAGGAATTTCATGGACCACATCGACTGGAACACCCAAGCCGACAACCGCCGTGCGCGGCTGCAGCGTGCCGCACAGACGCTGGGCCCACAACGCAAAAACAAGTGGGTGGAGGCCGATGCCACCGTCGCCCTGTTACATGCAGTGCTGGAGCCGGGCGACCGGGTCTGCCTGGAGGGAAACAACCAGAAGCAGGCCGACTTTTTGGCCCGCGCCCTGACCCAGCTGGACCCGGCACGGGTGCACGACCTGCACATGGTGCAGTCGGTGTTGGCGCTGCCCGAACACCTGGATTTGTTTGAGAACGGCATTGCCTCGCTGCTGGACTTCTCGTTCTCCGGGCCGCAGGCAGCGCGGCTTGCCAAACTGGTCAGCACCGGGAAGATTCGCATCGGGGCCATCCACACCTACCTGGAGCTGTTTGCCCGTTACTTTGTGGACCTCACGCCGCGCGTGTCCCTGGTCTGCGCCCAGTCGGCCGATGCCCATGGCAACCTGTACACCGGCCCCAACACCGAGGACACCCCCGCCATCGTCGAGGCCACGGCCTTCAAGCGCGGCATTGTCATTGCCCAGGTGAACGAGATGGTGGACAGCGTGCCGCGCGTGGACATTCCCGGTGACTGGGTGGACTTCGTCATCCTCGCCCCCACGCCAAATTTCATCGAACCGCTGTTCACCCGCGACCCGGCGCAGATCAGCGAGATCCAGGTACTGATGGGCATGATGGCCATCAAGGGCATTTACGCCGAATACGGTGTGCAGCGGCTCAACCATGGCATCGGCTTTGACACCGCCGCCATCGAGCTGCTGCTGCCCACCTACGCCGAGTCGCTGGGCCTGAAGGGCAAGATTTGCAGCCACTGGGCGCTGAACCCGCACCCGGCGCTGATCCCCGCCATCGAGGCCGGTTGGGTCAAAAGCGTGCACTCCTTCGGCTCCGAGCTGGGCATGGAGGACTACATCCGCGCCCGGTCCGATGTATTCTTCACCGGACCCGACGGTAGCCTGCGCAGCAACCGCGCTTTCAGCCAGGCGGCAGGCCACTACGCCTGCGACATGTTCATCGGCTCCACCCTGCAGATCGACCTGAACGGCCACAGCTCCACTGCCACGCTGGGGCGTATTGCCGGGTTTGGTGGTGCACCGAATATGGGGGCCGATGCCCGGGGCCGACGCCACGCCTCTCCCGCCTGGCTGAAGGCCGGGGCCCAGGCGCGCCAGGGCCGCAGCGGTGTGTCCGCCATGCCGCGCGGCCAAAAGCTGGTGGTGCAAATCGTAGAAACCTTCCGCGAACACATGCAGCCCGCTTTTGTGGAAAAGCTGGATGCCTGGCAACTGGCCGAACAGGCGGACATGGCCATCCCGCCGGTGATGGTGTACGGCGACGACGTCACCCACATCCTGACCGAAGAAGGCATTGCCAACCTGCTGCTGTGCCGCAGTGACGAGGAGCGCGAACAGGCCATACGCGGCGTGGCGGGCTACACCCCTATCGGCCTGGGACGCGACAAGCGCATGGTGGAAAACCTGCGCGACCGGGGCATCGTGCAGCGCGCCGAAGACATGGGGGTGGATGCCCGCGATGCCACCCGCAACCTGCTGGCCGCCCGCTCCATGCGCGACCTGGTGCGCGCCTCCGGCGGTCTGTACCAGCCCCCCAAACGTTTCAGAAACTGGTAGGAGGAAGATCCCCATGAGCGATATTCCCGCAGGGCTAGAGACCCTGGATTTTTCGTATCCCGCAGGCCAGCCCGCGGGCAACTTTGCGCCCATCCTGGTGGGTGTAGTCGGCTCGGGTAACCTGGAGGTGCTGCTTGAACCGGCCGCCGGCATGCCCTGCGCCGTCCGCGTCGAAACCTCGGCACGTGGCTTTGCCCCGATCTGGCAGGCCGTGGTGGATGACTTCCACGCCCGCCACCCGCTCACCGGGGTGCGCATTTCCATCCACGACATGGGGGCCACGCCCGCCGTCGTCAGTCTGCGCCTGGACCAGGCTGTGGCCGAACTTCCAGAAATTCCAGGGGCCTCCACATGATCAGCTATGTCGAATGCACAGCCCGCGAGCGGCTGGCCCAGGTAGTGGACAGCGGCAGCTTCCATGAGTGGCTGCCACCTTCAGAACGCATCACCAGTCCACACCTGGCCCAGCTCGGCGTGCCGTCCGCCTTTGACGACGGGGTTGCCATTGGCCGGGCCACGTTGGATGGGCATCCCATCTTTGTGGCGGCACAAGAAGGCGAGTTCATGGGCGGAGGTGTCGGTGAAGTGCATGGTGCCAAGCTGGTTGGCCTGCTAAAGCGCGCGCTACGCGACCGGCCTCAGGCCGTACTGCTGCTGGCCGAATCGGGTGGCGTGCGGCTGCACGAAGCCAACGCCGGGCTGATTGCGGTGTCGGAAGTGATGCGCGCCGTGCTGGATGTACGCGCAGCGGGCATTCCGGTGATCCTGCTGATCGGCGGTGCCAACGGCTGCTTTGGCGGCATGGGCATCGTGGCGCGCTGCGCTGACCATATCGTGATGAGCGACGTGGGCCGCCTGGCCATGTCGGGCCCGGAGGTCATCGAAGCCAGCCATGGCGTGGACGAATTCGACTCCCGCGACCGTGCGCTGGTCTGGCGCACCACGGGCGGCAAGCACCGCTGGCTGACCGGTGATTGCGATGCCCTGGTGGAAGACGACATGGCGGCATTCCGCAGCGCCGCCATCGCGGCACTGCACGCCGCCAAACCGGTGACCCTGGCCGTGCTGGAAGCCGAGCACGCCTTGCTGGCCGCGCGCCTGCGGCCCCTGGACAGTGGCGGAGACGAAGCCACCGCACTCTGGCTACGCCTGGGCATTGCCGATGCCGCCCGCGTGCCCGACATGGATGTAGCCGAAACCAGAACCCTGGGAGTGAACGCATGAACTGGAACACCCTGGCCACGCAACTCTTTGGCCCCGAACACGGCATTACCGCTGACGGCGATTTTCTGCAAGGCACCGCCATGTTGGATGGCCAGCCGCTGGCCGTGCTGGGCACCACCAACCACGCGCCCATCGGGGTCCAACTGGCGCTGGCCCAGGCCCGGGTGGTGCTGGACACCATTGCGCAGCACCCTGGCCGACCCCTGCTGCTGCTGATCGACACCCAGGGCCAACAGTTGCGTCGGCGTGACGAGCTGCTGGGCATCAACCGCGCCATGGCGCACCTGGGCATGGCGATTGACCTGGCGCGGCGCCAGGGACACCGGGTCATCGGCCTGGTGTACGACCAGGCGCTGTCGGGCGGCTTTATCACCTCGGGCCTGATTGCCGATGCCTGCTACGCACTGCCCGAGGCCGAGATCCGAGTCATGCGCATCCCCGCCATGGCCCGTGTCACCAAGCTGCCCGAGGAGATGCTGACGGCGCTGTCACAGTCCAACCCGGTGTTCGCCCCTGGGGTGGGCAACTATGTGGCCATGGGTGGCGTGCAAGCCCTGTGGCAAGGCGACCTGCCCGCCGCTCTGCGCGACGCGCTGGCGCATGCGCCCACGCAAGACCGGCGTGCCATTGACGGTGCCGCGCGCGGTGGCCGCAAGATGTCGGCCGCCGTGGTGCAACGGGTGCTGGATGCCGCATGACCCCTCTGCACCGCCACCAAATCGCCTGGCTTTCCGATGTCGCCTGGCAGCAAGTACAGGAAGTACAGGCCCACACCTGGGATGCGGTGGCGCAGGAATGTTTGCAGCACTGGGCTAGCCATCGTCTGCCGCTGGTGGTCACACGCCAGACCGCCAGCGAGATGCCGCGCAGCGTCGCGCTGGGCCTGCCCGCTCCGGCACGCTGGGACAAGCGGCGCATCACGCTGGCCGTACCGCGCAGCGCCGTGCTCTATTTCGACGCCTTTCCACGCGCCTTAGAGGTGCAGTGCCTGCTGCCGCTGCCCGCGCGCGCGCCGTGGCTTGGGCTGTGCGAACAGCTCAGCGCCTGCCACGCCACGGCGCGGGTCTACGGCAGCTACGGCTGGCAGCGGCTGACCGGGCTCGACCATGTGCATGCCGACTCCGACATCGACCTGTGCATTGCGGTATCCAACGCCAGCCAGGCCGATGCCGTTGCCGCACTACTGCAGGGTTTTGCCGCACCGCGCGTGCGCCTGGATGGCGAACTGGTGTTTGACGACGGTGCCGCCGTGGCCTGGCGCGAATGGGCGGCATGGCGGGCGGGTCGCAGCAACGCCGTGCTGGTGAAGCGCCTGTTGGGTGCCACGCTGGAACGCGCACCGTTCTGGCACAGCACACTGCCCCGGCCGCTGGCACTTGCATGATGGCCGCAGCACGGCAAAAACCGCAGCCATGGTGCGGTGCGCCTAGCCCCCAAACGATAGGCCGGGCGGCGACACGGGCGCTGTACCACGAGCTGGCCCTATGCCCCAAGCCCGGCCTGGTCACCCTGACCGACAACGGCAGCCACCGTGACATGGATGCGCAGACTTTTATGCGCAGCCTGTTCGCACTGCGCGGCTACTTCGTAGCCATCGCCGAACTGGGCCAGCAGAACGCCGATTTTGCGGCGCTGGAGCGCTGTGGTATCCAGGCCGAAGCCCATATGCTGGCGGCCACCGGCGGCATCAACACGCACCGGGGCGCGATCTTCATGCTGGGCTTGCTGTGCTCTGCGGCGGGGGCCGTGTCTGGCAGCGGCGCCCCCCCCAGTCCCGCGCGTCTGCGCAATACCTTGCGGCAGCGCTGGGGTGACGCACTGGCGGCACGGGCCTTGCGCGCGCCTAGCTTGCCGGGTGGGCTGGCCGCGCAACGCCATGGTTTACGCAGTGCCTC
>NZ_JBDTEM010000155.1:0-1699 GCF_039922535.1 Rhodoferax sp. | reverse complement strand
GCGACTGTGACGCTATGGTTGAGGCGGTATTGGGGCCAACTGGCGGGGGGGATTGAGGGGGCCGCGAGACCTGTCTGAGTAGCGAATGGTTAAGGAGCCGATCTTCCACCCGGCTTGCTCAGTAATTGATAGGTTGCATCCCCTTTTGAAAGCCTCGAATTCCCAATGTGAAAACTGGTCCTCCAACTCCTGCGGCATCCAGTCAGAAGGGTAGTCGCTGGTCTGCCCATGGAATGCGCTTCGCACATTGCCACCAAACCCCAGAGCGCTGAGGTCGCCACGTTTAAGCAGCACATAGCCATCATCTAGCGATGCCAGCGTAGACCGGAAGTTGGGCAAGACCCGTTCACCCCAAACAATATCGGGTTGGTTGGATAAATGGCGGCTGCGGTAGTCACTGGGCAACTTCAACATGAACTGCTGCAAAGCTTGCTCTGCCGCCGCCAGCATCTTGGCCCAAGCGTCCACCATGTCGCGGTAGTAGTCCAAAAAGCTGTAGCGCTCCAGCAGGTAAATTTCTTGGGGAATGAGGGGTGTAGCCATGTCTACTTTTTGCTTTCATACCAGTTGTTAGTGAGGGTAGGTACGCCCACCATGTCGGTGGTTTCACCAAAGCTGCTGTAGCCCCAATTGGTGGGTTGGCGCTTGCCTAAGAATTCTTTTTGTACATGCGTGGACAACAACACCCCTTCACCCCCGCGCAGCACGCCCCAGGCATCGGTGCGCAGCTCAAAGCCGCTGCCGCGGTAGCTGCCCCGCTGGGCCGACGTGGGGGCCTGGGCCACCAGGTAGCCCAGGTTCAACTGGCTGGCTGCAGTGCTACTGGCCAGGCGCATGCGCAGCTGGGCGCTGGAGTCGTCTACCACCCATTGGTTGTATCCATCCCCATCCAGCCCCTGGCTGTGCAAACCGGAGACCACCCCGGCGTGGTTGACGCCCGAGTCCACCCCGGCGGAGAAGGGCGGCAGGTCGGCGCCGTTGTAGAGCTGGCCTGCCACCAGGGGGCGGTCCACATCGCCTTCGATGAAGTTCACCAGCACCTCAGACCCGATGCGTGGGGTGAACTGGGTACCCCAGTTGGGGCCGGCCAGAGTGAACCGCATAATTCGAAATACTACTAATTTAGTAGCTGCTTGCGCAGGTAGAACATGCGCTGGAGGTCGATTTCTCTTGAACCTTATTCACACCAGATCCACACGACCTCTGCACCTTGGTGCAACGGCAGCACGTCGCCCAGTGCAAATGTCTGGCGGGCTTGCAGGTCGGTTTGCACGGCCCATGTGCCCGCCTTGCTGGTGCGTTCGCCACTGTTGGCGTAGAGCAAATCGTCTTGGCTGCTGGCAGCGGCGGCGCTGGCTTGCACTACGGGGACTGAGGGCTTGTTGAACACATAGCCCGCCTCTTCTGCGGGGATACTGCCGTCCAGATAACGGTCGTCCTTCCACAGCAAGCGCCAAGTCGTGGGGATGGGATCGCGGCCTTCGCCGATGTGTGGGGCGGTGGAGTCGCCGTGCAGGTAGTTCATGCTGCCCACGACCTCAAACGGGCCGGTGATGGGGGGTGGTTTGAGCAGGCTAAGCATGCGGCGCTTGGGAGCGGGGATGTTGATGGGCTCGTAGATGCCGCTGACGGGGACGACCTCGCCGAATTTGACTAGGACGACTTCTTGGGGATCGGGAACTTCGGGGAGGTTGGGGGG